>JBKQWF010000127.1:0-53729 GCA_052139695.1 Limisphaerales bacterium
GGCAAGCCTCTGCGGGGGTTCCAAATATTGGGGCTGTTCAAGAAAACCAAGGGAGCCAGCCCATCCTCCATCACCAACCGCGCTAAAATCACCGCCAATTTGGCTCAGTTTTCGTGCTTACGCTCATGGCAGCTTCGAGACTGTCTTCCTAAAACGAATGCGCGAAAAGTATGGGAGCCTTCCAAGTGCCGACGGCATTGCGAAAGCACTTGAATGTTCCATCAATCTCCTCTCGGTTATCTTCGCGCAAATTTATTTTCCAACCTACTCTAATGGGCTAAAAGACGTTGCCCGGTGGCTGGGATTCAACTGGTCAGCCGAAGATGCCTCCGGCATCCAATCCGTCATTTGGCGCAACGAATGGGAACAAACCAAAGCTCCGTCCCTCAAGAAAAAACTCATCACATATAATGCAGAAGATTGCGCAGCGCTGGAGTTGGTAGCCCGCACCGTTTCACAATCCTGTCAACGCATTGAGAAATCTAGTTCGGGCCCGGGAGGCAGTCTCGATGTTGTCGTTGCCGACACCTTGGATTCCAAAGTCACCATGTGGCCAAAGTTCAACAGTTCTATCGAGGGCTTTGAGGCTATCAATAAGGCCGCTCGTTGGGATTACCAGCGCGACAGAATATATATCCGCACCGACGGAAAACTGAAGCGAGTTAAACAGAAAATGAAGAGCCGGACGAAAAGGCCGACGCGCGTTGGCAAGGTAGTAATTTGCGAACGTCCGGCTGCTTGCCTCCGTTGCCAGAAAAAGGGGGGGCTAATGCTGCGGACAATAACGAAGCGGCTCCACGACCTGAGATTCACGCGATCAGGCGCAAATGGATGGGTCGTGAAGTATCAATTCCAAGTTTTCAGGTGCATGTATTGCTCGGCATTTACTCCTTGGCCAAGGGAATTTTGGGACCGAACCATGTATGGCCGGAATCTGGCTGCCTTTATCATTTTTGAGACCATTGAGCTATGCGTTTCACAGCGATCCGTGACACAAACGTTGAACAGGCTGTTCGGATTTCAAATGGATGAAAATGTCGTACATCGGTTAAAAGCCAGCGGGGCCGAATACTACGATGAAACCCGCAAAAACATCCTCGCCAAAATGGTGAAAGCCAACTTGATCCATGCCGATGAAACTCGAATCAAATTGCATGGCAAAAGCGCTTACGTTTGGGTTTTTGCCACATTCCACGAGGTTGTATATTTTTATTCGGAAACGCGGGAAGGGGAATTAGTCCAAACTGCATTGGATGGATTCAAAGGAGTATTGGTCTCTGACTTTTATGCCGTGTATGACTCCATGCCTTGTCCCCAGCAGAAGTGCATACTTCACTTGATGCGCGATCTCAACGACGCTGTTTTGGATAATCCGTACGACGAAGACGTAAAGGGAATTGTTACAGGATTTGCTGCCCTTTTCAGAGGGATTGTCAAGACCATCGATCAATGGGGATTCAAAAGCAGGTTCCTTCGGAAACATTTGGTCGATGTCGCGCGGTTTTACAAACGGATGTCGAAAACGGAAAATTCAAGCGAACCAGCATTGAAATGCAGAATTCGATTGGAGAAAGACCGTGACAAGCTGTTCACTTTTCTAAATCACGACGGTGTTCCGTGGAACAATAACAATGCCGAGCACGCTGTTAAAGCATTTGCCAGACTCCGTCGCGCCATAGAAGGTCTCTCGACGCCGAAAGGAATTGAAGAATACCTCATTCTACAGAGCGTATGTCAAACCTGCAAATACAGCGGGCTGGACTTCTTGGACTTCCTCCGTTCGGGTGAGAAGGACGTTGCAACTTTCGCGGACAAACAGAATCTACCAAAACGCCGAACACAAAGCAGCTAAAGAAAACGCAATGAGCCGCAATCCCCTCAACCGTTGACAGCCTTCTTTGCTCCGTTGGACTTCGATACGGCGAACGGCAACGGCACAATTTTCCGCTCGTATTCTTCCAGCGACGGGCATACCACCGCGCCGTCCCTGGCGTATTCCCGGTGGACGGCCACGCTCGCGTGGCCCAATGCGCCCTGTGCAAACCGCTCCGGCAGTCCAAGCTGCTTGGCCCTGCACGCCCAAGCGTAACGATAGCTGTGAAGCGTGACGCCTTCGATTTTCAACAGGGCACAACGTCGGTGGAATTCCGCCGCCCGCCATACGTCCCGAATTTTCGAGATCGTGGGAAACAGCGGTCCCTGGGCCGGAAGTTTGCGCAAGAGGGTCTCCAGACGTGGGCCGATTTCCAGAACGCACAATTCGCCGGTCTTCTGCCGTCGATACGAGAGCGAGCGTTTATCCCATTCAATGTTCGCCGCCGTTAGATTTGCGCCATCGGTTTGGGCCGCGCCAATTTCCCAGAGAAGCTCGTAATAATGCCGCCGTTCCTCGTTATTCTCGTTTTCAACTATCTTTTGATGCTCCTCTGGCGTGATGGCGCGTTTCGGGCGTTTGGCCGCTTTGGGCCAAAGTTTGGGTGGGATAATCGGGCCAAGCAACCAGCCATATCCAATGGCGGAACTATGCAGGCAACGCAGGTAATGATTGGTGAACGCACCGCCTGCCTTCATCACGGCCCACAGGTCGTCGGCGTTCGTCTCAATCAGTTTCCTGTTGCGGATGAAATCGAATGGCTTGCTTTTGGAAGCGCGCAGATTGCGGCGGCGGGTGCTTTCCTTCCCGCGCGAGCAAAACTCGTCCATGACGAACTGCCATGTCCGCTCCACAAGTTTCGGGTCGGACCCAACCAAGTACGCCTTGGCAATTGAGACGTTAATCGCGGCGTGGTGCGGCGCGTCATTTTTGGCATGGAGAATCCGCGCCGCCTCCTGCTTGTCACTCGTGCGCAAACTTTCACGTTTGCCCGTCGTGGAATCGAAGCTGAAATAAACATTGCCCCGCTTGCACATCCAATATTTGCTCTTCATTGACACCTTTCCAGCTTAAGGCGTCTCCGAGATTTTGATTACCGAGCAGCGGGCGAGTTCGCCTCGGATTGTTTCAGCGTATTAAGGGATTTGCTGTTCCAAAATCGCTTACTACACGGTTTACTGCACGTTTTGGCCCTTTTTCTCTTCCTCCTCACGACCACGCCGTTGGACATCAACGGCTTATGAAATGGCTCCAAAGGTAGGACTCGGACCGTGAAGTCCGATTCAGATACGAGGACAATGCGGGTTTTCCCTCTGAAACTCAAGAACAATTTGCCAAAATTCGCCACTATTTTTACATACTTTCAACTATTTTCACTGACAGTTTCACTGACAGTTGCTCCGCTCAACATCTCCCTACGTTGATCGGAAAGGCGCTTGTCGTTCAACTCCAAGATTAAACGACGGGCGTCGCAACTCGTTTCGTATCCATTTTTGGCGTCTTAGTATTCGCGCTCTCCAACAAAGCAAGCTGCCCTGTGTCTTGCGTAGCTGGCTTCGTGAGCGACACAATTGGCGCTTCATGCAAGTCCATTGCGGCCATATCCAAATCCGTTAAGGTGTTTGACAGCAAATCCGTTAACTGCTCGACGGAACGACCTGCGCATGCCTCGACAAAAAACTGGCTTATAAGGATAACCCGTCTGTCGTTGACCGACAGCAACAGCCCACAGCCCCTCAATCTGCTTACTTTGGAAGATGCATGTTCGACCGCTCGCTGAAATGCGATGTTGATGTCGGTCTTTTTTCGTTTGTCCGCCGTCTGTTTTCGGCAAACCATGACTATATCGAGTTGAATAGGTTCTTTTGCCTGAGATTTAGGGGCGGCGACAGACATCTCGGACTTAACGGGGTGGCAATTGACGAGCGAGAAGCCTGCGCCCACGACCGCATCGGCTAAAGCGGTCCACCCATCCATCCGAGAATGGTGATAAGTGAATACCAGTAAGCCGTCTTCTCGAAGCACGCGGCAGCATTCAACAAAAACAGCGCGAAGCTTCGCTGCAAACTGCTCTGCGCTCGTATCCTGGACTTCTTCTGCATGTCGCGTGGTGCTCCCCTTGCCGACAAACGGCGAGGTGCCAAGTTTTTGCCAGGCAAAGAAGAAATCGGCCAGTTCGGAGTAATGCACATTATCGAAGAACGGCGGGTCGGTCACAACCAAGTCCACGCTATTTTCAGCCAATCCCGTGGAGGATGAACTGCCACAGGAAAGATGAATGCTTCGACTCCCTTGCGTTAGGGGAGGCCACTCCGTTTGAACGCTCCCACTGAACGGGGAACTCCCGCCGAAGACACGTTTGCCGTTGCTCTTGCCGTTCCTTCGTTCAATCTCCAACTCGAACGGTGCTGCATGATACTCAATTGCACGCAAAAGCCGCGATTTGAATAGAGTCGAAAATGATCCCGAACTTTTTGATGTGCCCCAAACGTTGCCTTCAATCGGAACCCGTTCGGGCTTCAAAATATGGTGCGCGAACATGTGCCGGATTGCCCCAGTTCCCTCGCCTTTGTATGAGGCGAACATGTTGTTGAACTCCAATACACCAGAAAAAACAGTTCGGAATGCGTCTCGCACCGCGCTTTGCGGCAATTCCAGAATTGCAGCGTGTAGCCACCCTAGCGCAAGCAACTGGCGGTCATTAAAAAATTCACGCCATGCCCGATAGCCATAATTGAGGACCTGACGAGTATTATAACCATCCTTCAGTTCCAACGTTGGCAGGGGAAGTTGACTGCGGTTTAGTTCCTCTGAACATCGCTGATATGCCAGTTCGTCATTGCGTGTGGTAGGCAAATAGGCCTTTTCACCGGAACCGCCGAGAGCAAGCTTGGCGAACATCCGGTGGGACGGCGGGTGCCCGATGGCCTTCGCGGTTTTCGCGATTGGGAAGACATGCTGACACTTCTGACAGGTCGCAGATGCGCCGCTCGCCGGACCTGAATGCAAATCAAAACTGTGGCGACAGTGCGGGCAGCATGCCTGTTCGTCATTTACGTTCGCAGAGAATAACCCGGCACAATGCGGGCAGACGACGCGAACCTCCGGTTTACGGTCGGGATAAGCATTTCGAGCAAAAATGTAACTTGGAAACAAATCAACGCTGGCAGAACAAGCGGGACAGGGAAGCATCTTAACCCAAAAGTAATAAAGGGCGTCGCAAATGTGCCCCTCTGCGTCCGTGGTTTGGTAGAGTGCGCGTAAGCGTTCGCCGACACTGGCCGAAAGCTGGCCGAATGTCTTCATCAGTGCATCGCGGTCGAGCGGACCAAGCGATACCCGCACGGATTCACAGGCAACAGGATTGATATCGCGACCAAGCGCAGTGAAGCCCAACTTGTGTGCTTCACCGATTGTTGTTCCGCTCCCCATAAATGGGTCAAAAACTCTCAAGTCACGGAAATCGTGCTGTCGATAGAACGCATCCATAAGGTTGTCGCAATCGGGCAAAGCCGATCCGAGCAGGATTCCTCGAAAGACAGAACCGAGACGTTTTGCCCACCATTTATGAATGTGGTAAATGGGCCGATGAACTTCCTTGCGCCAGCTTTCCATTTCCGCGAGTTGGGAAATAAACTCAAAAGGAAACGAGTCGGATTCGATGAGCCGACATGGAGACTCAACGCAATTCCCGTTGGATTGAGGTTGGTTACTCATCCTCCTCCGCGGCTTCCGCCACTTCCGCAATGACCTCGCGCGCTGAGCGCATCGCGACAGCGTCAGCAGTCGAACTTGTGAGACGACGAGCAACGAATTTGTGTTCCTTACCCGCTGCCGGATTATTGACAGACTCTGGCTTGAGGGTATTCGTTCGTAAATCGCATGCGTATCCGACAATCAATTTATCCGCTTCGCGCCTCAGAAGATTTCCAACTGGGCGAAAGCGGGAATCCGTCGGGAAATCAGCGGGAAGGATGAGCGTTTGGTTGTGTGCTGTGCCGGTTGTCAGGCCAAATGGCGTCGGCGCGACATACATTTTGCGGTCGCGAATCATTATGTCCCCGTAGCTGCCAAAGCCTTTAACGCTCTTATTCTTATGAACATAGTCGTGATCGGCATCGAGGAAATCTCCGTGGCAGATGACAAGGTCGAGGACAGGATAAGAATCGCCGTCTGGCTGGGCTGGATAGCGACCAAATACATAGAAGATGGTGCGCCCATTGTGATTGCCAGACGGGACTTGGCTGTTAGCGTCGTAGTTTGCTTCACGTCCCGGATAAGCAAGACCTTTCACCTCAAACCCGTCAGTTGAGGCAACCAAGCGAAAATCGGGATACGTGTTTCGTCCACCGAGTTCAAAATTCAATGTCGTTTCGCCAAGTCGTGCCTTGAACCAGTTTTGAAAGTGAAATTCCTTGTCCTGCCTGCTCTCTCGGTCAATCAACTTGCTCGTGCGAATGGCTTCGGCACAGCGAACAAAAACTTCAAGGCATGGATGGCTTTTTGGCACTGTTTTTTTATCTCAAAATTTGGCGGTCGCGTAAATTGACATGCACTGCATCGTGGGCCAGTAATATTTTGACGCAACCAAAACTTGGCAAGTAGAAAAGACAAAAGTGTCAGTCCTTGATATTTGCACTTTTTGCCGTTCCTTTTAGCAGTTGTGCGACGTAATCCCAGCGGCCCATCGCCAGTTCTTGCGCCACCCAGGCCAGCGTCATGGTCGTTTCCGCCCGCAACCGCCGCGCCAGTTTGACTTTCTCCGGGGTCCTCTTTGCGCCGACTCCCCAAATAGGGCGGGTTGCTTTTTGGCCCTGGCCGGCACCCCCCTCGCCGCCATGCTCACCGCAACCTCGTCCCTATTCCCCGAATGGTCTATCGCGCGCTTGTGAGCACGAACCTCGCCCTTCCGTTCAGCCAATGGGCGCCTGCCGACACAAACATTTCCAGCTCAACTGTTCAACTGGCAACTTCTCGATCACCCTCACGAACGCCGTCGGAGCCAATATTTGCTCAGCCGTAACCATGCAATACAGTTTAACGCAAACGCGCGGAGCCTTAGCGCGGCTACGCCGCAACCAAAAAGGCCTTTTTGACAGGATGAACAGGATTTACAGGATAAGGATCGCACGGTTCGCTTTTTCTGAATCCTGTTCATCCTGTTCATCCTGTCAAAATCTCTCGCCCTAGTTGTGGTGGAAACAATTTTGCCAAAAATGACGAGTTCCTTGAAATTGCACTGCGGAGGAACAACGCGAAAATGGTTCCCAGACCAACGCTCACCCCGGATGGCCAGGGTCTAGCTCTTCTTTGCAGTGCAAATCCGAAGAATTGCGCCTTCTCGGCAAAGTTTCTTCTCTGCGCGCTCTGCGTCTCTGCGCGCTACGGCTTGCTCGTTCCTGAGAAAACTTCTCTACCACGATGCTCACGAGGTCTTGAAAAGAAAAATCCAAACCTCCTTTTCTCTGTGCTCTTCGTGCCCTTCGTGGTGGAATTTGGGTTGCGGCTCGTCGCGCTGTGCCTTTGCGTTGAATTCCTCCAGTGTTACTGCATGGAAACGCCTCAGTTCATGCGCCACACGTAAAGCCATTTCAAAATCCTTCGGTAGGTTTCAAATCTTGACACATTCCTGTTATCATTGCCGCGCATGGAAACAATGCCACGCTCTCGAGGACCGCGATGACTCGCAATGGCAAATCGCCCGCCTCCCGCTGGCCCCGGCGCCGCCCCGGAAAGCCTGCTTCCACCCAAACCCGAACCCAATTGAGCTAAATTGAACCAAATTGAGCCGCAAATACCCCCCCGGGGGGGGCGCCGCGCCCCGCCGCGATGCCCTCACTCTCGCTTTTCGGGTGCAAGAATTCTCTCACGCACCCGTCAGGCGCTCCCTATCTCTCTCCCCGCTGGCGCGGGACGAGGGGGTGCGTACCTTCCCTCCGCCACGCAAGATTTTAACTTGCAATGTGGGCAAGAAAATACGACTAGTTTCTTGGACATGGAAAAACCGTTGGATTTCCGTTTCGAGCTCCCACGGCCGCCCGGCGGGCCGCTGGTGGAAGTGTCGTCCCTGGAAATGGAGAAGTTCCTCCTCAAACGGCTGGAGGCGGCGGGTGATGACCCGGTGCAGGCCCTTTGGCAATTGGCCCGGTTTTACAAGCAGACCGGGCAATTGGAGAAGTCCCTGGTCCGTCTGCGGCAGTTGCTGGAGTGGCTGCCCGGCCCGGAAGACCGCGCCCGCTGTTTTCTGAACATGGGCCAGGCCATGGAACAGGCCCGGCGCTACCCGGCGGCGGCCAGTTATTACAAGCAGGCCCTGGCCCTGGAGCCGATGCATACCTCGACCTGGTATTTTGTCAATAATAACCTCGGCTTCTGCCTTATCGCCATGGACCGTTTCGCCGAAGCGGAAACCTATTGCCGCAGAGCCATCGAAACGGACCCCAACCGGCCTAACGCTTACAAGAACCTCGGAATCGCCCTTTCCGGCCAGGGGCAATACCGCGACGCCGCCCAATGCTTTATCGCGGCCACCCAGGTCAACGCCGCTGACAACCGGGCCTTTCTCTTGCTGCGCGATTTGTTGCGCGACCATCCCGAGCTGGTTTTCGAGTTCGAGACTGCCGCGGCTTGCTGCGAAAAAGCGATCGAGTCTGCGGCCCAGAAGCTCAAGGAAATGCAGCCCACCGTCCATCGCGGCTGGCGCAAGCACCTGATTCTTCTTTCCGCGAAAGTGCGGGCGTTGTTCCGGCACTTATGGAACGGCTCCTTCTGAGGCCGGGCCGAACACCCGGCTGGTCCGCTTTTCTTCATCGACTCCAATCGAATATGGTTGCGCTCCGCTTGCTGCCGAAGAGGGCCAAAATTCTTATTGCGGTATCGGGCGGCATGGATTCAATGGTTCTCCTCCACGCGCTTGCCCATCTGGCCCCGGCGCAGGGCTGGCAATTGACGGTGGCCCACTTCAACCACCGGTTGCGGGGGCGGGCCAGCGAGGCCGACGAACGTTTGGTCCGGCAGACCGCGCGTGAACTAAAACTGCCCATGGTCATCGGCCGCGCGGACATTCACCGGGCCGCGCGCAAGGCTGGGATTTCCCTGGAAATGGCGGGTAGGGAACGGCGCCATGAATTCCTTGCCCGTGCCGCGCGGCGGCTCCGCATTCCCGTGGTGGCCTTGGCCCATCACGCGGATGACCAGGTGGAATTGTTTTTTCTGCGATTATTGCGCGGCGCGAGCGGCCAGGGTCTGGCTGGCATGAAATGGAGCAACCCTTCTCCCAGCGACCCGTCGATTCTTCTCGTTCGCCCCCTCCTCAACCAACCCAAAGCCGCCTTGGCCAAAGCGGCGCGGGCGAGCGCGATTCCGTTTTCCGAGGACGCCACCAACGCCTCCCTTGCGTTCGAGCGCAACCGCATCCGCCACGAATTAATTCCGTTGCTGCGCAAAAAATATGAGCCGGCCCTCATGGAAACTGTGCCACGCCTGATGGAACTAGCCGGGGCCGAGGCCGAGGTGGTGGTGGCGCTGGCGCAAAAGTGGCTGCAAAGCCGCCGGCGCGTGGGCTTTGCCCAACTCGCCGTCGCGGTGCAACGGCGGGTCATTCAGCAACAGTTGTTCAACCTGCGCCAAGTTCCGGATTTTGAACTGATCGAGCGCCTGCGCGCCACCGTTGGAGAACCGTTTGCGATCAATGCCTGGCAAACGATTTCGCGCGATGCTTCAGGACTGCTTTGTTTGCGGAAGATCGCGAAGCCAGAGCCGGCCTTCAGCGCCTCCCACCGGCGCGTCGTCTTGCGGGCAAAGGGAAGCACGGCTTTCGATGGTCTGAATCTGGCCTGGAAAATTCAAAAAACTGCCGGCGCCCGTTTCAAGCCGGAGCCGAATCGCGAGCATTTTGACGCCGACAAAATTGGCGGCGCCATATCCTTGCGACATTGGCGTCCGGGAGATCGTTTTCAACCGATCGGCTGTTCTTCGCCGCGCAAGCTTCAGGATTTGTTCGTCAATAGGAAATTGCCGCGAGCCTGGCGGCGGGAGGTTATGGTGGCGGCGACCAGCACTGGAGAAATCTTCTGGGTCGAAGGTTTGCGCATCGCGGAACCATTCAAGCTCCGGTCGGACACCACGCGGCACCTGGTCTGGCAATGGCGCCGGCCATCATCTTTTCTTCTTGGTTTCTCTTGACCGCCACGACGCTCGTCTTAGCATCCGGCCAGGACGCAACTATGAAAATCCTCTTTCTTGGTGGCACTGGCTTTATCAGCACGGCCGTCAGCCGGCTGGCGCTGGCCAAAGGCTGGGAATTGTTTCTGCTCAATCGTGGAAAACGCCACGCCAACCCTGAGGGATGCCAGAGCCTGGTGGTGGATATTGGACGCCCGCAAGACGTGCGCGCCGCGGTCGGGGATACGGTCTTCGACGTGATCGTGGACTGGATCGCTTACACCCCGCAGGACATTGAGAGAGATCTCGCGCTGTTTCGTGGCCGGGTGAAACAATACGTTTTCATTAGTTCGGCGTCGGCTTATCAAAAGCCGCCGCTGCATTATCTCGTGACGGAATCGACGCCGTTGCAAAATCCGCATTGGGAGTATTCGCGCAACAAAATCGCCTGCGAAGAGCGGTTAATGCGCGCCTTCCGCGAGGAGGGATTTCCGGTCACCATTGTGCGCCCATCGCTGACTTATGATCCCCAACTCCCCATCGCGCTGGGCGGGTGGGGCTGTTATACGCTATGCGACCGTTTGAAGAAAGGGCGTCCGATCATTGTGCATGGGGACGGGTCTTCCTTGTGGGTGGTGACGCACGCGGAAGATTTTGGACGCGGTTTGCTCGGGCTTTTTGGCAACCCTGGCGCGTTGGGCCATGCCTTCCACATCACTTCGGACGAAGTGCTGACCTGGAACCAGGTTTATTTGACCATCGCGGACGCTTTGGGCGTCGAAGCGAAGATTGTCCATATTCCGAGCGATTTCATCGTCAAGGTCGCGCCGCCCCTGACCGGCACGCTGCTTGGGGACAAGTCGTGGAGCGCGGTCTTTGACAATACCAAAATCAAAACCTGGGTGCCTGGGTATCAGTGCGTCATCCCCTTTCGGGAAGGAGTGCGGCGCACCTTGGCGGGTTTTGACGCGGACCCGGCGAAGCGGCGGGTGGATGAAGCCGTGAACAAGCAATTGGACACCATCCTGGAGGCGTGGAACGGAAAATGATGGGCTAATCATGAATGGCAGGGACGGCTCGCCGATCTCGCCGGGTCGTCCGGGGAGGTTTTCAACCCAACGGTCGCCTCGGCGAGGCGACCCTACCTTGCCCAGATCTTCCACTGACACCTTATAATGTCCACCCCTTTTCGCCTTGCGCGCCAATTCTTCTCTTCCCACAGTGGTGCCATGAAATCATTTCGCTTCTGTTCCGCTCTCATTCTCACTCTCTTTTGCGGATTCCCTTCCGCGCGCGCCGATGACGCCAAGCCCTTTGACGGTGGCTGGGGATTGATCATTCCGGGCGGCGCCGCCGGTTGGCTGGGGGTCGAGTCGGACGGGAGCCGGGTCAATGCGCAGATGCTTTGGGGCTGGGGCAGCGTTTTCAAAGTGGACGGGGCAAGCCTGGACGGCGATAAGCTGGTGCTCAAACGCCACCACGAAGTCAATAACAAGGGTGCCAAGAAGATGCTCACCGAAACCATCACCGTGACGCGAGACGGCGATTCGCTCCAACTCGTCTCTGTGACGCCCAAGGCCAGTGGCACGGGCGAGGACCGTGCCGAATTCACCGGGAAACGGCTCCCACCGATGCCGCCGGCGCCTGATCTGAGCCAAATTAAGTTTGGCGATCCCATCCCATTGTTCAACGGCAATAGCCTTGATGGCTGGCATTTGGTGGAAGCCGGCGCCGCCAATGGATGGAGCGCCCACGACGGAATCCTTTCCAACACGCAGGCCCAGGAAGAAGGCAAGCCGCACAAGAATTATGGAAACCTGCGCACCGACGCGCAATTTGAGGACTTTACCCTGCATGCGGAAACACGCATCCCGAAGGAAGGGAACAGCGGCATTTATATTCGCGGCATCTACGAGGTGCAGGTGGAGGACAGTTACGGCAAGCCGCTGGACCCGCATAACATGGGCGCGATTTACAGTCGCATCAAACCGACCGTGGCCGCGGAAAAACCCGCCGGGGAATGGCAAACGGTCGATATCACGTTTGTCGATCGCCACGCGACCGTTGTCCTCAACGGTATCAAGATTATCGACAACCAGCCGGTCTTGGGACCGACTGGCGGCGCGCTTTGGCCCTGGGTGGACCGGCCGGGCCCAATCTATCTCCAAGGCGACCACACCGGGATCGAATACCGCAACATCGTGTTGCGCAAGAGGGTTGATTAATAAGACAGAATCTCACCCGTGCGAAGGAAGCGCGTACTTCTTTCGCACGCCCACGCCACGCAGTTCGAAGGGATGAATTCCGAAGGGCAAGGCTGGCGAGCCGGAGCGCAACCGGAAATCGCCCGCGCTCGGATTGACGAAAAGCGGGTCTTCGAAAATGGAATGAGCATCGTGTCCTGAGGCGCGCCATTCGTCGAACTTGAGCACGCCGTCCAGCGGCGGATGCGTTGGACTGCAGCGCGTATCGAAGTAGAGGTTGTGGTCGAGGCCGACTTGTCCAGACCAATTGCCGGAAACAAGCTTGCCGGAATCGAAATAAACAATGTTGTTCGTAAAATAAAAGGAGAGATGCGGTTCCGGCCGGGTGCGCGCCAATTGCGCCTCCTTGTTCAAGGCGAAAATATTATTGTAAAATAGATTTGTCTCACCGTAGTGCTGGTGCATCCCGGCACTCTGGCAGTGATAGACGATGTTGCTCTCCAGCACGATGCCGGAACTGCCTTCGTCGGTATAAAGCCCCCAGCCGCCATAGACGGAAACATTCACGTCATGAATTAGATTCTGCCGCACGATGGTGCCCCGCTGGATTCCGAGAGTATAGACGCCGCCCATGTCGCTGAGGATGCCCTGGCCGAAGTCGTGGAGATGATTGAACTCGATGATGTTGTCGTGGCAGGGATTGGGCGCATAACCCCAGGTCCATCCGACGGAGATGGTGCTGTAAAATGTATGGTCAATTTCGTTGTGCGCCACGAGATTGGAGGCGCTTTGAAAGATGAGAACTCCCACCGCCGGGGCATTGACCAGCCCAATGTGGTGAATGTGATTGTCGGAAATGACGTTGCCGCAGTTGGGGCCCGCAGCCGCTCGGCCCGGGTCAGTATCGCCCACGCGAACACCGCCGCCGCCCAAGTCAAACATCGCGCAGCCAATGACGGTGTTGCCCTGGCAGCCGTGTCCCAGATCGACGGCATATCCCCCCAGGCGAGTGAAGACGCATTGGGCCACGGTGCAATGTTGCGCGTTCTGGGCTTGGAAGGCGGCAGGCACTTCCACAGCGGCCTGGACGTCGATGTCGCTCCCGCCGCCCAAGCGCCAATCGGCGCCGGCAAAAGTTAAGCCGCGAAAGACAATGCCATGCACCGGATGGTCCTTTTGGCCTTCCAGCCGGACAAGGTCGTAAAGGCGCGGCGCGGTAACGGTGGCGCGGGCCAAGTCGTCGCCGCTTTGGGCCCTGTAAGTGACCACGCCCGAATGGCGATCCAGGCGCCATTGACCAGGCGCCAGCGGGCCGGGAGCGTTCTCGATGTAATAACGGGCGTTCGCCTCGTTGGCATATTGCAGAATGCCTCCCGTCAGCGAAACGATGTTGGAGGCTTCCAAAACTTCTTTGATTTGATTGCGCGCCTCGGCCCAAGCTTGCAACCGCACCATTTCGACGTCGCCGGCTTGAGCCCATTCCGGTCTGATGTCCCCTGGATGAAACTGGAGTTGGGAGGACTGGCCTTTGACTTCATTGGCAATACGGTAATACCCGGACGCCGGCAGGCGCGCGCGCTGGGCCCAGCGGCCATTGATGAAAAGCTCGTGAAAAATCCATGCGCCGTCTTGCGCGCCGGGAACGACCGCTTGAAACAAATCAGGGTCGCTGCCGGAAGCGGGGCGCCAGGCGGAGATGGGCGTTTCGCTGGTAATGACCGCCGCTTCACCGCGATAGCTCGCCACGGTCAAGCCGGAGTCTTCCGGGGTGAATACCAGCGGCGCGGAGAGAATGTAAGTTCCGCCGCGGAGCACGACGCGGTTTTCTGCGGTTGAGCGGGCGGCGCGGGCTTTGGCCAATGCGGCCGGCAGCGTGGCCAGCGGGCCATCGGTGTTGCCGCCATTGGGCGCTGGCTTGTGGCCGGACCAATTGTCGTTGCCGGTTGGGGATAGGTAAATGGTCTCAGCCGAAGCCAGGACGGCGGCAAGGCAAAGGCAAGCGGCCAGGAGCCAAAGGCGAGCGGATTTAATCGCGGAAATTCTCATAGCTTAGGGTCACAGGAAATTCATGTCCGCGCACGGCGGTGATCACGGTTTGGAGTTCGTCCCGGCTTTTGCTGGTGACACGGATGGCGTCGCCTTGAATTTGGGTAGTCACCTTGAACTTGCCCTCGCGAATGAAACCGGTGATTTGCTTGGCGACAGGCTGCTCGATGCCCTGCTTGATTTTGACGACCTGCCGCGAGTGGCCGAGCGGAGAAATGTCCGGCGGCATCGATTCGACGCTCTTCAGGCTGATCTGGCGCTTGGCCAGCTTGCCAATGACAATTTCGTGCAGGGCCTTGATTTTGAATTGGTCCGTGGCGGAGAGTTTGATTTCGTTTTTCTCCAGAACGATTTCGGCGTTGCTGCCTTTGAAATCGAAGCGGTTGGCCAACTCCTTTTTTGCCTGGTTGACCGCATTTTCGATTTCCATCGAACTGACTTGCGAGACTATGTCAAATGACGGCATGGGCGAATGATAAACGGTCGAGCGGCGAACTCAATGGGCTTTTGCCGCGCGAGAATTCCCGATGGTCATGGACTCGGGGAATTACAAACCCAATCATCAGGGACTCCCCCCGGGGAGCGCGGTCGGCGGTGAACCATCCACCTCACGCCTCGGACGGCGCGTCGTCCGCCAAATAGCGCTCGATATGGCGATCGAGGTCGGAGAAGCCGCCGGCGCAGGTGGCCGCTTGCACGCGTTCGACCATTTCCAGGGCCCAGGCTTCCTCTTCGACTTGTTCATTGATGAACCATTGCATGAAGACCTGCGCCGCATAATCCTTGGCGGCGAGCGATGCCTCATAGACGGCAACGATGCCCTTGGTGTTTCCCGCCTCCATCTCTTTCGTGTACTGCGCGACCTCCAGCAAGGTCTTGAAGCTCTGTCGAGGAGCAGGCACGGCGGCCAATTCCGGCAGCACGCCTCTATCGATCAAATGAGCCGAAATCTTCGCCGCGTGGACCTCTTCTTCCTTCCGCTGCTTGGCAAAATAAGAGGCGAACCCCTTATAGTTGCGGTCGTCGCACCATAGCGCCAGAGCATGATAGCTATGGGCGGCGCTGAGTTCCTGGTTGAATTGGCGAACTAACTCGGTCTGGACTTTGGATGCGATTTGGCTCATTTGCGCCTTTTATGCCAAACCTGTCGCCTGTCCGCAAGCCCCGTTTCCGGCTTTGAAGCTATTAAAATCGCGCTCCGCGACGAAGTCTAACTCAGCCCTGTTTGCCCGGTTCCACGGGCTTTTCGGGCAAGGCGAAGCAGGGTTCGATCGCGCCACAGTTGGTGCATTCCAGGCAGCGGATGCAGCCGGAAACGTTGACCGCCTCGTCCACTTTCACCCCCATCGGACAGCGGCTGCGGCATAGGTTGCATTCCACGCATTCCTTCGCATTGAACCGGAGGTGAAATAAGCTCAAGCGGTTGAACAACGCCAGCAGCCCGCCCAGCGGACAAAAAATCCGGCACCACGGCCGGTGGATAAACAACGCGGCGGCGAGAAAAGCCAGGAGGATGGCTGATTTACACCCGCTCATCATCCAGCCCTTGCTGGCGAGGAGGCTTTGCGCGGAGTACGGCACCCCGGCTTCCAGCGCGCCTGCCGGGCAGAGGCGGCAAATGGATACGACCTGTTTTTCAAACGGAATGCCTCTGGCGCCAAGAACCATCGGCAAAAGAACGACCAAACCAATCAGGACGACATAGCGGATGGCGCCGATCCAGTGGGGCAGGGAAATCTTTTGTTTAAAAACTTTGCCGAGCAAATCTTGCAGGAAACCGAATGGACACGCCCAGCCGCAGACCATCGATCCGCCCAGCGCGCCCACCAGCAGGAGGATTCCAATCAGCAAATAAGGCACTTCCCACACCACGGGCAGCAGCGCCGCATAGTTGGCCAGCACGCCGATCGGACACGCGAAGGCCGAGAGGGGACAGGAGTAGCAGTGAAAAACACAGCCCGGTATGCCGTGCAACCATTGGCCCACAGGCGCAAGCCAGATGCCGAGAAATCCGGTTTGCACCCAAGGCCGGAGCCGCGACAGCTTTTGGCCGAGTAACGCGGACGGCCGCTCTGGAGAGTCTATACGTTCCATGCCGCAGGGAGGGCCACGCCACGTGGTCCGGGATTATTTAATTCATGTCGGACAAGGTGTTTTGGCGCTGGCATCCACCCGGACTTTCCACGAAGGCCGATGCGGGTTGGCCTGCTCTTTGGCCCAGCGATCGAGCAACTCGGCCGGATTGGCGGCGCCAGCCAAATTGGGCGGCGGAGCCGGGGCAACCTGCTCTGGATATTGGAGGCCGCCAGAGGCAAAGGCGGCGACCAATTGCGTTTCCCGCGCCGTCGCGCCGGCAGCGGTCCCAATGGAAGTGAGATGCCGCGCGCCGAAGAACACGACGAGCGCCGCCGCCATCGCCACGATGAATCCGGGCCAGAACTCGTGGCGCTCCGGCGCGCGCGCCTCCGGATGGACTGGCGGTTGTGGCACTCGGCGGAATTTCATAACCCTGCCAAAGTGGCGGAGGTGGATGGGAATCGAACCCACCTGGGGCTTGTTTGAGCCCCACGCTGGTTTTGAAGACCATGACCGGCACCAGCCATGCAAACACCTCCATATAAACTACTTACATCGTTCATAGACCCCCACATTCTGAGACTCAACTAACAGAAAACTAACACTTTTTGATTGAAACCGCAGGAATATGGAGGGAGACTCTGGCCCTATGAAAAAGCCGAGGCCGAAAGTCATCAGCATCATAAGTAATGGTGTATATCGTCTCGACCTAAGAAGCAAGGTTTTTGAGCGCATTCGGGAGTTGGTTTCCAACGGCAAAAAAACGCTCGAATTTCAGACCAAGAGGGCGGCGGAAGAAAAAGCCGATGAAATCGAAGACCTGCTCACTCAATACGGCACCAAACGTCTTGAAACGCTTGAAACCGTAATGCGGATTGACCCTCTTGATCTTCAATCACGTCTGACCCCCTACGGAAAAACCATTCAAGACGCTGTGGAATTCTACGCCAATCACCTAAAACATCAGAAACCGTGAGGGCAAAATCATCGGGAGATTCGACGGAAATTGGCTGCGTGACGGCACGGGAAAACTCGTGGCCCGTTACGACAAATGGGACAATCGGACACGTGACCGGTCGGGTCGCATCGTCGGTGACGGAGATCAGCGATTGCGTCAACTGGAAAAAGACGAAACCGACAGATGAAAAAACACACTGGCCTTTTGTGGCCGGTGGTATAGATAAAAGGAAAGAAGCAGCAGGTCTTAATGGCCGGCCTGATCTTCCAAAGCTGATTTTGTCAAGCCATTACGCCGATTGCCTCTTTCTCAAGATACGAACCGCCCTCGACCCGAATGGCAGCAGCATCAAAGCACCAGAGAATATTGTTGTAGGCTCGGGGACAGCCGCCGTGGAGTAAGAAACTGCTCCAGACAATGCAAAACTGGTCCCATCAAGGGCCGAAATATTAATGTCGGGGCCGTTAACCCCTTGATCCGTATTATTGATGATTGCTTCAATGGTGTTTTCGCCGCCAATATTGAAGCCGCTGGTCACAGTGCCAGAAACAAAACCGTCAACACTGCTGTTAAAAGACGAATATGGTACGAGAGGACCACCGTCAGTGAAGACCATAGGCCCGGATGACCCGCCCATCGTGCCAACTGCGGCAAAGATACTGTCGTTAAGAGTCAGAACAGCGCGGTCGTCAACGTAAAAGTTTGCGAAGTTGAGGCTGACGTCCGTGGCATTTGGTGGAAGATAGAACGTGAAATCCGCCAACCAAAAACCATCGAAGTTTGCGAGGCTTCCGCCCGGCAAAAAGGTGCCGGTGCTGCTGCCCGTGCTGGTTACGGACAAGGCGGGTTCATACACGTTCGGACCAGTCGGTGAACCAAAAGCAAATCCACTGAGAACATATGGACTCACTTGGGTAGCCCCACCGCCAGTCACCGTCCACGCGGCTGTCCCTGTGTCAATAGGGACGGTAACAATTTGGGACCGGCCATTCATCGCAAGGACCGTAGTGATGGTGAGAATTCCGAATAATGTTTTTCTCGTTTTCATATAAGACGCGTTCATTTCACTTCGGCAGCTTTTGCAGTTCGGCGTCCAGTTGTTCCACTGGAAAACCTTCTGACACGACTTGATGGCTGGCATCGGTCAGGATGAGCCACGGCAGCGCCAGAACATCGCGGGCCCATTTCGATTCCTTGTTCGTCTCGGTCACGCGGCCAATGGGAAACGAAACCGGGCTGGCGGTTTTCCAACCGTTGAAAATGTCGTCGCTCGTGACGACGGACTGAATCCCCAGGAGGCAGACTTTTTGTTGCCGCAAAACCCCGGCTTGTTCATCCAACACATGCAGGATGTGACGCGATGGACGCTGCCCGGCATCAAAAAGGCAGAGGACGAGAGGTTTCCCATCGGGCACAGAGTTGTCCGCAAAATGAGCGGACGACAGGGCGGGCAGCGCCATGCCTTTGAGCGTGGCGCGGACGGGCGCCTGGCGGATCATGCCTGGCTGGGCTCCGAGGGTGATCATGACGTTGGTATCGCCCGCTTCGGCGGTGGTATTGGCGAAACCGCCGCCTTGGGGAGAATTGGCGAAGAGTTGAACCCGGCCTTCGCAAACCCTGAAATGAAAGCGGCCCTTGCTGTCCGTGTTCATGTTGTCGCTCGGCTGGCCTTGGCCGTTGACCTGGACCATCGCGCCGGAAACCGGCTTGTCCTTTTCGTCCAACACCTGTCCGGCCAAAACGCGATCGGCCAGATTAAGGACGAAGGGCGGCAGTTCCATCCGGTTGGTTTCAGAATCGCCTTGAAATTGATGCTGGTTTTGACCGTGGCCTGGGGCGGACGCAAAGACAAGGTATTGCCCGTCCGGCGGCAGGCACTTGACTTCATAGCGGCCTTGCGCGTTGCAGGGCGCCTGTTGTTCGCCAAGCTGGCCATAGGTGTTGCCCGCTTTGAGCATGACACTGACATTCGCGCCAGCCAGGGGGGAATCGTCAGGATTGCTGACCAGACCGGCGACGGTTAGGGCCGGTTTCAATTTCACGTCGAGGTTGGTGGCGTCCTCCGGCAACTCTTCGGTGCCCGCCAAGTTGCGGGCCAAATCGCGAGTCACCAGCAGCGCGGTGCCGCCTGACTGCTGCGCCTGCCACGGCTGGAGCGACCAGGTGAGATGGTAGGCGCCGTTGGCGGCGGCCTTTGTCCATTGCGGATTGCCAAAGGAAGATGGAAACACGGTCAACTCCGCGCCCGCGTCGGGTTTGCCGTCCGGGTCCGTGACCGTGCCCTGCACTTTGTGAGATTTGGAACCAGGCATGGCATTGCCCATCTGTTGGCCGAGTTGCAGGACGACGTTGGTCTCGCCGCCTTCCGCGGAAACGTTGCCAAAAGAGTTTTGACTGTTGGCCTGGATTTGAGCCTGACCCTCGCAAACATGCTCGAAGTGGAATCGTCCCTGTCGGTCAGTGACCGCGTTCGCATTGGGCTGGCCATCGCCATACAACGCCACATTGGCGCTGGGGACAGGCTTGTCATCCGCATCGAGCACTTGGCCGGCCAGTTTGAGGTTGGCGAGCTTGAGTTCAACTGGATCCAGTTCCATGCGTCTGCCTTCGGTCGAAGTATCGATATTGTTAATCGTCCATTGTCCATAACCAGGCGCCGAAACACGGACGCTGTACTTGCGTCCGGGCGGGAGAGCGGTGATTTCAAACCGTCCGGGCGCATTCGTCGCACTGCTCAATCCAGGAAGATTCATCCCCCTATTACCGGTCCAAAACATCAGTGTGGCAGCAGCGTTTGTGAGGGGTTTTCCGTTGCATTCTACCCGGCCAGCCAGTGTCACCCCCGGCACGAGTTTCAGGTCCAGCGGGCCGATGTCTTCATCGAGGTCCTGTGCCACGGCCAGATTGTGCTTTTCGTCCCGAATGAGAACGCAGGGGACGCCGCGCATTTGCATGAATTGGTTCTGGTTCCATTTCAACTCGAACTTACCAGTGGCATCAGTCTTGACACTTGCCCCGCCGAGGCCGAAACGGCCAAAACCGCCCATAATTTGCGCCAGCACTCCAGCCGCCGGCTGTCCGTCCGGCTGGCGCACGATGCCGGTGATTTTCTTCGGGGCGGCGATTTCCAGTTCGACGCGATTGGTTTTGCCCGCTTCCACGCTGGCCGTGTTCTGGCTTCCAGAAACGGAGGCCATTACTTGGTAATTGCCCGGCGGCAACCGCAAGAGGGCGATGCCGTTGGTGTCGGATGTGCCAGCGAATTGATAGTTCTCCCTGTAGGCGTTGACCGTAACGCGCGCCAGGGGCTTCCTGTCCTCCGCCGCTAAGACAGCCGCTTCCAGAAAACCGCCGCGCGAGGCAGTGATCTGCACCCCGCGCGTCGTTTGTCCGGCTTCGACTGAGACGACGGCTGCGTCCGCGACCCATTCGGGAAGGGCGTTCGTGCCGAAAGTGGCATGAATGTGATAAGAACCGGCGGCCAAGTCATGGAACTGAAACGCGCCGTCCGCTGTGGATGGCACCGGCTCGCGCATTGACAAAGCGCCCGGCCCATTCCGTTGCGCCGTGAGCCGCGCCAGGGGTGGCGCCTGATGGCTTCCCTCGACGACAATTTTGCCTTCGATGGCACCCGCCGGTTCCAAGATCAATTTGACGTCGTTCTGACCCGCGCGCCAAGGCAAGGAGTTGAATCCGCTGAAACCCTGTTGGTCTTCGCGCGGAGCTTTCCCCGCCGCCTCAGCGGCCAAGATGGCTGAGGCATTGGTGGGAAAATTGGCGATGCGGAAGTGCCCGGCTGCGTCCGTGCGGGCGACAAACGCATCACGCGCGGGCCGGCCATTGATGAAGTTGACTCTCTCTGTTTCGTTTTCCCCTGAAATCCCACCAATCGCAATAGAAACGAAAACCTGGGCGTTAGGGACAGGTTTGTCCGCTTCGTCCACCACGAGGCCGGCCAGCGGCGCAGGAGGAGTCAGCGCCAAATGTTCTTCCGTGTTTGCGTCCGAACCAAACGGCTCGTTCAAATCAATCCATGCCGGAGCCAGTCCCACCTTATGCGCCAGCAAGAGACCCGTGGAAGATGAAACCTGGAACGTAAAAGCGCCGCCGGCTTCGGTAATGATCTGTTGCTTGACTGGCGGGAAATCTGCCATAAACGGATTTCCCTCATACTGCCAATATTCGACCGTCGCGCCCTCCAGAGGATGGCCGGCGGCGTCCGTGACCGTGCCAGCACACTTGACAGTTTGCGCGGCGGTGTTTGTTTCAACATTAGCCGATGGCGGAACGGAGGCAGGGGCCTCCTTCGTCACTTTCTGGATTTGCGCGTCCAGTTCGTCCAGCGAAAAGCCCTCCGCTATGACGCGATGGTTCGCGTCCGCCAGGATCAGCCACGGCAGAGCCGGAGGGTCTGCCGCCCATTTGGACTCTTTGCTTTTCTCGGTCACGCGCCCTACCGGGAAGGAAACCGGATTGGCGGATTTCCATCCGTTGAAAATGTCGTCGCCGGTGATCGCGGATTGGACGCCCAGGAGGCAAATGTTCTTTTGGCCTAGCGCGGCCGCTTGCTCATCCAACAGATGGACCAAGTGCCGGGACGGACGCTGCCCGGCATCGAAGAGGCAGAGCACGACGGACTTTCCCGCGGGCGCAGAGTCAGCGGCGAGGTGGACTGAGGTTAAATCGGGCAGCGGCCTGCCTTTGAGCACGGGGCGAGGTTCCGTTTGACGCGCCCGCGAGAGGACGGAATTCTGGCCCAGCCGCACGATGACGTTGGTCTCGCCTCCTTCGCCCGTGGCGCTGCCGAAGGACCCGCTGCCATTGGCAAAGAGCCGCGCCGCACCTCGGCAGGCGTGCTCGAAAAAGAATCGTCCTTCGCTATCCGTTTGCCTTTGGGTAAATGGCTGGCCTTCGCCCTGAAGCATCACATTAACCCTTGGCACCGGGTTCTCCTCCGCGTCGAGCACTTGGCCCGCGAGGGTGAGATTGGCCGGACTGAGTTCGACAGGATCAAGCTCCACTCGGCCTGCCTCGCCTGGCTCCGGCACGTTAATAGACTTCTGTCCATAACCAGGGGCCGACACCACAATGCTATACTTCCTGCCGGGTGGAAGGGCGGAAATCTCGAAATGCCCAGGGGCGTTGGTTCGAGAGCTCAAGCTGGTGAGGCTCATGCCCATGTTGCCGGTCCAGAAAATCAACCGGGCGGATACGTTGGTCAATGGCTGGCCGTCGCATTCCGCCCGCCCGGCCAGGATGAGTCCTAAAGCAAGGGTTAAATCAACGGGGCCGGTGTCTTCGTCGATGTCCTGCGCCGCCGCCAGGTTCTTCTCTTCGTCTCGAACCAAAAGGCAGGCTGTTGTGGCGTTTGGCCCGAATTGTGATGGATTCCATGGAAGATCAAATTTGCCGGAGGCATCGGTTTGGGTCGTGGAGGCGTTCGGGCTAAAGGGACCAATGATTCTGACCTCCAGACCGGCTGCCGGCTGGCCATTGGTGGCGCGAACAAGGCCCGTTATATCCGACGATTTCATTTCCATCACGGCTTGGCTGGCGAGAAGGGAAGCCCTGGAAACTCCTCCGCTGGCCGAAGCGGATATGTCGTACTTGACCGGACGAAACTCAGGATGGCTGATATCGAAACGAATCGAGGTGAAATCCACCGGGACGTTGTGGCTCGTCCATTTGCCGGACGCGTCCGTGGTCGCTGAGTCCAGCTCCACTTCCGCCAGCTCTCCCGACTCGTTGGGTTGCGTCGCATTGACACTCACGCTGGCTCCTTCAATCGGTTTTCCGGTTGAGTCCCGCACCAGGCCTCCAATGGCGGTGCCTTTGCGCAGCTTGGCCGTCCATTCGGAGGGCATGTTGCCGCTGATCCATTCGATCGGGCAAAGGGCCTGGCCGGGGTGAGAAATCCGCAAAGCGAGTGACTGGGGATTTTTGGAGACGAGATTGACTTCACATTGGCCGTGGGCATCGGTCCTCAAGTGCCTGGGCGGCAGCGGGAAATTCATGACGATCAGTTTTGAGACTTCCACATCCGCGCCTTCCACGGGCTTCTGGTCATCGGCATTCACCACTGTCAAACGCATTTTTTTGGAGTCTTTGGGGCCCGGACCTGGGCCTAACCGTTCCATCACCACACGCGTCCTGGGATCGGTTTCCCAGAACAAGCCCGATTCGTAGATGTCTCCTGAATAGGCGACGTTCAGAATTGGGTCATACAAATGGCATCGGAGTAAGGGAATAACCGGGCCATACTCCTCCATTTGAATCATTTTTTTGTCTCGCAATGTCAGTTCCTTGCCTTGTTCGTCAGCGGTCTTGGCATCGGCTTGGCTAAATTCATAAGTGTACGAGGTGGTCATTTTAGGGTCGCCATAGCCCCATAAAACCGAGCGGCCCGTGCGAACTTCCACCGGCGACATCAGCACGTCCCCATTGGTGAGGAATTCGGGAAAAAGGTCCGAGAGCCAATCGGGCAGTTTGCCGTGCTTTTTATTGTAGGCCTGGATGGCATCGTAGATTTTGCGCAGATGTTGTTTGTCAACCTCAAGGTCCCGGTCTTCCTGGGATTGGCCGGCCGCCGCGCCCGAAGACGCGGCGTTTGTGGGAACCGTTGTCTGTGCCATTGCCTGGGCGCCGGCTCGGACACTTGCCAGGCATAAGAAGCCCAACAGGGCCAATAGAAACGGCGAAACCGCGCCCGCCGCGAGCTTGTGTTTTGTCGATTGAGCTAGCATAAATCCTTTGCCATAGTTGCACTGTGCGGGCAACGTCCTCCACTCCGTCCGCTGCCGGGCGAACAGTCCTTCGGCAGGAGCGGCGAGTTACTCACCGCGCCAGTCCAGCCATCCATTCCATTCCATCCGATCCAATCCGGCCGAACGGCCTCGTGCGCCAAGGCTTCGCGCTCGGCGACTTGGGCGCTTTAGAAACTCAACGGTTTCGTCTTTACCTCAAAGGGGCTTGAGATCTGGACGCTGCCGGTTAACGGACGCTGAACACTTTTGGGCTCTCTCCATGAGAGCGAGCAGACGCCCCCTCAGCCAAACTCAAAAGTATTGGTGCTGTGCAGGCTCCCCTTGGCGTCAGCCAGCATCAGCTTCGGGCCGTTCGGGCGCTCCCCGCCACGGAGCATTTGGATGGATTCCTGCTGCTGGCCCGAAAAACGGAGGTTAAAAGTAATGTCGCGGCTGCGGCTATTCTGTGCTTCCAGCACGGCATTGACCGGCTCGCCAATCTTCACGTCCGCCGGCTTGTCGGCCGCAACGGCAAACCTCGCGGAGTCCGGGAAATCGTAGCCGGAAAGGGTCCAGGCCGCGCCCCGTTCGTCCTTGCGGTCGATCCGCCAGCTTACGATTCGATATTGACCCGCCGGCAAGGTGAGTTGGCCATGGGCTGGCTTGCGGACAAAGTAGCCGTTCGTCCCGAAGGCCGCGAATTCGGCGATGTTTTCCGGCACACGCACGGAGCCCAGGGGAACGTTCTCCGCTTTCTTGACTTTGACGAAAGCGCCATCCCGCGGGATCTCGATGTTAAAAAACTTGCCGTCCACTTCGAGCATCCGGCCCAAATAGCGTTCGGAGGCTTCATCGCCCCCAATGACCACGCGGTCGCTTTCAAAAGGGTTTGCCGCGATGTCGTTAAAGGTGCCGTTCACATTGCCGTCGAACAATTTCAAGTTTTTCTTGACGCCGTCGAAATCAACCATCCCTTCGTACCACCCGGCGGATGAGACCAGTAATTGGGCCGGGTTCGATTCGTATTGATAAAAACGGAAGGCGACGTGATAGGTCAGCGGGCCGTCTTCGCCTTTGAAAACGAGCGGCATCGCCGGGAAGTAAGAGGCGTTGAATTCCAGGCGCGCCATCACGGGCTGTTTGTCGTCCAAGCGGCCATTGCCGGAGCTGTCGATAAACAGGCGATCACACGGGCCGGATTTGCGCGAGCGGTCAAGGCACAGCCAACGCCCGCCGGCGGGGTCCATCGGCGTCTGCCAGCGGGCGAACCAGGCTGGAGAATTCAGTTGCGGCAGCGTCACGCCCGCCGGAGCGGTGGTGGTCAGTTGCAGGGTGTGATAACCGCGCTCCTCGCTGCTGGTGTGATAAGTGAGCCATTGTTCGGACTGGCCAAACGCGGTGGCAGCCAGGGCCATCGTTGCGATCAAGATGTTCAGTTTCATAACACGGTGATTTTAGGCAGGCATGGGCGTCTGAGGGACGATTAACGGCGGCGCTTCTATTTTGACATGCAGCAGCACCTTGAGCCGTTCACGGAAAAATGGGCTGGCGGAAGAGAGGATCAGGAACGGGAGCAGTACGACGTAATTAATTGTCGCCGCGATAAGGACGAGCATGAGAATATTGGACCACTCGTTGCTTCCGTTGGAGGTTGTCATCGCGATTAAACCGAACGGCGCGGCCATCGCCAGCCAGACGGCTGCCAATAACAGGTATGACAAGAGGTAAAGCCACAACGGATGGTGACTCCCCCGACAGACCAAGCCGGCCAGGACCAAGACAACCGCGGTAACCGTAACGCCCAAGGCCAACGCAAAGCCCACTGAGACACTCTGGGCGTTGAGCAAATTCCAACCTTGTCCTGCCATAAAGGCCAGCGCGCTGAAGGCTGCCAAAACCAGGAAAACGCACAGAAATGTCAGGAACCGGCTTCTCTGGCGCAAAGAATCTGAGAGAAGCCAGACGGCTGCCAGACCGGTTGCCAGTGCCGCGACGATGTCTAGAAAAAAGTCCGCGCCTGACGGCAGGAACGGCCAGGGCACGTGGGTGAGGACAACAATGGCGCCCAGCGGCAACCAAATGGACCAGGCCGATCCTTGGCGGTTGGACTTCAGCGCCAGCAAGCCAAGAAGAGCGAGCCACGGCAACATTTGCGAGAAGAGGCTGTCGGCGACCCAATTGTGAACAACGGCCGGACCATCATGGGAACCGAGCGGGCCGAGGTCCGAGGAGGCGACGATTCTCAGATTGCCAACCAAGGTAAGAGGTACTCGCCATGAGTACGAGCAGGTGCCGCCTCAGCCAAACTCAAATTTGCCTGAGGCGATTTTCTTCTCTCCGCGAAAGACGGACCATTCCGGTTGCTGAACAAGGCCAACGAATTTATAAGGCTGTTCGTTGGCGCCGATCAACCGGTAATCAAAACGGAGATCACGCCCCTCGCGGTTGACGATCACCCTATTGGTCAACGGTCCACCATCCACTATCACGGCGGTTGAAGTTGCGGTCACTTTGGTCCCGCTTTCCGTCTCGATGAAATTGGGACTGCGGACCGCTCGGGAGCCATTTTGGCCCAGTTGAACTTCCGGGGCCCGATAGCGACCGACTGGGACTTTGACGGTTTCTGCGGGTTGATTGAGGACGACCAAAGCCGGTCCACCGGGCAAGAGCAGCCGTTGAATGAATTGCCCCGTAATCTTCAACTCACCCAAAGGAAAGGACTGTGGCACCAGCCGCAGGCACGGCTGGAAGGGGCTTTTGGGCACGCTGTCAACCAAAGCTACCGCGTAAGCTCCGCCATCCAGGAAAAGGCTTGGCGAAAATGGAAGGGCGTCAAGCGAACCGTCGTTGAGAGAAAAAGGCAGCTTTCCGTTCTCCCAAGGACGCAACAACAGGGATCGGCCCGCAAACCAATTGTCGGGCGCGGGAGCACTGGGCACGATGCCCACTTGCCAGACCTTGCCTTGCAAGTCCAACTTGGCCTCCCACAATGAGCGAAATCCGACGCTGCATCCCAGTTGCTGGGCGTAACCCCACATGTTTAGGTCCGCAAGGACGGCGCATAGGCCGGTCCATTTGTCGCACTTTGTCGCGAAGGTCAAATGAATGCTCCGGAAGGTCTGGCTTGCGAAACGGAGCGGACCGGTCGCCGAAAGCGCTCCTTGGGGATCGTCGGTTAAATCCTCGTTACGATTTAGATCGAGAAAGAGTTTTCCGGCGTCGCGCTGCCAAAGAAATGGAATGGAATTGCTGGCCTCTCCTCCGAAATTCAAAACGCCCCGAATGGTTTTTCCTGAAGCCGCTGGCGGCTCCTTCTTGAAGGGAGTAGCGCGCTCCGTGATGGGCACACCCCAAAAAGCGGGGGTGTAATCCATCTCCGTATATTCCAACGCGACGGTCGTGGCGGGCGGGGGCGAATCGGCGGCGGACAGAGTGTATCCCAGACCAAATAGACTCCCCAGCGCAGCCGCAAAGGTGACTGCTCGGAACCCCCGTGCCCATCGATGGAAAAAGCGATCCATCTGCCTTTCTTATAATAGTTGCTTTTACAAATGTCAAAACAATTCGACACCAAGCACTCGCATTGGGTGCGGATGTGGGACAGAATTCTACTTTAGAAGCCTTGCGCCGTGGTGCTGGAATGTCGGCTGGCCGCCTGACGCCCAGAACTCAGGCATGCGGAACCAGATGACTAGAACCGCAACGCAGAACTGGAGACCCCATCCCGAATTGCCTGCAATGATTTGTTCGCCGTCGTTTTCACCCGCGCAGTCCTTTAAAGAAGGCGACCAGCCTCTTCAAGTCCACGCCCATCCCGGCAAACCTTGGCTGGAGGATAAGGGCATCAACCAGTGCGCCTCTCTTTCCCTTCCTGAGCTCCTGCGCAACCGCAAAGTCTGGCAGGCCCTTTTTCTCTTTGATGTCCCTGAAGATCTTTTCGACCAGGGTGACAACGTCCGAGGTACTCTTGCAAGCAGCGCGAAGCGGGATAAGCAGCATCTTGTCCTTTAGAGAATGTCTGGCGTCGGCGGTTTGGGAGCGAAAGCGGTGCGGGTGAATGGTAGTGAGCAGGATGGCTGGAAGTATTTCCTCTGCTGGCTGGCCGTTCACGTGATGCCACGAGAGCACTTCATCGGCAAAATGGGCCGCGACAAGACCTCGCATCACGACTGCCCCGCGTCGTGATGCGAGGTCGGCCAGCTTGGCGAAATTCTGGTAAACGGCCTCTGCCAGAGGTTCGTACCACCCATAATCCAGCAGGTAGATGTAGTAAGACCTCTCGACCTCCAGCGGGTTCTCGGCGAGTGAATGGATCATCAAGCCCATATTTCTTTCCTGACGTGCGCATATCCGGCCAACGGTAGAACTGAGCGATGCCGAGAAGGATGTCGCCGCCAGTAGCCAGAATCAATCATTTAATGCGATTATCTTTTTCCATAAGGAGGCAGGCGCTCCCTCCTCTCTCCGAATCCTAAGAAATAAGGTTGGTGATATGACTGAGGATTATCGATGGGATTAACCAGCGGATCGCGTACATCACCGCTCATCGTTGGAATCCTGAAAAGGATTCAATCACTCAGCCCAGGGTGGCGAGGGACGAGCCAAACCTGGGTTGAGGTTAGATCTTCAAGTCAACTCTGTAAGAGTTGAATCAAAGGCCAGGAATCGTATCATCACGCCATGTCTCAATCACTGGCCAAGATATTGGTTCAAACCGTGTTTTCAACCAAAGACCGCCGTCCCTTTCTACGCGACAAAGCTCTGCGCGAAGAACTGCACCGATACCTCGGCGGCATTCTGGGCAAACTCCAATGCCAGCCTATTATCGTGGGCGGGGTCGAGGACCACGTTCATCTGCTGTGCATCTTATCGCGCACCTGCGATGCGGCAACGATGGTCAAAAAAGTCAAATGCGCTTCCTCGTTGTGGATTAAAACCAGACGCCCCGGTCTGAACGATTTTGCCTGGCAGAATGGTTATGGGATTTTCTCCGTTGGTTTCTCGCAAATGGAAGCGGCGCGGAAATATGTGGCGGGACAGGAGGGGCACCATCGCAAGGTGTCGTTTCAAGATGAGTTTCGTGCATTCTTGCGGCGTTATGAATTGGAATTTGACGAACGATATTTGTGGGACTGATTCAACCCTTGCAGGGTTGGTGTGACATTTATTTCGTTTTACCCAGGGTGGCTCGTTCCTCGCCACCCTGGGCTGAGTGATTCAATCCCTTCGGGATTGCTACTGAATTCGGCCAAAAATATCTAGACTCCGTTCATGGAGAGGAGAATCTTCGGTTCATGCCGGTTTTGTTGACGTTTGGCTTGCCCTTCTCTCAATCCTCTCCCCGCGCGGCGGGGAGGAAGAAGAATTCTCTCCTGGACCCATTCACATTTTCTATGAGCGCAAAGTTTCCTCAAGCTGGCGAAGGTCCTTTGGCAGGTCGGCGCGCCAGGTCATCCGCTGCCCTGGCCGTTGCGGATGTTCCAGCGTCAAGACTTCGGCATGCAAAGCCTGGCGCGGAAAGGCGATGCAGCCGGTGAGATCGGCGGCCGGATTCTCGCGCAACTTCAAGTTGTAGGTCCGATCGCCAATCAAGGGAAGTCCTGTGTGGGCGGCCTGCGCGCGGATCTGATGTTTGCGGCCCGTCTCCAGGCGCAGCCGCAATTTGCTGACGAACCCTTTGCCGCAGGGATGGGGATATTCCGCGATCACTTCGTAATGGGTGATGGCCTCCTGGCTTTCGGACGGGATGCCGGCGCCGCGGTTGGCGGAAACGATTTTCTGGCGCAATTCATCTTTGCTCAGTTCCAACCAATGACGCCATGTTCCCTTCGACGCGGGTGGACGCCCTTCCACGTAAGCGACATATTCGCGCCGCATCGTGTGGGCCTTCAATTGTTCGATCAAATGGCCGCGCGCCGCGGGATTCATGGCAATGCAGAAAACACCGCTGGTATATTGGTCAAGACGATGCACCGGGAGAGGCTCCAGCTTGCGGTAAGCGGGCGGAAGCGACCGTCCAGCTTCGCCGCGCTGTTGAGCCTTGAGCTTTCCGGCGAGAAAATCGGCCAGGATGCTCAAGGCGGACAGTTCCGCATTCGGCGCGGGAACAGAAATCAAGCCGGGCCCCTTGTTGACAATGGCCAGCGCGGAGTCGAGATACACCAAATTGACGCGCGGATGAACCTGCCAGCCTGAACCGAGATCCAGCGTCGTCGCCTGCCGGTCGAGCAATTGCAAGGTATCTTCCGGATCCGGCAGCAAGTGATGCGGCTTGCGGATGATGACGCCGCCAACGCTGACGCGGCCCGCGAGAATCCATTGTTTGGCTCGCGTCTTGGGGGTGTCCGGATGCCGCCGCAGCAACCAGTGCAGGAGCGGTTGGTTTTCAGTTTCGGGACGCCCATCATTCATTCCATGCAGCATGAGCCAGATTCCATCAAGGTCAAATCGATCGTAAGAGACTTTGGCGCTGAAGTGTCCTAGTGTGGCGTAGATGAACCAGCGACACATCGTGGTCGCGGGCGGTGGCGCGGCGGGTCTCATGGCGGCAATCGTCTGCGCGGAAGCGGCCCCGGAGGCCCACGTCACCGTGCTTGAGAAAAGCGCGCAGTTCCTCTCCAAAGTGCGGATTTCCGGCGGTGGCCGTTGCAACGTCACCCACGCTTGTTTCAACGCGCGGGAATTGGCCGCCTATTATCCCAGAGGCGGCAATGCGTTGCGCGGCGCCTTCGAGAAATTCCAACCGCGCCAGACGATCGCCTGGTTCGCCGCGCGCGGGGTTGAACTGAAAACCGAGCCCGACGGACGGATGTTTCCGGTGACCAACTCCTCGCAAACCATCATTGACTGCCTACTGCGCGCCGCTCGCGCCGCCAAAGTTGAATTGCGGGCCAATTGCGCCCTGGAAGGCGCGGAACAGCGGGCCGGCGGCGGATTCGCGCTGCGGTTGGGCGGCGGGGAAGCTCTCGAGTGCGAGCGATTAATGCTCGCCACCGGCGGCTGCCGCGCGGCGGCCGCGGGACAGTTGGCGGTCTCGCTTGGCCACGCGCTGGTCGCCCCCGTCCCATCGCTATTTAGCTTTCACATCCCCGTTCCCTGGCTGCGCGAATTGGCCGGCATTGCCGTCGATCCGGTGGAGGTCGCCTTGCCCGGATTGGGGTTGCGCGAACGCGGCGCGCTCCTCATCACCCATTCCGGAGTCAGTGGTCCGGCGATCCTCAGGCTTTCAGCCTGGGGCGCGCGCGCTTTGCATGAAGAAAAGTATCAGTTTCCGCTGCACATTAACTGGCTGCCCGAGCTGAACGCTGAATCGATTGCCGCGGGGTTGGACTCGCGCCGCGCCGCGCAACCGGCGCGATTCATTGCCAATACTCCCTTTCCGCGCTTGCCTGGCCGGCTCTGGGAATGCCTGGTTTCGGCGGCGGGAATAGAGCGCGCCACCCGTTGGGCGGACCTGCCGCGGGCCTCTCGTCATCAACTCATCCAGCAGATCATCCGCACGACATTTGAGGTGAAGGGCCGGAGTCTCAACCAGGACGAGTTCGTCACTTGCGGCGGCGTGCCGCCGCGGGAGGTGAACTTTCGGTCCATGGAAAGCCGGATTTGCCCTGGGCTTCATTTCGGCGGAGAACTCCTGGACATCGATGGCGTGACGGGTGGGTTCAATTTCCAATCGGCGTGGACCACGGGCTGGCTGGCTGGGCGGGCCATGTCCGCTCATTGCTGAAAATGTCGCTAACAGCCCGAATCACATAGCCACGCGGCGAGACGGAGAAATCGTCTCCTGAAACGTGAGAGGTTCTCAACTGAGTTGAGGCCCTTCGGCGGGAGGGCGTACGGGGTCCGGCTGTTGAGCCAGCCGGACCCCGCCCAAACCGCACACGCGGCTTGGCACATACACGTAATTGAGAGGCGCGGGAAGCCCGCCGTGTTCCAGGTCACTATTGGCTTTTTGCGCCGCAACAAATTATAAGTGCAAAATGCCAAGATTGGGTGAGCCGGAATTCATTGTGGCAGGCTTTCTTACTCAATGAATATTAGTTGGCCTTCACGCAACCAACCGTGTTCGAGAAAATCCGGGTCGCCGGCCCGCCCATCTTCAACGAGCGACACTTATTACAACCCTGGCCGGCTTCCTTCTTTGAAGAGAATCATCGGCAAAGTCAGAATGGCAGTCAGCCGCCATGTGCCGGAAGGGTACGAGGATGAAACAGGGTTCCATGGCGAGTCCCTCGGCGGATAGAAAATATGACAGACGGGAGCGGATCGGGCGCCGGAAGAAGAATACGCTCTGGTGATGCCGACTTGCGCGCCGTCCACCTCCTCGGAAAAGTAACCTATTTGTTGCCCTGCTGTCTTTGTCCAATCGTGTTGGACGCTGTTATCTGTTTCTTTTCATCGCACAAAAGCAGAGCGCGAATTTGCAATTTTGGTTAGGTCATGGGACTATCTTGCGGATTCATGACGAAGGGGTGATTGCGGTAGCATACCATCGCGTGAAATACAGCCAACCACCTTTCCCGGAACTATTATGAAAAAAAGTAAAATCTTCGTTCTTGCAGTCATTTTAAGCGTTGCCCGCGCCGACGGCGGCGCCGAAACCTGGTGGCCCCAGTTTCGCGGGCCGAACGCCGCCGGCATCTCCGAGTCGGCGAAGCCGCCGGTGGAATTTGCTCCCGGCACCAATCAGATTTGGAAAACGACCGTGCCGCCGGGCGCCTCCTCCCCGTCTGTGTGGCAGGATTGGATTTTTTTGACCGCGTTTGAAGACGGCCGCCTGGAGACCCAATCCTACAAGCGCTCTGACGGCGCCCTGCTTTGGAAACGCGACGCGCACGCTGCGGCGCTGGAAGAGTTTCATCCGCAGGAAGGCAGCCCCGCCGCCTCCACGCCAGCGACGGATGGCAAACGCGTTTTGTCCTATTTTGGCTCCTGCGGTTTGATTTGTTATGACGTGGAAGGAAAGGAGCTTTGGCGGTACACCCTCCCCGTCGCGCAAACCCTTGGCGGATTTGGCACCGGGACTTCGCCTGTCCTCGCCGATGGTCTTGTCATTCTCAACCGCGACCAGGCAAAAGGTTGCTCACTGCTGGCGGTCGATTTGGAAACCGGCAAGAAAGCATGGGAAGCTCCGAGGCCGGATGTCACCCAAAGTTTCGGCACGCCGATCTTCTGGAAAAATGGCGGGGCGGACGAAGTCGTGATGTCCGGTTCATTCAAACTCAAAGGGTATGATTTGAAAACCGGCGCGGAGCGGTGGACGCTTGGCGGCATGCCGTCCTTCACTTGCACCACGCCGGTCCTGGGTGACGGCCTGCTCTTTTTCGCCGGTTGGGCCCCCGGAAAGGACCCGGGCTCACTGCCTTCCTGGGAGGATATGGCGAAAGCCGCCGACAAAAACAACGACGGCGTCATCACCGCCGAAGAAGCCCAAGCCGTAGGGATGGGCGCCTTTTTCCGGGCGCTGGACGTGAACGGCGAGGGCAAAATTACCGCGAAGAATTTTGAGATGATGAAAGCCCAAATGGCCAGGGGTGAAAATGTGCTTATCGCTCTCAAATCCGGCGGGAATGGTGAATTGAGCGCGGATAAAGTGGCATGGAAGCAGACGAGCGGGCTGCCCTATGTTCCGTCGCCGCTCTTCTATCGCGGCCGGGTGTACCTGGTGCGCGACGGCGGCATGGTTTCGTGCTTTGACGGGAAAACGGGCAATCCCTATTACCAGAAGGAACGGCTTGATGCTGAGGGCAGCTATTACGCCTCGCCGGTGGCGGCGGACGGGCGGATTTATTTCGTATCGCTCAACGGCCGTGTCAGCGTAGTGGCGGCAGGCGGCGAGAAGCCGGAGGTTCTGCGGCATGCGGATTTCCACGAGCGCATTAGCGCCACGCCGGCGCTGGTGGAAAACACTCTTTACCTGCGCACGGCATCCGCGTTGTTTGCGTTTGCCTCCAACTCCAATTGAGATGCGCCCTGGGGGGTTCTGGGAACTGTTGGAGGGCGCAGGCAAACCGTTGGCCCTCAAACGTCTGCTAAACCAAAGGGGTCGTCGATCAGGCGGACGCAAATGATAGCCGACACGACATTCCTGATTCAATTTGTCAACGAAGGAGCGCATGGACGACGGGGACCCGCGCGCGCCTTCCTGGCGCGGCATCGCCGGGAAATCATCCGAACATCGATCATCAATCCTCCGCACGTTCGCCGCCGCTAGCCGCATTGGCCGCATGGGGATAACACAATTCTTCGTTAACTTCGTTGTCTTCTGTTGAGGTTCTTATAAGGTCTCGCATATTCGGCGTGGTCTGATTTAATCAATACTGATTGAGCGAAAGCAAAAATCCTTTTATTGAACCTCTGGCCAGCGCGAATCGCGGTCAGGACAGCTCCACGCTGGCCTGGATCGTTGCCGGCCTCCTGGCCGCGATCGTCATCGTCTTTGTGCTGCTTTGGGTTTCAGCCCGCGGCCGGCTCAAAGAGATGGAATCGCTCCGCGCCAACCTGGATCAAACCAGCGCCACGCTCACCAACGCCCTCGCCGCAAGCCAGCAAGACAAAGGCCAGATCGCGGCCCTGCAAACTCAGGTGGCCGATTTGGAGAAAGAAAAGGAGTTGGCCGGCCAGAAGGCCAAGGGGCTGGAAGATGAAATGCGCTCCGACCTTGAATCCAAGGATGTCACTATTTCAAATTTGCAAGGCAAACTCACCGTAAACATCCTCGACCGCGTGATGTTTGATTCCGGCGAGTCGGTCTTGCAACCGGACGGAGAAGCCGTGCTGCGCAAGATCGCGGGCATTCTGGCCGGGCATCCCGAAATCAAGATTCACGTCATTGGCCACACGGACAACGTGCCCATCCGCGGACGATTTGCCAGCAATTGGGAACTCTCGACCGCCCGCGCCCTGACCGCTGTCCATTTTCTCACTGAAAAAGCGGGCGTTGATCCGCGCCGCGTCGGAGCCGTCGGCTATGGCGAGTATCGTCCCATCGCGGACAACTCCATTCCGGAAGGACGGGCCCGGAATCGCCGCATCGCGATCACGATTCTGCCGGATGAACTGGCGGGAGCCGATACGGTGCCGACCGCCAAAACCAACGCCCCGCTTGGTTCCGAGCCCCAGCCCGCGGCGCGCGGCGCGACACCTGAGCATCCGTGATGCTGTGAAACAGATTGTCATTGAAAATCCTCCAAGACCCTTGGGAAGCGCGAAAAAAAATGCGTGCTGCATTAACAAAGGAAAAGGTCTAAATTTCACCCGCCGTGCTGACACATTTACGAATCAAGAACTTCAAGCGGTTCCCCGATGCGGACATAGAACTGGGCCAGGCGGTCGTCTTTATCGGGCAGAACAACTCGGGCAAAACCACAGCTTTGCAATCGCTGGCCTTGTGGGATGTCGGCCTCCGCAAATGGAACCAAGAATACAAAGGCAGGGCCGTTCCCGCAAAACGTCCGGGCGTTACCATCAATAGACGAGATCTGGTGGCCATTCCCGTGCCGAGCGCAAATCTCCTCTGGCGAAACCTTCACGTGCGCGACATCAAAAAGACCAATGGCAAAACCGACACACAGAACATTCGCATCGACATCATTGTGGAGGGCATTAAAGACGGCAAGGCCTGGAGTTGTGGCCTCGAGTTCGATTATGCCAATGATGAATCGCTCTATTGTCGGCCGCTACGCCTGGACACAGGAGAGGATTTTCAGCGCATGCCTGTTCCGCCCGAAGCGGCGGAGACTTTGATTGCCTATCTCCCGCCGATGTCTGGATTGGCCGCCACGGAACCGAAATGGGAAGCAGGGCGAATAAACGTCTTGCTTGGGGAGGGCCAAACCGCGCAAGTACTCCGCAACCTCTGCCACCAACTCCACGAGCAACCTGAACCCAAGACGGGATGGCAGGAGGTTTCCGACTACATGAAATCGCTGTTCGGCGCTGAACTTCAGCCTCCGGAATTCATTAAAGAACGCGGAGAAATAACGATGGGCTACCGGGACCAAGATGGCTGCCTGCTAGACATTTCCTGCGCCGGTCGCGGCCTCCAACAAACCCTCCTGCTCCTGGCCCACCTTTACGCCAATCCGAAGACGGTCCTCTTGCTCGACGAACCCGACGCTCATTTGGAAGTTCTGCGCCAGCGCCAAATTTATCAATTATTGACCGAGGTGGCGGCGCGACAAGGCTCGCAGATCATTGCCGCGAGCCATTCTGAAGTTGTCCTTAACGAAGCCGCCAACCGCGACATCGTCATCGCTTTCGTTGGCCCGCCTCACCGCCTGGATGACCGGGGCCAGCAGGTCCTCAAAGCGCTCACCGACATCGGCTTTGATCAGTATTATCAAGCCGAACTTAAAGGCTGGGCTCTCTATCTTGAAGGGGCAACCGACCTTGCCATTCTGCAGGCGTTTGCCCAAACTCTCGAGCACCCGGCCGCCAGGGTGTTGGAACGTCCGTTCGTCCACTATCTGACGACGAATCTGCCCAACCGCGCTCGTGAACACTTCTTCGGCATTCAGGAAGCAAAGCCGGATTTGGTGGGATTTGCCTTGTTTGATCGTATTGACAAGCCGCTTGCTCAAGGCACTCCGCTGACCGAAACGATGTGGCAAAAACGGGAGATAGAGAACTATCTTTGCATGGAATCCGTCCTGCTCGCTTATGCCAGCCACGATCAGCCTGACGACTTGTTTGGCCGTGCCGAAACAGAGCGGCGGGTCCAGACCATGCGCGAATGTATCCAGGAAATCACAGTCGCCCTCCGCACCTTGGGGCGTCCGGATCCTTGGTCCGCCGATCTTAAAGTCAGTGACGATTTTTTGAATCCGCTCTTTGACCGCTTTTTTCAAAGAATCGGACTGCCCAACTTGTTGCGGAAGACTGACTATCACAGTCTTGCCCGCCTCGTGCCAAAAGACAAAATTGACCGCGAAGTCATCGCCAAATTGGACGGAATTCTTTCTGTCGCGCAGAAGGCCAACTCCAAGGAAACCTAAACCGTGCTTTGGGCGGGCGTTTGGGTGACCTGCGAATTCTCGCGATTTATTCTAAGAAACTTCCCTGCCCGGTGTCATAGATGGTGAACATGGTGTCCGCTCACGACCAAAAGGATGCCGGACCGTCCGCATGACCCCTCTGGAGCAGCGGATTCCGCCCAGCGCGGCTGCAATGCAACCAGACCAGGCCAGTGCAGTGCCCGGAAGCGAAACGATGGAAGAGCTGTTCTTGGCTCTGGAGTCGCCCCTTTTGAGTTATGCCTTGCGCCTGGCTGGCGATTTAGAGGCGGCGGAGGACTCCGTTCAGGAAGCGTTTATGAAATTGCAGGCAGAGTTCACGGAGGTGCGCGAACCGCGGCGCTGGCTCTATCGAACCGTGCATAACATTGCTTTGAACCATCGCCGTCAAACCGGAAAAATTATCAACCTCGAAGCTGGCTCCCACGACTTTCCGGCCCCGGCCAGCGATCCCGCCGACCCTCTGCCGTTGCCCGATGAGCAAATCGTCCGCTCGGAAGGCATCGGCTTGGTGCGGTTGAGCCTGGCGGCCCTGGACGAACGCAGCCGTGAATTGATCCGGCTGAAGTTTAATGAAGACCTTTCCTACAAGGAAATCAGCCAGCGCACAGGGCTCAAGACCGGCCATGTCGGTTATCTCCTGCATCACGCTCTTAAAACCGTGGCCGAGGAACTGGCCAGAAATGGAGTTGTGCCATGAACCCCGAATTACCTCCTAATCCTCGCGCTGAACTTGAGGCCAAAGTAACGGCTCTCTTGCTCGGCGAATTGTCCGCCGAGGAAGCTGCCAGTGTCCGGGACATGATCGCCAAGGACGCCGAGCTAGGCCGGTTGCGTGACCGTCTCAGCCTCACCCTGGACCTCCTTCGTGAAACGGCCGCGACACCAATTGGTGAGACTCCAGCCCAACGCGCTCCCCTTAAACTCAGCCCAGCGCGCCGGGAGAAACTGCTGGCCCATTTCAAAACCGTTAGGCCCAAAGAATTCGCTTCGCCGTCTCGCCGGAAAACTTCATGGCTCGTTCCGCTGGCGGCGGCGGCGGCGTTCGCTGCCCTCCTCACCGTTGTCATCGTTCCGAACTTCGTAAAGGCGCGAACGGCATCCTACAAAAACTCTGTCGTCAATAATCTGCGATTGCTCGACAGTGCCAAGCAACAGTGGGCGTTGGAACAACGAAAATCATCCACCGACGTTCCAACTTTGAAAGACCTCAAGCCTTACTTTGGCAGAGGCTTCGCCGGCGACCGTATTGAGGGCTCGAAGGAAAGGTATTTCATAGGACCCGTGGAGCGACCGCCAGTCGCCGTGGTGGACGCTGCAGGGGGCAAGAAAACGATTATCACCCTTCCCGGCACAGAGGGGGATGGGAATCTGGCGGCCCTGAACAAGCCTGCCCCCGTGGCTGCGGCACCACTGCAAGGAGCGACGAGTGCCGCGGCTAAGTTCACGCCGCCGGCGGCGCTGCCCTCGCTGCCCCCCCCGCAACCAACCCAGATTGTTCTTCCTCAGAGCGGCCAACCGGAGCTCGCGCAAGCGGAGAGGCGAGAGAATGAACAGATCTCTCAGTTGTCCGAAGGCAAGGCCGTTCCGATCCTGGGCGATGTTCCGACCCTGGGCACTCTATTTGGCGGTGGCCATGGCCTCGCCTCTCGAAGAGAAAACAAGAAAACTCCACCAACGACGGCGACCGCCCCCGCCGAGCCTGGCTTGGTTTCCTCCACCGTGGACCTTTCCGACGTGCGGAAAGATAAACGACCGAGCGAGTCCACGTTGAGGCTGGCACTTGTGGAACAATCTGCTAACCGGACTTTGAAAGTTGAGCCTCTGGGTGAGGTCGGGGGGCAACGTGGGAGCGTTCCGGAAAGTGTGTTCGCTGGAATCGCTGGCCCGCCTGCCGCGGCCGCGCCCGTTGTCACAGTCCCCACTCATGTCGAGAAGGATAAGGAGTTCTCTTACGGCGAGAAGCAAAGATGGTCCGTCTCCGCGTCTGTACAACCGCCCCCGGGCTTCCCGCCACGGGCTCAAGCGGCGACGGTAAGCACAGTCGGCGGCGTGGTCGTGGCAGGAGCAGGCTTGATCGCCGACGTTGATGCGCCGCTTTCCCGCACCGTTCTTCCCGCTCCGGTTCCGCAGCCCGAAGTCGCGACGCGTGACAACGCCTTCACCACCTTCTCGCTCAATGTTAGCGATGTCGCTTTTAAGCTGGCCGCGGCCAGCCTGCAAAACGGCGCAATGCCCGACGCCGCCAGCATGAGGAGCGAGGAATTCATCAATGCCTTCGATTATCGCGATCCCGAACCGGCCCCTGGCGCTCCCATTGGATTCGCCTGGGAACGCGCGGCTGATCCTTTTGCCCAGAATCGCGACTTGCTGCGCTTCTCCATCAAGACCGCCGCGCAGGGCCGGGAGGCGGGTCGTCCTCTCAACCTGGTTCTGCTGCTTGACAAATCCGGCTCCATGGAACGCGCCGACCGTGTCGAGATCGTTTCCCAGGCATTGCGTGTCCTGGCCACGCAGTTGCAACCGCAGGACACCCTCAGCGTGGTGGTGTTCGCCCGCACCGCCCGTTTGTGGGTGGACGGCGTGCCCGGCAGCCAGGCGGGCGCGGTCGCCAACGATCTGCGCAGCCTCACGCCCGAAGGCGGCACCAATCTGGAAGAGGCCATGAGACTCGCCTACGCCACCGCTTTGCGCCATTACCTGGCCAACGGCGAAAACCGAGTCGTGCTCTTGACAGATGGCGCTGCGAATTTGGGCAATGTTGACCCGAAGGCGCTCCAGCAGAACGTCGAAACCAACCGCAAACAAGGCATCTCCTTTGATTGCTTTGGCGTCGGCTGGGATGGTTACAACGATGAGTTGCTCGAAACCCTTTCGCGCGCCGGCAATGGCCGCTATGCCTTTATCAATACGCCGGAAGAAGCCGCCACCGAATTCGCCGGAAAATTGGCAGGCGCGCTCCATGTCGCCGCGGCCGACGTCAAGGTGCAAGTGGAGTTCAACCCCAATCGCGTGACTTCCTATCGGCAGATTGGCTATGCCAAGTATCTGCTCGCCAAAGAACAATTTCGCGACAATAGCGTCACCGCCGCCCAGATCGGCGCGGCCGAATCGGGCAACGCTCTTTACACGGTGGAAATCAACCCCGCGGGAGATGGGCCGCTGGGCACCGTCCATGTGGGCTTCCGCCTTCCCGGCACTTCCGATTACCAGGAACACGAATGGACCGTGCCTTTTGCGGGCAGCGCTCCGCCGCTCGAAAAGGCCAGTTCCGCCATGTGTCTGGCGGCCACTGCCGCGGCGTTCTCCGAATGGCTTGCGGGCAGCCCTTATGCCGGCGAAGTCACACCGGAACGATTGTTGGTTTACTTAAGCGGCGTGCCGCAAGCCTACGGTGCCGACGCCCGCCCGGCCAAGCTGGAGTGGATGATCCGCCAGGCCAAGAGCATCTCAGGCAAATGAATTTGGGCGTTGCGGCAGCAACGCCCTACCCAAGAACAGGTGGGGCGGCGCTGCCGCGCCGCCCAAATATAAGAGATAATTCGGAGGGTTTCCAAAATAACAGTTTAATCCCCAAGTTCCAATATCTTATGAAAACTCCACTCCCGCTTTTCACAGCCTTCAGCGCCATGCTCCTTGCCGCCGCGGCGGGACAGCCGGCGGATTTGTCCGCGCCGACCGTCACTCTGCGGGATTTCAAGCTGGTTGGCGATTTGGGCGGCGGCGGCGCGGCCTTTACTCTCACCGCGACGGCGCATGTCGCCAATGCGCGCGGCGGCTCGCTTGATTTGCTCTCCGGACCGGTGGCACTGACCGCTTTTGATCCACATCCCAGGGAACATATCCGCGCCAGTCAAAATCAATTCTCGCTTACGTTCGATCATGCCGGGGAATTTCCCATCCGCGTCAAATTCAGCGCCGCGGTGAGCCAGAGCGAGGGTTGGAACACTGTCGATTTCCGCGTCGCCCCCAGCGTTCTGCAACCTATCGTCCTTCACGGATTGCCTGCCGACACTCAGTTCCAGTTTGCCGGGGCGGCGCGGCCGGATCGCAAGGAGGGGGACTTCCTCAGTTACCTGCCGGCGGACGGCGCGGTGAAATTCTCATGGAAGGAAGCCCGCCCCGAAACGGAAGGAAAATTATTCTTTTCGGCCGGGATGCTCTCGCAAATCAGCGTCAGCCCGGGCCTCATGCGCCAAATCGCGCTGCTCGATTTCAAAGTCATGCAGGGCGAGTTGAACCGGGTTTCATTGCGTTTGCGCGGGGCGGGCGAAGTGACGCGCGTGCAAGGCGAGCAGGTGCTGGCCTGGAGTGTCGAGCCGCTGACCAATTCCCCTGACCGCCGCCTAGTCATTCAATTGAACCAGCCGCAAAAGGACCAATTCGCCTTCCAGGTGCCCCTCTCGGCGCGTTTCCGCAGACGGCGGACATCCTCGCCTACCGTTTTGCCGGCTCCGACCTGGCCCTGCGCCTCCAGGCGGACCAAATCCTGCCTTCCCTGGCCGTCTCGGAACTGCTGGCCTATCGCGTGGGCGAAAACGAGATGGCGTTGGACGCGGAACTGGAGCTGGATATTCGCGACGCGCCCCTGCGCGAATTGCTGATTGACGCGCCCAAAGGATTCGCCGTGGCCCGGCTGAACGCCGCGGGTTTGAACGATTATTTTTTGACAGAGCCGCCGGGCGCGCCCGGCGCCGAGTTGCGCCTGGTCTATGGCCAGCCGGTCTCGGGACGGCAATTGGTCCAGCTTCGCCTCGAACATAATCAGAGCCTCGGCGAAACCAATTGGACGCTGCCCCTTTTGCAGGTGGCCCAGGCCAAGTCGGTGCGCGGATTTGTCGGCGTGTCGGCGGAGGCCGGTTTCCGCCTGACCCCGGAGCGGACGAGAAGCCTGACGGAAATTGCCACGGCGTTTTACCCGGGAAAACTGGAGGGCATTCAGGCGGCGTTCCGTTTGAACGATTCCGCGTGGGAGGCCGCCATGCGCGTGGAACTATTGCCGCAGACCCTCCAGGCCAGCGCGCTGCACCTTTTTTCCATCGGCGAAGGCATCGCTTACGGCAGCAGCGTTATCAATTACATAGCCTCGGGCGCGCCGGTGGCCGCGTTCAAGATCGAATTGTCCGGCGAATACTTCAACGTCGAGTTTACGGGAAAAGACCTGCGAAACTGGCAAAAGATCGACGGCGGATACCTCGTGCAATTGCAGACGCCGGTGATGGGCGCTTACACGTTGCTGGCGACTTACGAGCGGCCCTTCAAGCCGCAGGGCGAGACTTTGGCTTTCACGGGCGCGCGCCCGATGGATGTCCAATCCGAAGACGGTTACACCCTGGTGACCAGCGCCTATCAGTTTGAGGTCAAGCCGGCGGATGTTTCGTCCAGCCTGCTTCCGCTGGAGACGGCTGAAGTGCCCGCCGAATACCGGCTTTTTTCCGATGCTCCCGTCCTGGCCGCCTATCGTTATGCCGCGCGTCCTTTCAACTTGAAACTCACGCTCAACCCTTTGGCGCAGGGTGATTCGCTCAACCAAATCGTGGACCGCGCTTCGCTTAACACTCGTATCTCCAACGAAGGACAAGTGCTCACAAGCATTCGCTACTTCATCAAGAGCCGCGGCAACCCGCACTTCCGGCTTAACCTGCCCGACGGAGCGCAATTGTGGTCCGCTGCCATCAACGGCGCCGCCGCCGTTCCGGTCCAGGACGGCAAAGCCAGCCTGATTCCCCTTCCCCAGAGCAGCGACCCAAACGCCGTGTTGGAATTGGATTTGAAACTGGCGGCCCAATCCTCCGACCCAAGACATGTCCGTGTCGCCGCGCCCACCGCCGAAGCTCCCGTAATGCTGGCGCAATGGAAAATCGAACCGGATACGGGGCAACGCCTGGTTTATGAGGGCGGCTCAGTCATGCCGGCTGGCGGCGCGCCCGATGTTTCAGGCTTCGCGCAATTGGCGCGCTTGCTCGGCCGGGAACCGTCGGGCCGCGCCTGGCTGTGGTTTTGCGGCATCTTCGTGCTGGCGGCGGGAGCGGCGGCCATCTGGCGCCGGGCGGCGCGCGCAGGCGTTTATCGCGGCGGCGCGGTGGCGGTCCTCGTGGTGTTCTCCTTGGTTTTTGCCTGCGTGGCGCAATTGGGACAACTGGCTGGGGCCGCGACCACTGCTATGCCTCCCGCCCTGACGTTTCTCGCGCCGGTGCAACAGGCGGGCACGGCCTTGAGCGTGGCGGTGTCAAACATTGCGGATAAAACATCGCTCTGGATGCTCCTGGGTTACGGCTGGCCTGCTGTCGCCGGCTTGGCGTTCTGGCTGCTGGGCCGTACGCGGTGGCCAATGGTGAGTGGGATCGGAGGCTGGACAATGCTGGCCTGGGCGGCGCTCAGATTCCCGAATGGCGCGCCGTTGTTTTTCTGGGTGCTATTTGTGTTTTTGGCGTGGCACGCCGTCTTACCCATTCTGGCCCAATTGCGGCGTTTGCCGCCCACCGCGGCACCGGTGCCCGCACCTGGTTCAGGAGGGGCCGCGCCCGCCACGCTGGCCCTGATCGCCAGCGGTCTCTTCTGGCTCGCTTGCGGCGCCACTATCACCCGCGCGGCGCAGCCGCCACCGATCCCGGATTCCGTGACGCAGAACATTCGCGTCGAAGACAAATTCGCGCTGGCCACCGCCAATATCCGCTGGCAGGCCGTCAAGGGGCAGGTTCTGCCGCTTTTGTCCGCACCCGCCGTGTTGACGCATGTCACGTATCCGAACCATTCATTGGAATTGGCGGCCGGTTCGTCCGGCTCGAATTACTCTCAACAATTGGTCGCGCGGGCGGGAGGTTTGTTCGACATCGAGCTGCAATACCAGGTTCCAGTGATCAATGACAAAACCGAAAGCCATATCACCCTCCCTGTGCCCTTTGGCTTGATCAACCAGGTTAAACTCACGGTGGCAGACCTCGATGTCGATGTGCTGTCGCCGCAGGCCGTCTCGATTCATTGCGACCACGCGGCTTCCAATACGCTGGCGGAGATGGTCTTGTCGCCGGCGAACGCCTCGATTTGCTGGCGGCCGCGCCGCCGGGATGTCGCACGGGAAAAGCCGGTGTTCTACGCGGAGGTGTCGCAGCTTTACGTGCCTCAGGCCGGCGTCATCGAAGGCGCGCATTATGTTTCCATTCGCCCCGCCCAAGGCGAGTTGGATGAACTGGTCCTCAATGTGCCGCCGGGCGCGACGGTCACCGATGTGATCGATCCCAACAAGCAGGCAACTCAGGCCGGTTCGGTGGTCTCCCTTTGGCGCTTTGACCCGGACAGCGGCAAATTGCGCGTAACCTTGAAGCCCGCCCAGTCGCGCCCGTTTGTTGTCCTGGTACGGTCGCAAATCGCCGCCGGCCCGCTGCCTTTTGCACAATCCGCGCGATTGATCACGGTGGATAATGCCGCGGGACAGCAGATTGGTTTGGCCGGCATCGCGACAGGCAGCGAAGTGCAACTTGAAAGCGTGAATCCCCGCGCGCTCTCCCCCATCAACCTGGAGGACTTTCCGGGTGAGGCCGTGGCGGCCCTGCAAGGGCAGATCCCGGGCTTGACCTTGCGCCGGGCGTTTCGTTACTCGGACACCAACGCCAGCCTGGCGATGCGGGCCGCGGCGGTGGAACCAGACGTGCGCGTGGTAACGGACGATACGTTGTCACTCGGAGAAGATCGCACCGTCCTGGCGGATAATTTCAGTGTCGATATCACGCGCGCCGGCATCTTCGAGTTGAGCTTTTTGATGCCGCCCGGATTCGAGGTTGAATCCCTCAGCAGCCCGGTCTTGAGCCAGTGGACGGAATTGAAGACGGACGCCGGGCGGGTGATCACCTTGCATCTCACCGGCAAAACGCAAGGACAGCAATCGTTCGCGCTGAGCCTCGCTGGGCCCGGTGTGAAAACGGCCCGGCACTGGAAGGTGCCGCAAGTCGTGCTGCGCGAGGCCGGAAAGCAACAGGGCACCTTGCTCATTGTGCCGGAGCAGGGAATGCGGTTGCAGGTGGCGGCGCGCGAAGGTTACACGCAGTTGGACCCGCAGAAGTCGGGCGTCCGGCAGAAAGGGGTTCTCGGATTTCGCGCTTTGCAGGTCCCGGCAACGCTCGCCCTGGACATCGACCAGGTGGACGCATGGATACAAGTGACAAGTCTGCAACACGCGGCCATCACCGAAGCCCAGGTCAGAGTGACGGCCAACTTACAATATCAAATCGAGAATACCGGATTGAAAGCTTTTCACGTTTTGCTCCCGGCCAACGCAGAAGGCGTGCGCTTCCAAGGTGACCAAGTGGCGGACTTCCTCCCAACATCCGGGCCGTCCACCAATGGCTTGCGCTCATGGGAAGTTAAACTGCGCCGCCGTTTTATCGGTCCCTACTTGCTGCAAGCGGCCTATCAAATCCTCCTGCCCAGCCAGGCTTCGGAAACCACCTTGCGCAGCGTGGAATCGGCCGATGTCAACCTGCAACGCGGCTTCGTCACCGTGCAATCGGACCCGCGCCTTCAAGTGTCGGTGGACGCCGTGCCGGAATCGCTCCAGCCCGCCGAATGGCAAAGCATTCCGCGCGCGCTGCAAAAGGACATGCAGGCCGCCGCGGCCAATTTCACTTACCGCCTGGTCGAGCCGTCGTTTGAACTGCCCTTGAAACTGGCCCGCCACCAGGCCGCCAAGCTGCTTCCCGCTCGTGTCAATAACATCACATTCCGCTCCGTCATTTCCGACGACGGCGTCATGCTGACCCGCACCCTGCTGGAAATCCTGCCCGGCGACAAACGCCTGCTCAACGTCACGCTCCCGGCGCAGGCCCATTTCTGGTTTGCGTTTGTCAACGACAGCGGTGTCTGGCCGTGGCGCGACGGCGACAAGCTCCTCATTCCGCTGGAGCGGCAATCGGCCGGGAACAAGCCGGTGACGGTGGAGATCTTCCACAGTTGCCGAGCGGGGCAGGCGGACTCCCGTTCGCTCGACCTTGCCTTGCTCGCGCCCAAATTCGATCTGCCCCTGGAAAACATCACCTGGCAGCTTTCGTTGAGCGACAAATGGCGGGTCCGGCATTGGAGCGGCTCTCTCCAACTGCAACAGCAGCAAGTTGTCCCGGCGGCAGGCGCGGTGGACGCACAATCCTACCTCCAAAACGAAAACAGCCTGCAACAGGCGCGGACCCAGGAGGCCGAGGGCCTTCTCGCCCTGGGCAACAGTTCCCTGGAAAAGGGCGACCCGCAGCAAGCCCGGCGCGCCTTCGCCGCCGCTTACGGCCTCTCGACCCACGACGCGGCGTTCAATGAAGACGCCCGCGTGCAACTGCACAACATTAAGTTGCAGGAGGCCCTCATCGGGCTGAACGCCCGCCAATCGGCGTCCGCGGGGGACCCCGGCGCCCTCGGCGGCAAGCTCCGCGAATTACGCGACCGCAAAGAAATGAACTACACGCAGCAGGACGCAAAAGATATCATTGACATCAACACCGCCGAGGAAAACGCCGCCTTCATGCGCCTGGCGGAGAAGCTCATCCAGCAGCAAGACGCGGCTGTGAGCAATCCAGCGGGCATCCGGGCCAGCATCCCCGACCAAGGCCGCTTGCTCACCTTCAAACGGGCCGTGGCAGTCGAGCCCTGGGCCGATTTGAACATCGGCCTGCAAGCCTCTGTCACGCGGACCGCGTCGGTCCCGTTAAGGCTGTTCGTGCTCGCCGGATCGCTGGCGGTCTTCGCGCTTTTCGGCCTTGGCTGGCGCGCTCCACGCTCCGAACACGCTTAGCCCAGAACGCAAATCAGAGAACAACTCTTGGCGATGCCTAATCCCGTTTTTTGCCTTTTTGCTCCGAGCTGGCCACCTTTTCCCAGCGGTTTGTCTGGGCTGACTTGAGCACGGCGTCGCAGACGTATTGCGTCTCCAGGGCGTCGCGGAATGTCGGATGGGCCACCTCTCCGCTGCTCAGGCTGGCCAGAAAATCGGCGGCCTGGTGAATAAAGGTGTGTTCGTAGCCAATTTGCAAGCCCGGCACCCACCAATTCTTCATGTAAGGGTGATCGCTGTCAGTGATGTGCAGGGAACGCCAGCCGCGCACCCGTCCTTCGTCGCGATGGTCAAAGTATTGCAGCCGATGAAGATCGTGCAGGTCCCAGGCGATGGAGGCGTGTTCACCGTTGATTTCAAAGGTATAAAGGGCCTTGTGCCCGCGCGCGTAACGGGTCGATTCAAAGGTGGCCAAGGAACCGTTGCGGAACCGGGCCAGGAAGGCGCAGGCATCGTCAATCCCGACCTTTTCGACTTTGCCGGTCAGGGTGTGTTTGCGCTTTTTGATGAAGGTCTCGGTCATGGCGGAAAGTTGATCAATGCCGCCATTGAGCCAAAGCGCGGTATCGATGCAATGGGCCAGAAGGTCGCCCGTGACGCCGCTGCCGGCCACCTTCACGTCCAGACGCCACAGACCGGCGCCGCCCTGGGGCAATTCCGGGCTGATGGTCCAATCCTGCAAAAACTTCGCACGATAATGGAAGATGCGGCCAAGGCGGCCTTCCTCGATCAGTTGCCGGGCCAAAGTCACGGCAGGCACGCGGCGGTAATTGTACCAGACCATGTTCGGCACCTTGGCCTTTTCCACGGCTTGGACCATGGTTTTGCCCTGGGCGCCATTCATGGCCAGGGGCTTTTCGCACATGATCATTTTGCCGGCCTTGGCGGCGGCGATGGCGATTTCAGCGTGGGTGTTGTTGGGGCTGGCGATGTCAATCAAATCAATATCATCGCGGGCGATCAGCTTGCGCCAATCGGTTTCGGTCGTTTCAAAGCCCCATTTGTCGGCAAAAGCGCGGGCTTTGTCGGCGTCGCGGGCGCAAATGGCTTTGAGGACCGGGTGATAGTCGAGGTCGAAGAAATTATTGACCTTGCCGAAAGCATTAGAATGGGTGCGGCCCATAAAGCCGTACCCGATCAGTCCGATATTGAGTTTTTTCATAAAGTGGTGGGGCGGAGCTGCCGCTCCGCCCAAAACATCTCCGTCACCAGCCGGGCCAAGGAATGGACGCCGCGGCGGCACTGCACTGCCGATTCTCGTCGTCCGACATTATTCATCGCACCCGCGGCTTCTATTCCTGGCGCCAGCCGTGGTTGTCCCGCACCTGGATCATCGCGGCCAGAACGTTGTTCCACGTTTCCGGCTTGCGCATCACCTCGTTGGGGAACATGCAGCCGTCCCAGCAGATATGCTTGAATTTGCGGGTGACTTTGCCCGCATCGTCCCGCATCCAGTATCCCGCGTCGCGCGCGATGTTGAGCTTCCCGTTAGGGTCTGTGGCCAGGCAATGGCGGCCGGTCTTGTCATGTGAACCGGACCCCTTGACCGTGGCGTCGTTCTGGGCAATGTGAAAATCAATCGTCCAGGGCCGCAAGACTTTGGTCATTTTCTTCATGGCGACGTGAAAGGCTTCGGGTTCCCAATGAAAATCCTTGGGCACGATGCGATGCTCCGGCGCGTTATAGCCCAGCGTGTAGAGCAACGTATGCGCCATGTCGGCCTGGAACCCAACGACCTTCGGCAGGCCCACTTCCTCCAGCAACTGCTCCATGTACTTCCAACTGTGCATCGCGCCCCAGCAAATCTCCCCTTCCGCCGCCAGCCGTTCACCATGGTCCTTGGCGACCTTGGCCGCTTCTTTGAAAGTGGCGGCGATGAGTTTCGTGTTGCCTTTGGGGTTCTTCTCCCAATCGCCCACGCCGCAAGCGGAGTCCAGTCGCACCACGCCATGAGGGCGCGCGCCGAGTTCGCGCAGCTTTTTCGCGATGCGGCAGCCCTTTTTTACCTGGCCGACGAATTGTTTGCGCTCCTGCTCGCTGCCCATGGCCGAGCCGCCGCCGGTCGGCTGCCAAACCGGTGCCACGACTGAGCCCACCACCAGCCCCTTGCCGCGGATTTTATCCGCCACGCGCCGCAAACCGTCATCGTCAATGTCGATGTTGATATGAGGGTCGAAAAGAAAAATATCGACGCCGTCGAACTTCACGCCGTCCACCTCGGCCTGGGTGGTGAGGTCCAGCATAGTATCGAGGTCCAGGCACGGCTCCGCGTCGGGGCCGCCCTTGCCGACCAACCCCGGCCACATGGCGTTATGCAATTTGGGATAATTGTTGCGCTTTCGGTCCGTCATAAATTGTTTGTGATTGATAGCGGCAGTGGTAACAGACCTCTTGCCAGAATCAAGCATTTTGAGCCTGGGAAAATGAGAATCCGTCAGAAGAATGGTGTCTGAAAAATGATCCGACTTGAGGTTAACCCGAATCCTTAGCGATTTCCCGGGGAGCGCAGTCGTCTCGACCGCATCCGTCGGCGTCCCGCCGAGGGAATTCCTTCTTCGAACCCGTTCCTGGCTGAAGCGCTCCCATTCCGCCAAAAGTCCGCCAAACTCAGGAACCGCTTGACGGCGGAGCGCCGGCGGCGCAATAGAATCCTACCATGAATGTGCCATTAATCCGTTTTTCTCCCGATGGACCCTCTGTCTCGCGCCTGGCGCTGGGCGCGTGGCGTCTGGCGGACGCCCCGTTGAGCCGTGAACAAATTCGCACCCTGGTTCATCAGGCGGTGGATTTGGGAATGACCACCATTGACCACGCGGATATTTATGGCGGCCATGCCTGCCAGCGGCTTTTCGGCGAAGCGGTCGGCGGAGACGCGGGCTGGCGCGAAAGGGTGCAACTGGTCACAAAATGCGGCATCAAACCTCTCCCGTCGAACGGTGGCGCGCAAAGGGTCAGTTACTATGATACCAGCCGGGCCCATATTCTTGCCTCGGTTGAAGATTCGTTGCGCGATTTGCGCACCGACCGGGTGGATGTGCTCCTGATTCATCGTTCCGACCCGATGCTGGACCCGGATGAGGTGGCGGATGCATTTGTGACGTTGAAGAAGGCGGGCAAAGTGCTGCACTTCGGCGTCTCCAATTTCACTCCTTCCCAGTTTGATCTCCTGGCTTCACGCCTTCCTTTCGCGATGGTCACGAATCAATTGCAATTCTCTGTCTTGCACACCGCTCCGCTCTACGACGGCACCTTTGACCAATGTTTGCGCCTGCGCCTTTCGCCCATGGCCTGGTCGCCTTTGGACGGCGGAAGGCTGCCGCAAGCAAAAGATGAGCGCGCGCGAAAAGTGCGGAAGGCACTGGAAGAAATCGGAAACGAATTAGGCGGCGCAACGCTGGAACAAGTGGCGCTGGCCTGGATTCTGGCGCACCCGTCGCATGTGGTTCCGGTCATTGGCACGACCAATCCCGCGCGAGTCCGAAGCGCCGCCGCCGCCGCGAAACTCCATCTTACGCGCGAACAATGGTTCTTTATTCTTGAGGCGTCGGCCGGCGCGCCTATCCCGTAAAACGCCGTTTCTTGGCTGCGAAAAAGCCGGCGCTCTTACGACGGGCGCGATGAATGTCGGGAAAGGTAGGGCGCGTCACTCCATGCGCGCCGCCCCGGCGGGCACGGAGTGCCCGCCCTGCCTTATAATTGACCGACGGTTTTACCCGGCGCTCTTACAACTTCTCCGGTGTTACCATCGCCACTTCCCCGTTGGTTCGCACTTTCACCGGGCGCGGTTCTGGCGAGGTGAGACGGTAGGAGGCGAGTTTGCCGTCCTTCCAGGTCATGGCGACCGTGATGTTGCCGCGGGCGCGCAGGCCGTTGACCGAGCCGGCGGGCCAAGCCTTCGGCAAGGCGGGCAGCAACTCGATCTCGCCGGCGTGGCTCTGCAGGAGCATTTCGGCGATGCCCGCGGCGCCGCCAAAGTTGCCGTCGATCTGGAAGGGCGGGTGCGCGTCAAACATATTGGGATAAGTTCGATCCGGGCGGATCAGGAGCGTGAGAATCTTATAAGTGTGCTCGGCGTCCTGCAGGCGCGCCCACAGGCAGAGCCGCCAGGCGATGGCCCATCCGGTCGCATCGTCGCCGCGAATTTCCAGGGAACGCTTCACCGCCGCCGCCAGTTCCGGCGTGCCCCGCAAGGAAATCTGCGCGCTGGGAAAAAGGCCGTAGAGATGCGAGACATGGCGATGATGAAGATCGGGCGCTTCCATGTCCCAATCGTCGAGCCATTCCTGGAGCTGGCCCGCTTTGCCGATTTGGTTCGGCGCAAGGCGGGCCCTGGTGGCGATGAGCTTCTCCCGCAAATCCGCGTCCACGCCGAGTGTCTCCGACGCTTGGATGCAATTGCCGAAAAGGTCGCGGATGATTTGCTCGTCCATGGTCGGTCCGGCGCAGATGCTGCCGCCTGCCGGGATTCCGTGTTCCGGTGAGGCTGACGGGCACGTCACCAGCCAATGATGCCCCGGCTCTTCCACCAGGGAATCCAGGAAGAATTGCGCGGACCCTTTCATTGCCGGGTAAAGACGCTTCACAAAGTCGCGATCCTCAGAGAAGAGGTAGTGTTCCCAGAGATCCTGGCAAAGCCACGCTCCGCCCGTCGGCCAATGCCCCCAAGGTCCGTCAATCGGCGCCGCTGCCCGCCACAGGTCGGTGTTGTGGTGCGCGACCCAGCCGCCGGCGCCCCAATGCATTTTGGCGGCGCACGCTCCGGTCTCCGTCAAATCCAGCACCATGCGCAGAAGCGGTTCGACGCATTCGCCGAGATTGCAGGTCTCGGCGGGCCAATAATTCATCTCGGTGTTGATGTTAATGGTGTATTTGCCGCCCCAGGGCGGGTTCATGCTGTCGGCCCAGAGGCCCTGCAACGTGGCCGGTTGCCCGCCGGGACGCGAGCAGGAGAGCAGCAGGTAACGGCCAAACTGGAAGTAAAGCGCCGCAAGCTGCGGATCATTCCCCTCCGCGAAGTGCCGGATGCGTTCGTCGGTTGGCAACTTCATCGCCTCGGTCGCGCCGAGGTCCAGCGCGACCCTCCGAAATAGCCGCTGGTGTTCGGCGACGTGGGCCTGGCGCAAGGCGTCAAAGGACTTTCTGCTCGCGGCCGCGAGACAATTCCTGGCCAGGGCGTCAGGATCGCCACTCACATCTTTGAAACTCCTGTAACTGGTCGCCGCGGCGATCAGCAGCACGACGGAATCGGCGTTCGTTACCACAATCCGACCGTCGGCGGCACTGGTTTCCCCGCCGGACGCAATGACCTTCGCTCGGGCCTGGAATTTCAATGCGCCTTCGATGCCGTCGGCCGCGCCGTTGACGCCATTCAGCATGAGCGTGTCCAGCCCTTCGTTGGTGGTTGAGGCTCGCTGGGGAGTGTGGAAACTCGCGGAGAACGAAACCTGGCCCGGTTTGTCGGCGCTGATGCGCATGACGATCACCTGGTCCACGGGACTGGCAAAGAGTTCGCGGGTGTATTTGACGCCCGCGGCCGAATAACTGACGCGCGTGATGGCAGTATCGAGATTCAGGTCGCGGCGATAATCGGCCACAGAGTTCGCTTCGGGGAAATTCAGCAGCAGATCGCCAACGGTCTGGTAAGGCATCTGGCCGCGCGGTTTCGCGATCATCTTCTCGTTCACGAGGTGGTCGGCCTCGCGATATTTGCCTTCGAAGACCAATCGGCGCGCCTCGGGCAAGGCGGCGAGCGCCTCCGGGTTGTTCGGATCATACGGCCCGCCGCCCCAAAGCGTATCTTCGTTGAGCTGCAGACGCTCCTGGTTGATGCCCCCGAAGACCATCGCGCCCAGCCGCCCACTCCCGATGGCCAGCGCTTCGGTCCAGACTTTTGCGGGACGGCGATTCCACAGGCTCAACGGCTCTTCAGGCGCGGGGGCTTCACCGGTGAATTCGCCCTTGAATTCAGGCGCTGCCTTCTGCGCCGAGGCGGGAAGGGCGTTCAAAAGTGTCGCGCCCACCAGGGCCGCGACAAAACCGCGAGTTTTAGACAAAGCTTTCATGCGTCATTTTGTGTCGGCAGAAATCATGCAATAGACGCTGAGGCGGTGGAAATAAATAAAGGCAGCAAGATGCCGCCGGGATTTTTTGGAAGGCAAAGTTTGGAGACAGAGAGAACCGCGGAATACTGAGCGTGGCAAGCCGCAACCAATTCTTGATAACTTTGGACTCGCGCGGAGGCGCAGAGGACGCGGAGAAAACTTTTCTTCTTTCTCTTACTCCGCGATCTCTGCGTCTCCGCGCGAGAAGTTGCCCCCCTGAAAATGTTGTTATGAAAACAGTACTTTTCAGGATAGCAGTACGCAGAAAAAGAAATTTCAGAGATAATCTCCTTCTTCCTTTTCCTCTTCCGAGTATTCGGCGTGGTCCGCGGTTTAGAGCCTTATCTTTAGGGGAGGATGGAGAGCGGGCACTAGACGAGCACTTCGACTTGGCGAGTTTCCACTGTGAGCGGCAGACCGCGCTCCGCCCTAACTTCCAAACAAAGCGCGATGGCCTCTTCAATATTCTTAAGCGCTGCTTCCTTCGTCTTGCCTTGGCTGGCGCAACCCGGAATGGCCGGGCATTCAACCACCCAAACCCCATTCTCATCCCTGTCAATCGTCACTGAAAGTTTCGTGGTTCGACTCTAACAACCCGTCTGCATTTATTCAAGACTGAGCTGGACCCCGGAATTTAGACCAGTGGTTAAGATGGACTTTTATAGGTCTGCTGTAGATAAGAAAGAGCAGATTTATGAAAGCAAAACGGAAACGACATAGTGCGGCCTATAAGGCCAAAGT
>JBKQWF010000128.1:0-19024 GCA_052139695.1 Limisphaerales bacterium
GTCCTGCCGGCTCGGGTAAACAAATCATGCCAGCAGCTTGGCAGTCGCCCGCCGATTTGTCCAGCTAATAGGTGCAAATAGCTTATTACAAGCTACTTACGCACTAAATCGCCGAAGCCTTGGGTCGCCACCAACGCACCACTGGAGTTGAAGGCGGCAATATAATTGGGCGTGCCAGTGGAACTGCCCCCGCCGGAGAAACCGCCGCTCGTGAGAGCATTGGTCAGCAGATAAAAATTTTGGACGAAGAAATTGGCGGGATTGACGAGGTTGCCGAAGCTATCGACAGCGACGGCCGTGTTCCACGACGGCGGATTATAAATGGCTGTGAGCGGCCCATCGTAGATTGTCGCAGTGCTTTCGAGGTAGGTGACCGTCTTGGGGATGGAGTCTGTGGTCACGGCGTAGATGCGAATCCAATAGCTTTGGCTGGCCTGGCTGTTCAGAGGGATGCTGCTCTGGGTGCTGGTGAAGTTGAAGGTGACGTTTTGGTTGGTGGATCCGGTCGGGCCATTGGTCCAGGCCGCCAGGCTGCAGTTCGCGTTCCACAGCCCGCTGCCGTTCGTGACGGATTGGAGCATTAGCGGGGCGTTGGTATCGTTCTGCGATTGGAAAACGGCGAAGGTGACGTTGGTGAAACGGGAGATGTTGTTTGACACAAAAATGCCACGGTCGAAAAGACCCACCTCGAAGGAAAGGTAATCGCCCCGAACCCATTGGATGGATTGGAGGGAGTTGGAGTCGGTGACGATCGGGGCGGAGCGGATGGAGGAATCGCCGCTGACGCGGATGGGGGTTTGTGCCTGCGCGACGACCGCAAATAACGCATAGCAAATACTCAATGAGCAATTCGCAATCTGGCGCGGGAATTGAAAATTTGACATGGAAAATCTGTTATTTGTCATTTCTGTGAGAGTGTTCATGGGGTGACTGAGAAGGGGCTCGGCATTAGGAGGGTGTAGGCGTAATCGGCGCTGATCTGGTAGGTCTTGACAGGTTTGACGACGGTGAGGAAGGCGCTTTTGTAGTAGCGCATCCAGCTTGCGCCGGCGAAGGAAAAAAAGATTTGCAGCTCGCCAGCGCGGACGATGGCGGGCCGGTTTCCGATAAAATCTTGACAGGCTTGGGCGGTAGCGAAGCTGTGGGTAACGGTGAGGTCCCATCTGGAATACATGTTGTAGCGGTCCGCGACGAAGGGCGCGGCCCCGCGGATGAGCGGCGTATTCTGGAACTGCCGCAACGGCTCCGGTTTGAATCCGTCGCGGCAGTAATCAGAAGGGCGCGCCTTGGTTTCATCGAAGATGACAACCGGCGCGCCGGCAGTGGGATTGAGAGTGACCTTGAGCACACCTTTAAGCGAAGCAATTGCAAATTGGGAATTGCAAATTGGTCATGGACTAGTTGTTCTTTGTTTCCTTCCTTTGCTTTTGTTCAGGCGTTTCAGGCCAGGGCGAGCGCCGGGCTGGAGGGCACTCCGCCGCTGGCGATGTTGAGCGTGCTGACCTAGCCAACTTCGCCCAAGCGCAAAGGTCTCCCGCCGAAAACGTATCCCGCGGTTTTGAGCGCGGCATTCCCGATCGTTATTGTCATGCTGGAACTGCCGCTGATGACCAGGTTCGCGGCATTGGTGGACAAGCGCCGCCCCCCGGCCGCGCCAGCCCCTTGCGCGTAAATAGCCGCATCGATTTGGCTCAAACTCGGCCCCAGCGGCTTGCACTTCGCCATGGCGCGATAGCTGGCGAGCCGAAAGGCGCGTGTCCGGCCCTGAATCTGGATGGCTTCAAGTTTCAGCTCATGCGCGATCGTCCACTTGTCTTGAGCTTGAAAACTCGTAAATCCGCTCACAGACCCCCACGCCGCCGTAAACTCCTGGCGGCCGAGAACCGCCGTCGATGGCACCGCGGGGTTGCTGTAGGTATTGCCAGTAGAAAACGTATAGTAGCTGTTGGCGGTCGTCGGATCATCCGCGTTTGCCACAAGGCCCCAAATCTCCATCGGCCCTAGCACTGCTCCAGCCACCCCCAGTTCGAGCTCCGGCATCCTCCCCACCAGGGCACTTGTCAAGAGCACATTATCCCCATTGCTCGAAGTCCAACCGCATGTCACATCGCTGCTGCCCGGATAAATTGTCCCGATCGTCCCGCTCAGGTAGGGAAACAGGGTGGAGATTTGGGCTGGGTCGTAAAAGAGCGGCGTGCCGGCCGCTTTGACAATTAAATCGCGATAGATCTCATCCATCGAACCGTAAAGGCTGGAGTCCACCACGTCGGTGACCAAGGCGGTTTCGACGCTTGAATCGCTGGCAAATTGGATGTTCTTGCCGTTGAACGCGGCGTATGCCGGGCCGCCTGTTAGTTGGGATCGTGTAACGCTCATATGACTTTGGGTCAGGGAATAGTGAATGTGTCAACCATGCTTCCTTGCAAAGAACCATTGTAGGCGGCGGTGCGGACAACCATGCCGCTGCTCACCGCAAACGGCGCGGAATAGACGGCCGCGCTTGGATTGCCCCTTCCGGGAAAACTGCCGTCTGTCGTATAATAAATCGTGCTCCCGCCTCCCAGTTGCTGATCGGTCAATACAACAGTTCCCGCGGTCTCCAATGCGGCGGGCGTCAAGGTCCGCGCCAAAGCGCTCAGGACAAAGGTGGCGTGCATGGTCACTCGTAGCATTATAAAGGGCGAATTCGGGCCGGGGGCCTGGTACTGGTAGAATGTGGGCGCCGTGTAGAATCCCTGCAGCGCCCCGCCGAAAAAAAACAACTGAAACGTCTGCGCGAGATTGACGGCTATCTGCTCCGCCGTCAGCCCGGTGCCGCTGGCCCCCAGGTTGACCGTCGGCTGCTCCTTGACAACGAACTGCTGCTCCAAAGTGCAGACGGGGCCAGCCGTCTCGGCCAGCGCTGCCTTGAGCGTCGGCATCAGCACTTCGATCGTCGCTCCGCCCGCGCCGTTGCGTCCAGCCAAGCCGGCCAATGCCCTGTTGACCTCCGTGTCCAGTCTCTTTTCCCGGATTTTGAATATGGCCACGGGATTGAAGAACGGTTCCGAGAGCAGCTTGGCATAGACGTCCGGCTGCACGCTTTCGATTTGCGCCGCTAAACTCATGTTTCCCCCAGGGTGTCGAAGTCGTGTGTCCGCAACTTATGACCCCGCCGCACCGTTTCCACCCGAAAGCTGGGCCCGATGACATTCTGCGGACTGGCGGGTATTTCCACCTTTTCTTTGCCCTCGCGGATCCTTTCAAATCGCTTCATTGCCTCGAGGTATTGCTCCCGCCGAAACTCGCATTGCAGGTCTGTTTTCGGCAGGGAGCAGAACCATCGCCAGCGCGCGATGGCGATGGCATCTCCTCGAACCTGGTCCGGGATGGTCCCCGTTTGGCCAATCTGGTTTCCCCCCACCAGAATTTGCGCCTGCAATTCCGCCAGGACTGTGCTCAACAAAGCGGACAAAATCCCGTTGGATCCCTGGATGCTATTCAGCATCGTCACCTCCTCGGGCAGAATCTCGGCCGTCACATCGGTAACTTGCAGTGTGTTCCAAGGCATAGGATTTACTTCAGTTATAGGCAGGTTTGGTTCCGGCGCGGCATCGCCGCCGCGCCGGCGCGTTTCCGGGGCTAAGGACTTTGGCTCTGTATCAGCGTAAACGTCACATTGCTTGTGCTGCCGTTGCTGACCGTGTAACCGAGCGATGTCGCGGGCTCCCACACCAACGGACCCAGGTTGGTCATCTGGGTGCTATTGGTCTGATACGCGATCGCCCAGGTGAAAATCGGCACCGTTGCGAAGTTGGTGCCATACGTTCCCCCAAGGACGTTTGAATTTCCTCCATTATTATCGTAAGCCGGATAAACGGACACGACCACGTTGGAGCTGCCAGTCTGGTTATTGGTGCAGCCAATGACCGCCGTCAGCCCAATCGAATGCGGGCCGCTGTAGGGCGTCAGTGTATTGGTAAACACACCGATGCTTTGTCCCGGCAAACTGGCATTAGTATTGATAGACTGCTTATTCGTCAGCAACTGCGACGACAGCAAGGTGTATTGGCGTGGCCTTACCAGCGTGGTTGGCTGGGCAAAACCCGGCGCCGCCAATGAACATAACAAAAGGAGAGGCAGAACGTGCTTTTTCATGAGATGGTCTTCGTTTTTAAGTTATGGGGTAAGCAATCGCTAATTAACCTGGATTTGTTGAATGCCCGTCGTGTGTTGCACGCTGAGTTATTCGTAATTCTCTACGGTGAGAGCGATGAGTTTCACCCCTATGTCAGTGAGGTACACCGCGTACTCTCCGCCGCCGTAGGCCGCGTTGGAGACGTGCCGGACCACATTGCTGGCATCCATCGGCCCATCAGCCTCGATCGACGTGAACAGCAAGACATTGCTCCCAATGATTTCCTGTTTGGTCGTGCCGGCTGACTGCTGGTAACGCTCCGCGTTAATCAGGCAGCGGTCCACCCCAATGGCCGTCGCCACCTGTTCCTCAGTGAATTGTCCGGCCCGCGCCAGCGCCCCCGCCGTCAACTGCGATTCGTAGGCGTTCTGCCGCTTTAACGCCGCTTCGTCGCCATAGACGCGACCAGCGGGTAAAACCCCGTCGTGTTGGCCAGGTTGATGATGTCTTGCTTCAATTCCAGGTCCGGATTGCTTCCCGCGTCCCACGTGGTGCTCGAAACAATGGCGCTTGTTTGTATAAGTGACACGGCTTCCAGCACGGTCGCCCTCATCATCAGGTCGATCAGCCATTTGGTATGGACTTGTTGCCATTCGGGCTTGTCCTTGAGTTGGTCTCTGTCCAGCAAAAGCGTCAGCCCTCGGTTTGGCACCTGCAGGTCCACTTTGCTCGCTACCCGTTGCCGCACTCGCATGAAGTCAGCCAGCACTCCGCGTTTGACCTTCGTGTAATCCACCGTCTGCCACGGTTCGTTCTCGTCATAGACCGTTAACCGGATGATCCGGCTGTTGCTCGGTCGCGGCGGGCTCAAAATGTCCCGCAATTGCCGCAGCCGGTTCCCCACCATTCCGTCATAACTGATGGCGAAGGTGGTCAATTCTTCGATATACTCGGACTGGCGCAACAGCGAATCGTTCGCCAAACAGACCTGGCCGTGATGCGCCCCAATATTATTGGAAGCAAACGCCGCCGGCGCAAAATCGTTGGCCAGCGCGACTCCTAACGTTTCAAGCGCCGTTTGCCGCGCCGTGTTGGAAAGGACAATTGGGTCTTTCATAGTTTAAAATCTCACTTGGGTATTTGTTTTTACTGCGGTGTGGCGTAGCTCAACACCCCGCCCGCTACAGTCACTTGGTAGGGCGGCGCCGTTATGAATGTGATTTCCTGTCCCGCCCCCGTTACTGCCTTGGTGGCGCGTCCGATCACCCAATAGGTTCCGTTGGGCGCGGACGTCACATCCTGCACTTGCCCGCCGGACGCGGTTCCGACCAGGTGGTCGAACGCAATCGTCCCGGCGCTGTAACCCAGTTGCGTTCCGCCTCTGGCGCCAAACCGCTCCACGTCCAAAAAGTCGCCAATCTGATACGGCGCGTCCGGTGAAACTCCCAGCGGGAGGCTCGTGGCGTCGCAAATGGTGGCGTAGTATTGATTCGATCCGCGTTTGTAAATGAGGTGATGGCTGCCCACCGGCAAAGGTGTCGCCGGATCGATTTGCAGCGTTTCCCGGCCGTGCTCGACCGTCCCTCCCAATTCGTTGGCCAGGACGGTCCCGCCCGGCGGGACCGGGTCAAAGAGGTGACAGATAGTGCGAAGTATTCTTTTCATGTTTTTTTCCTTTCTCTGCGCGAAGCGTTTTCAGTGGTTATGGTTCGTTTCCTTGCTCTTCTTGCGGGCATCGTAATCGCGTTGCCGTTGCAGGACCGCGCGCGCCTGCTCCCGGCGCAATCCTTTGCTCATTTTCTCCCGAATCAGAAGTTCGTCCGCGGCCGCTTGCTTTTCCGCCGCCTCGAAGCCTGCGATCCGGACCTTGAGTGCGGCGTTCTCCGCGGCCAGGTCCGGCGCGGCGGCGGTTGGGGGTGTTTCCTTTGGCATGTGTTTCAATGTGGGTTGGAGGTTCAAGGTTGATTTTCATTCCGGACTCTGAGCTTCTCGGCCAATCCGGGATCTTTCTTCATGACCGCGTGGTGCGATTTGATGGGGTCCGTTTCGCCCGACTCCTTCATGTGCTGTTCCACCGCCGCGCAATACTCCTCTCGCGGGTCGCTCCCTAGGCCGTGGTTGGCTAGAACTTTTCCGCTCTCCGCGTTCCCAGTCGTTTTGAACTTTGTCGCCGACCCCAGCAGGGCCGAGGTTTCCCGCTCAAAATCCGCCGCATTTTCCAAGGCCTGGATCTTCGTCGCCCGCTCCGCCACCGTCGCTTTGCCGCGGGCGATAGCCAAATCCGCCACCGCCGCGGCCCTCCCTTGCCGCTCTCCGGCGACGCGCGCTTTCAGGGCCGCGTTCTCATTCTCCAGCACGGTGCTCTGGGATTTCAGTTCTGCCTGGGTGCCGGCAAGGGCCGCCTTTTCGTTGCCCAGCGCCGTCAGTTCACCGGCCTTCGCGGTGTGGAACTTTTGCAGCGCTTCGACAACCTGTGTTTCTGTGGGGGCATCGCCCCCGGCTACGGCCACTCCGTTGGCCAGCAGCCAGCCTGTGATCAATTTCATGTCAGGTTCTTTCGTTCGTTCTTTTCTCTCGGCGCCCCGGGCGTTCGCCAGGGATTCCACGCCGGAAATGTTCGGGTGTGCCGTCAGTCCGGCGGACAAGAGTTTGAAGGGGCGCGCCAGGACGGCGTCTCCCCGCCGCGCCACCGGCATCACGTACCACAACGCGCTGGGATACTTGCACCCTTCCTTCTCCACCGCGTCGGCTCCCGCCGGCGTCAAGACGAAATGCCCTTCCAGCCCTCGCGCCGTCTTGCGCACTTGGTCAATCGCGCCGATGATTTCCTTCCGATCCGCCGCCCCGGGTGTTTCCGGTTCGTAATCCCGCAAATCGGGATGGCCCTTATAAACAGGGATGCCCACCAAGGCCCGCCGCAACCGCCGAAAAAGCGAATTCTCCCGCGACAAAAGCTGGTCCGCTGACTCGTTGTCCAGGACCTGGATGAATTTCTCCTCCCGCAACGCCCCGTTCCTCCTGACCAACCGCGTCTTCGGATGCTCGCCAAAGGGCGCGATCAATGCCCAGCCGTCTTCATCCAGCGCCGCCTCATTGGCCAAAATCAGATCGATCTCTGTCTTCATGGGATCAAAGTTCAACTCTCCCCTTTTCGCACCGCCGCGGCCGACCAGAAATCAGCCCCATCGACTTGCGCGTCGGGCAAATTGGGACTAGCGGATTGGACGGCTCCCAGGCGCGCGCCGGCGCCTATTGGATCATGGGTTGTCTTGCCGGGCTTCGCCACTTCAGTCGATTTTCCTGGCGCTCCGCGTTGCGTCTTCTCCGCTTCGCCTGCCGCGTCGGCTGGCGTCATGGGCGCCTCCAGGCAAGGTTCGCCTGGCTCCGGCGCCTTCCAGCGAAAGCGCTTGTAAGCTTCCGCCAGGCTGATGCGCAATCCCATCGGCGTGAGAATTTGCGCGCTCTGCAGGTCCATCGTTGCCGTGTCATCCAGCGGCGGCGTCACCGTCATCCAGGCCCGCGGCTCACGGTCGAACAAAAATCGGATGACGGGGCGGTCCAATCGCTCGTTCAGATATCCCGTTGCCCACGCCGCGTCGCGTGCCCGGAAAACTCCCGCCTCCTCCTTCTGCACGCTCGCGCCCACCGCTCCCTGGCGCTGCCCCGGCTGCCCTGGCTCCGCTGCCCGGCTTCCGGTTGCCAAATCGACCCCTCGATAGCACTTCGCATAAAGCCGGTTGACGTGCTCCACCAATGGCTCAAACGGCAGCGCGTTTTTCGCCGGCATATCCAGGAATTTCAGCGTCACGCTCCGGTTGTGCAGCACCGCCCCGTCGTTGGCGATCGTCTCCAGCGCCTCCCGCGCCTCTTCCCAGGCTGGGTCGCTTTTTTGCGCGTCCGTGACCGCTTCCAGGAATCCGCTCCCATAGCGTCCGCAAAACAGCAGCCAGTCCCGCAACGGAAAATTCTTCAGGACGAAAGCCATGGACAACGGGCGCATCCATCCGCTCCCCACGCATGTCAGCCATTCCCCTTGCAGGCATGGCTGCCCGTAAACGTCAAATATATGCTGGAGATAGCCCAGGTAGCCGCGCCGGCTCTCAAAAAACCACACTGGCGTGTGGCGCAACTCGGCCGTCACTTCCCGCCCGGCCGCGTTATCGACCCGCAAGAGAATCTCGTGGACGCTGTAGTAGTAGGAATGGGCGCTCGCCATTTGGTAGAGCAACTCGCTCACCCCGCCCGACACGTCTTGGTCCAACGCCCGCGTCACCCGCAAGTTCCGGTAAAAGTAGTTCAGCGCCGCCGCCTGCTCCTCCCCTTCGGCGCTCCCGTCCGAGACAATCTTCCATTCCATCCCGGCCAGGTCTCCCGCTCGCTTGTCCGCGTTGACCGCCAGCTCCCCGTCCCGCTCCATCATGATTTCCCACATCTTCCCGATCACCCGCAGCTCCCCGATGCGAAAGGCGTTCAGGTTGGCCGCCACCCATTTGGTGTTCAATTCCGGCATCGGGCTGTAGCGCAGCCGGATGGCCCATTCAATCCGCGCCTGGTTAAACCGCGACTCTCCCGAGGGATTCATTCTTCCGCCCCTTTCTCCCCCGCCGGCGCGGCTTTTCTACTGTCGAGCGTGTTTTTGCTCATCACGCCCCCAGTAAATCACAGATGCGTAAAGTAGAGAAACCTACCGAAGGAAAACCCCGGAATATTTTTCCCGCGCTTTTTGCCAGGATCGGTTCAGGCGCAATTCCTTATACCACAATATATTGCAAATACAATTTATTGTCTATTGTGTCAGTTTTCCCGCCTACGCCGCGAAAAAAACCTGACGCGGCGCATTTCATGCCTGGGGATCGCGACCGTCTCGGTCGCTGCGGCCGGCGTCTCGCCGGCCGCATCTTCCCATTAAGATGCCATTCCCATCGAAGCCCTCAGGTGCGGAGCCAACATGAGGCGAGGATTTGGGAAACCGGAAGGCTTTGCGCGGTTCAACGCACGGAATCAATGTGAACTCGAGTCAGGTCGTCTATCCCCAGCTCCAGCTCAGCCGCGTTCTCATACAGCTTGGGATTGCCCCCCAATGTCGGAATATCGCGCGCCTGCCGTTCCCGGTCCAACTCCTGCACGGCCAGGACATCGCACGCCACCGGGTCTTTGCTCAACCAAATCTGGTTCAACTCCGTCGCATACTGCAGGAGACTCATCTGCTCCCCTTGATACTGCCCAATCAACGCGTCCGTGATGCACAAAACCACGCGATCCCCCAGAGGTCCCGGCCCCCGCTCTTGTCCCGCCCCGCGGTCTTCTCCCGGCAGGGCGTAAATCTCCGGCACGGCGCGCGCCAAGGCCTGGAAACCATCAAAACGCGTCGAATTGTCGATGCTCCCCATGGCCACGCTGTAAAGGTGCCCGCAAACCCCGGCCACATTATGGTTCAGCAGCGGACTGATGCTGATGATCTTGCTCATCGACTGCGTAATCACCTTGCTCACGTACGATTTTCGCCCGGTTTTGGTCCCGTCACGGTCAAATTCCAGGTCTCCCAGAATCAGCGAGCCGATGATCGTATTGTCATAAAAAACCTTCTCGTCGTAATGGGAATCCAAGCTGCCCGCCACCCGCGCATGGTAGCGTTGCGCGAGCGCGGCAAATCCGGCCTGCCGCAAATCGATCAACCGCTTGTCCCAAATAATGATGTTCGACCCCGGCAATCCGCTCCCCACCAAACCCTCTATCACCGCTTCCACCACCGCCGGGCGCGTGCCGCTGATTGGCCCCGGCTCGGAATAAACCTTTAGCCCCACGATGTCCTTGCTCGAGATCAACGATTGCCACGCCGAAGCTTCATCCGTTTTCCCAGTCAACCGGATGATCCCGCGCCGCACCATCTCCTGGACGACTTTTGGCTGGGCTATAAAAGCCTCCGTCGCCTTCGGATTTTCCACGATCACGACCCGCGCGTTGGTCGGCGGCCCGGCCATGGGAGCCTCTTGCCCCGCGCACCAAAACGCTCTTCCAACCCACAGTGCGCAGAAACCCAATAAAATGAGCCTGCGGCGAAATCTAAAATGACCGTCTCTTGACACTATCAGCGGCGGATGCTACCACCCTCGACAATGATGACGACAAAAAAAAGCGGGCTGGCCGTGTTGAGCCTGCTGGTCATCGCCCTTAGCATGTCTTTGACAGGATGTGGCCCCCCCGGCCAGAGTGAGGTCCTCGAGGGCCGGCAATTGGTGCGCTCTGCTCAATTTGACCGGGCCATCGCTCCCTTGAAAAGCGCCGCCCAAATCCTCGCCGCCGCCCCGGCCCCGTCTCAATCCAAAGTTTGGAACTTGCTCGGTTTGGCCTATCAGGGCGCCAGGCAATTTGACGCCGCCTCGGAAGCCTACGGCCGCGCCCTCAAGCTCGATCGCAACAACGTCGCGGCCGATTACAACCTCGGCTGCTTGCGCTTGGACCAGGGTAATATGCAAGGCGCCATCGACTACCTCTACACTTACGTCATGCTGCGCCCGCGCGACCCCAACGGCTTCCTTCGCCTTGGCACCGCGCAGTATCACTTGGCGTTGGAACGGACTGGCCCGCCACGCAACAACCTGATGGATTCCGCTCGCCGCAATCTTGAAACGGCCGCGAAATTGGACCCCGCCGCCCCCTCTCAAAATGCCTTGGGAATCCTCGAACTCTACCGAAAAAATCCCTCCAGCGAATCCCTCAAAGCTGCCGCGGCCTATTTCCAATTCGCCCTCGACCGCGATCCCCGCTTTTCCCCCGCGTTGCTCAATCTCGCCATCCTCCAGCAGCGTTACCTCAATCAGCCTGTCCAAGCGGCGCAAAATTATCACAAGTATTTGACCCTGGGTCCTGCCATGCCGCGCGCCAAAGAAGTTGGCGAACTGGTTCAGCAATTGGACGCGAAGAACAGGATGACCATCACTCCGCTGGCTCACGCCAATCACACCAATCCGCCGCCGCCCAGCAACTCTGTCCCCAGCAATCCAGCGCCTCTCATTTCCGCCAATCCACCGCCTCCCTCGCGCGCAAAACCGTCGCCGGTTGAACCCGTCCGCGCAAAGGCGCCTGAAGTGGTTTCCTCGCCCCCGCCGCAGCAAGAAAAACCGCAGGCCTCCGTTCCCCCTCCTACGCCTGCGCCTTCGCCTTTGCCGCCGCCCACCGCACCCGCGCAAGCTCCGCCCCAGGCTCCGCCCGTCGTTTCTTCCAATCAAACCCCGCCGCCTGAAATCGAACCGGTCGTCTCGCCCTCACCGCCTCCGGCCGCCACGCGAAAAACCTTCGTGCAGAAAATCAATCCGCTCCATTGGTTCTCCCCGGAATCAAAGGCAAATCCACCCGCCGGCGCCGCTTCCTCGGAAGCCGAACCGCCTCTGGTCGCGAAAGGGGCGCGCTATAGCTATCCCCCGCGCGTCACGCTCATTCCCGGCAACCGCTCCGAGGCCGTCCGGTGGGCTGAACAGGGAGCCCAAGCCCGCCAGCAGGGACGCCTGCATGACGCCGTCCTCGCCTATCAACAAGCGGTCATAGCTGACCCCACCTACTACGAAGCCAATGAGGCCCTTGGCCTGGCCGCCTTGGACAACCGCGAGTACACCCTGGCGCTGGAAACTCTAAACCGCGCCCTCATACTGCAGAACGATTCCGCCAACGCCCGCTACGCCTTTGCCTGGACCCTGCAACGCCGCGGCTATTACGAGGACGCCGCTCGCGAGCTGGACAAAATGCTAACCGCACACCCCGAAGAGGTTCGGGGCCACTTGCTTCTCGGAAAGATATACGCCGAAAAGCTCAATCAACCCAAACTGGCCCGTGAACATTACGCCAGGGCGCTCAGCCTCGATCCGCAAAATCCGCAAGCCCTCGCCATTCGCTCCTGGCTCGAACAGAATCACTAAGAACTGACATCGAACGGGACGAAAAAGTGAAAAAGATTCGTCAACGGCAAGCAAATTGCTGCGATCTCATTGATGATTTGCGCGGTCACATTGCCGGCTTGGATAACCCGTCTGAAATACGACTATTTCGACGCCTTTGTCATCCTGTGGCTCATTGTTGGACTGCTTTGGGGACGCAAACGAGGCATGTCCCAGGAACTCCTTCCCACCCTCCAATGGATCGGCATTGTAGTGATAGCCGGCCTCTTTTATCGTTCTTTGAGCCCTTTCGTGCGTCAATACGCGGGGTTTCAACTCCTCTGGTCCAATATTTTCGCATATTTGCTAATTGCCTTGGGCGTCCATCTCATCTATTTGTGCGTTAGACACTTATTCAATGAAAAACTTGTCGGCACGGACTTATTTGGCCGCGGGGAATACTATTTGGGAATGATCTCGGGCATGGTACGCTGCGCTTGTATGTTGTTGGCCGCCTTGGCCTTGATGCACGCCCGTATCATCACCAAGGCCGAACGCGCCCAGACGGAAAAAATGCAGAGCGAGAATTTCTCCGATATCCGCTTCCCCACTTATGGCTCCGTCCAGCAAGCCGTTCTCTTTGACTCTCTCACCGGCAGCCTCGTCCAAACCAACCTCAATATTGTCCTTATTTACCCGGCTCTCCCCGGAAAAGCCAATACCGTCATGACTCACGCCAAACAGCAGGAGCACGATATGGACATGATTTTCGGACACAAAAACTGACCTTCCTTCGCTATGGGTGGCATTATCTCTTCCGCCACACTCGAGCAGATTCGCGCCGCCAGCGACATTGTCGATATCATCGGCAGCTATGTCCCTCTCAAACGCGCCGGGGCCAATTTCGTCGCCCTCTGCCCCTTCCACAAAGAAAAATCCCCCAGCTTCAATGTCCACCCGGCCCGGCAGATCTTTCATTGTTTTGGCTGCCATAAAGGCGGCGACGTTTTCACCTTCGTCAAAGAGTTCGAAAACATCGACTTTCCCGATGCCGTCCGCCGCCTCGCCGAACGCGCGCGCATCCCGATCGAATCTGAGCAGGGTGCCGGCGCCGCGGAAAACCGCCATCTCAAGGACCGCCTCCTTCAAGTCCACGAGCAAATCACCCAAAAATGGCAGCACGCCCTGGCTTCAGACCAGAGCGCCGCGATCGCCCGCGATTACCTCGCCCGTCGCGGCGTTTCCCCAGAAGCCGTCCAACTTTTTCGCCTCGGCTACGCCTTGGATGCCTGGGACGACACCGTCAACTGGGCCAAAAGCAAACATTACGAATTGCCCTTCCTCGAGCAGGCTGGCCTGATCATCCGCAAGGAAGGCGCGGACCATTTTTACGACCGCTTTCGCGGCCGTCTCATCTTTCCCATTTGCGACGAGCAAGGACGGGTCGTCGCCTTCAGCGGCCGCGTCTTGACCGGCGATGAAAAAACAGCCAAATACGTCAACTCTCCAGAAACGCCCATTTTCACCAAAGGCAAGATCATCTTCGGCCTGGACAAATCCAAACGCCCCCTCCTCGACACCCATCAGGCCATCATCTGCGAAGGACAGTTGGACCTCATCGCCTGTTTTATGGGCGGTGTCAAAAACGTTGTCGCCCCGCAAGGGACCGCTCTCACTTCCGACCACGCCCGCATCCTCAAACGTTACGTCGATGAAGTCGTCCTCTGTTTCGATTCCGACAATGCCGGCCAAAACGCCGCCACCCGCTCGCTCGATCTCCTCCTCGCCGCCGGCTTGGCCATCCGGGTCGCCACCGTCCCTGCGCCCCACGATCCCGACAGCTTCATCAAAGAATCCGGCGCCGCCGCCTTCGCCCAATTGATCGAAAAGGCCCCTGGCTTTTTCGATTACTATCTCGATCGGTTATGCGCCACCAACGACCTTTCTACCGATCGCGGCCGCAATGCCATCGTCCGGGCGATGTCCGAAGCGGTCAACAAATCCGGTAGTGACCTGCTGCGCGACACCTACGCGCAGAAAACCGCTTTGCGCCTCGCCGTGGCCGCCGACGCGGTGCGCCATGAATTCAAAAAACGGCCCTCTTCGCCGACCTCTGAACCGGAAGACACTGCCGAATCCGCTCATGTTCTTTCAGTCTCAACTCAGGAACGATGGCTCCTGCGATTCTTGTTTGACAGCGATGCGCATGTCGAGTGGATTGCTTCTCATTTGGAACTTGAATGGGTGGAGAATCCTGTCGTGCGCGACATCATTGCCCGCCGCTTGCAATCGGCCTCGGACTGGCCTGGTCTGGCCCCGTGGCTTTCCCAGCTCGACAATCCTCAGTGGGTAAATTTGCTCACCGATATCATGGCGGACGAAAGAGAAATCCCCTTGGAAGCCAGCCTCAAAGGCAGTGCCGAGCGCGATGGCGCGATCAAAATCCTCCGCGACAAAAGCATTATGCGCGAACTGGCCTCCATCACCCGCAATTTGTCCGCGCCGGATCTGCCGGAAGCCGAGCAATCGCGCCTCCTCTCCCGCAAAGCCGCCCTTAACCGCCTCAAACGAACCCCCCTCACTGCCCGCAGCGACCAGGACTGATATGCCCGATGAACTGCAAGAAGCCGCCGAGGCGCTCGGTTTGTCCCTCTATACCCGCCACATCTTTCTCTGTGCCGATCAAACCGAGCCAAAATGCTGCGCCAAAGAGGCCGGCCTGGAATCCTGGGAATTCCTCAAACGCCGCCTCAAAGAACTCAACCTCGCCGGCTCGCGCCCCCAGGTTTTTCGCACCAAAGCCAATTGCCTCCGCGTCTGCCTGCGCGGCCCCATCGCCGTGGTCTATCCGGACGGGACCTGGTATCACTCTTGCACCCCCGCCGTCCTGGAAAGAATCATCCAGGAGCATCTCACTCACGGCCGCATCGTCCCTGAATACGTCTTGACCCAAAATCCAAAATTTCGCCCAGCTTGAGAGTTCTGGCGCATCTTGCAACACTTGAGCGTTGCGGCAGCAACACCCTACCCAAGAATGGTGGGGCGGCGCTGCTGCGCCGCCCAAATGTGAGAGAGAATTCAACCGGCTCTGAAGTGAAGAATTTACGACGGAACTGACAAATATTAGATGCCCCCGAGAATTTCTGGTGTGCAGTTACAAAAGTGGTTTTTACTCCCTCGATGCCATTGAACATTTCGTCCCGTTAGCGGAACGGAGAAACGATCCTCCATCCGAAATTGCTGACCCCGCCCACTGAAGAAGAAGTTCGGTAGATTAGAAAGAATCGAATCGTTTAAGCTGACTGAAATTTATGTCGCAACAGTCGAAAGCCGCTTGATCCAAGGGGAAGCAACAGCAGAGCGCCCGAAATCATCGTGCAGGGGGGATCAGGCACAGCCGTGGCCACAGCATCACTCACTTGCCACGAATAATAGTATGTGTCGTCAGAATTTGCGTCTCTGAGGTTTGTTCCCGGTATCACATCTTGCCCTGGTTGAGCACCTTGGAAGCCAGATTGGCTAAAGGTGAGTGATGTTGGTGTGGCTGCGGTTAGGTATGTCACCATGGGAATATCAATATCCCAGTTCCCCGAAAAAGATTGCCCATTGTAAGTGCCAGAGCCACTAACCGGAACAAGGAGTGGGCCCGTAAATGTACTGGAGCCGTTGGGAAGGATATCAAATGAAAAGCTGCCGTTGTTACCGACTGTAATAGTTGCTGATCCGGAATCTGATGGGGGGTAAAAAGGACCACTTTGAATGTCGAATGATCCGCTTGATGGATTAACGGTAACGGAACCGACTATTTGTTGAAGGGTGTTATAGACAGTGCTATAATAAAGGGTTTCAGTGACGGTGCCGAAAGATGTAGAGAACCCCCCATAACCGGCGCCCCCTGGGGTCAATTCCACGTCGGTATAGCCACTAACTGGGCCGGAATAATAATAAGTCTGGATTTGGGAATATCCGGCTTCGGACCCAAGGCTGAGTATGACTGCGACCAAGGTTCTTAACACAGGACGCATTTTCATGATTTTCCTTTGTTTCGATTTTGATACACGAGAATTTCGTTAAAGTTTACCAACTCCCCACGACTTGGCAATGCACGATTATTGTTTGTATTGTTTGCATCGATTCCGCAAAAGTTTTAGGCACCTTTGGTGAGGCTTGCCAGAAAACCGGCCGGCGCGTTCACGCCTATGTCCTGATGTCCAATCACGATCATCTGCTGCTGGAGGCGCGCCGAAGCCCAGGCCGAAGCGAAACCAGAAGCCTGCCTGTTAAGACCATGGACAAGAAAATGTAGCGGGTCTGTAGCCAGTTCAACGGGGCTTTTTAGACACCATGCGCTGATCACCCAAATCTTCGCCTAACGCGACGGATTTCATGGCTGGGGTGCGCGACTGTCTCCCTGGCCTCCATAGCCTTCGCGAAGGAGGCGGTCTCTGCGGTCGTCGGCGTCCCGCCGACGAATGCTTCCTCCCGGCCGGTTTCAGCATTCGACAGCGCAGACAAGCCAATCGTTTTTCCTTGTCGATTCTATAGGATCGGTTCTACATCCTTCTGCAAAAGATACACTTCCTATGAACCTCAAAGTTCAATCACTCGGTTTGGCCGCTTTTTTTGCTCTCCGCTCGGTCTCTCTGGGAGACCCTCTCGCCTTCGGTTGCACACGGGAGAAGGTCGAACCGTCTGTCCCCATGGCCGTTTGGGCCTTTCCCCTGCAAGAAGTGCGTCTCTTGCCTGGCCCTTTCCAACACGCCATGCAATTGGATGCCGCTTACCTGCTGTCGTTGGACACGGACCGCTTGGCGCATAACTTCCGCGTCAATGCCGGGCTTCCCTCCAATGCCAAGCCTTATGGCGGATGGGAAGCGCCGGATTGTGAGTTGCGCGGGCATTTCGTCGGCCATTACCTGACTGCTTGCGCCCAGATGTTCGCCGCCACGGGCGATCAGCGCTTTCTGGAAAAGGGCCGCGCCGTCGTCCGCGCTCTGGCTCCTTGCCAGGAAAAGCTCGGCAACGGTTATTTGAGCGCCTTTCCGGAAACATTCATCGACCGCGTCGAACAGCGCAAGCAAGTCTGGGCGCCCTATTACACCCTCCACAAAATCCTCGCCGGCTTGGAAGACATGTATGTCTATGGCCAGGACGAAGAGGCCTTGCAAATGGCGGCCAGGTTTGGCGATTGGGTCGTGGCGCGCAACGCCAAACTGACCGACGAACAACTCCAGGCCATGCTCCAAACGGAACAGGGCGGGATGAACGAAGCGCTCGCCACTCTCTACGCCTTGACTGGCAAAAAGCAATACCTGGAAACCTCGTTGCGTTTCAACCATCACCGGGTCGTCGATCCGCTGGAAGCAGGCGAAGATCCTTTGACCGGTCTGCACGCCAACACCCAGATACCGAAATTCGTCGGCCTGGCCCGCCAATACGAATTGACCGGCGACCCCCGCCTCCAAGCCGGCGCCAGGAACTTTTGGCAAACCGTCGTCCACCATCGCAGCTACGTCATTGGCGGCGATAGTGATGGGGAAATGTTCACCGCGACTAATCGCCTCTCCCACATGGGACCGAGCACGACCGAAACCTGCAATACTTACAACATGCTCAAGCTCACGCGCCACCTCTTCTGTTGGGAGCCTCAGCCCGAGTATGCCGACTATTACGAGCGCGCCCTCTGCAATCACATTCTCGCCTCGCAGAATCCCGACACTGGCATGATGTGTTACTACGTGCCCTTGCGTGCCGGTTCGCGCAAGAATTTCAACAGCCCGGACCACGACTTCTGGTGTTGCACCGGCACCGGCGTCGAGAACCACGGCAAGTACGGGGACAGCATCTATTTCTACAACGAGGGCCAGCTTTACGTCAACCAATTCATTGGCTCGGAACTGGATTGGAAGGAGAAGGGATTGCGCATCCGCCAGGAGACTGCTTTTCCGCAAGAGGAGCAAACCCGGCTCACGCTCCATTGCCCCAGCCCTGTAAAACTGGAAATCAAAATCCGCCACCCTGGCTGGGCGCGGGCCGGCTTTGAAATCCGCGTCAACGCGGAACAAGTGGAGCCTGACCGCCCCGGTAGCTACGCTGCTATCCAGCGCGAGTGGAAGGACGGCGACCAAATCGAAATCAAAATGCCCTTTGCTCTCCATGAGGAAGGATTCGCCGACCATCCGCAACGTGTGGCCGCCATGGACGGCCCGCTGGTCTTGGCCGCGGCCATCGATATGAAAAAGCCTCGCCCGGCTATTGTCAGCGAACCGGGAACTTGGCTGGGCTTGCTGACGCCGGTCTCCGGCCAGGATGCGCCGGCGTTTGCCGCTCACATTTTCCGCGTCCCTGGGGATAACCAGCCTGAGAGCCTGACGTTGCGGCCATTCTATAAAATTTACCAATCCAATTATCAAGTATATTGGGATCTCCTCACCCCCGCGCAATGGCAGGTCGAGGAAAAAAACGACGCCGCCGAAAAAGAGAAGCAGCGCCTCCTCGCGCTGCGCAAGGTAGATTTTGTCCAGCCTGGCAACGAGCAAAACGAGCGCGCCCACCACCAACAGGGCGAAAAAAGCGGCTCCGGCGATCTGGGCGATCACTCCTACCGCGACGCTTCCGAAGGCGGCTGGTTTTCCTGGGATTTAAAGTCGCTCCCCAGCGTGCCGGAGGAGCTGGTTCTGACGTACTGGGGCGAAGACCGTGGCCGTCATTTTGACATTCTTATCGACGGGGAGAAGCTGGCCACCGAGCGCCTGACCGCCAGCCATCCCGAAGTTTTCTTTGACCAAGTCTATCCTTTGCCGCCCGCGCTCACCAAGGGCAAACAAACGCTCACACTCAAGATCCAGGGCGGCGACACCTGGGCCGGAGGAGTCTTCGGGGCGCGCCTCTTAAAAGCGTCAGAAAATCACTAAGGGTCCGTGCATAAATAAACGCTTCAACTAATGGATGGAATGGTGTAGGCTTCCTTCATGGAAGCATCTGCGCAGGCGATTGAGCAGCGCTATGAGGCCCTTTCTCCTGTTCTGCATGAGCG
>JBKQWF010000129.1:0-11280 GCA_052139695.1 Limisphaerales bacterium
CCGGAACCACGGGCGCAACGGCACCTGCGCCAGCCCTATCCGCCTTTAATTGGTTCCCGAAAAAAAGCGCGTCAACAATTGAAAGTAACCCCGAATTGCGCCCACAAAAACTAGTGGCATTGGGCGAGACGCCCGCATCTTTTGGCGTCTCGCCAAAAGAATCCGGAGTGCCGCGCGCTTTCCTACCCAAGAACAAGCTTCAGTCAATAATAAATGACAAATTTTCAATGGCCAATTCACGATTCCGGATACACGGATGGCCCGGCGGCTCGCATTGAAAATGGATCATTGAAAATCTGTTATGGTTATGGGTTATCGCCCGCCTTAATCGCTTCCCCTTGCCGGTATCGCCACGAGGGCCGGGCCGTGGCGCATGCCGTAGGCTTTCCGGTAGGCGGTTGGGCTGATTTGTTTGACAGTCCGAAAATAACGCGCCACGTGCTGCACATCGACAAAGCCGAGGGTCTCGGCGATCTGCGCCACTGACAGGTCCGTCTCCACCAGCAACCGCGCGATTTGGTCGGCCCGCGACCGCCGGATTTCGTCCAGGACTGAACGCCCCAATAAACGCCGGAATGCTTTTTCCAGGCTGCGCCGCGACAGGCCGGAGGCCGATGCCACCTGCGACACCGAGATGGGGATGCGAGCGTGATCACGAATGAAAACAAGCGCCTTGCGCAAGTGCATGTCCTCCGCCGCCACGAAATCCGTGGAACGCCGTCCGACCACGTGCGTGGCCGCGGCAATAATGCGATGAGGAACATTTTTCTCGCCTTGCATTAACCGGGCCAAAGCGGCCGCCGCCTCATAACCGGCCCGCTCAAAATTGATCGCGATGCTGGACATGGGCGGGTCCATCAATCCGCAAACCACTTCGTCATTGTCCACGCCAATGACGCCGACTTCGTCCGGCACGGCCAATCCCGCCATTTTACACAACTCCATCACCCGCCGGCCGCAATCATCATTGCAAGCCATCAGACCTACGGGCCTTGGCACGGACCGCAGCCAGTCGGCGTTCGCCTTCTTCTGCTTCTCCCAATGGCCCGTATCCATGGATAAATGCAACGCCATCGGCCGGGAAAAACCCTTTTCTTTCAGGCGCGACGCATAAGAATGCAGCCGAATCGCCGACCATGGGGCATTTTCAAGCGGCGACACCGTGTAGCCGCAATAGGCGAAATGCTTGAAACCACACCCAATCAAATGGTCCGCTCCCAGCCGGCCAATGGTCTCGGAATCGGTCAACACGTTGACGACACCGGAAACCTCCTTTTGCTGGTGCCCGATCACCACCACCGGCAATCCGCAGGCGAGGACTTCTTTGACCTTATCGACGTCTCTCAGAATAATCCCCTGGGCATCGGCGTTGCGGTTGGTCAGCCACGAACTTTCCAGACCGCCGGGCTCCCATGAAAAAGACCACGGCCCGCGCAGGTGCGAATAATCCGCGATCCCCCGCAACAACGCCCGTCCCGAGGCGCGCGACGACTCGATGATGAGAATGACCTTGGGGCTGTTTTGCATTCCACCTGTATATAAAAAGTGCCCGGCGCTGCCAAGGCATTAACTGGGACGATTAATTCTTGTAGTCAACATTATATTGGTGAGGAGGTGCTGTTGCCTGCGCCTTGCGCGCAATTCCGACGAACCTTCTGAGGGATGCCCATCCGCCAGCGCCGTCGGCGCGAGAATAGCTGTAGAACCCGCCAAAGAATCGTTCAAAAACCTTCGGTAGGTTTCCCATCTTGACGCATTCTTGTTTTCATGGGCGCGCATGGAAACAATGGAACGCTCTCCAAGACCGCGATGACTCGCAACGGCAAAATCGCCCGCCTCCCGCTGGCCTTCCGCCAGCAACTCAACCTGCGCCTCCAAAACGGCGAGCTGGGCCGGGCCGTCCTCGCCACCCATTTCGCCGCCAAGCCCATCGACGAATCCAACCTCAGCGACTGGAAGCAGGGCGGTCATCTCGAATGGGAAGCGCAAGGGCCTGCCCAGGGCGGCGCTCCGCAAGGCCTGCTTCCACCGAAACCCGAACCTAATTGAACTAAATTGAACCAAATTGAGCCGCTGATACCCCCCCGGGGGGGCCGCCGCGCCCCGACGCGATGCCCTCGCTCCCTCTTTTCGGGTCGTTGCAGTGTGAGATACGCCGGGTAAATCCCGTCCACTTTTTCCTTTCCTGCTCCGTCCGGGAAAGTCAATCTCAAGGGGCGGTGGAAGGAAAAATAAAAATCGCTTTGATTGGCGCCGGGATGTTCGGGGCGGACGTCCATTTGCGAGCGTATGCGAATTTGCAGATTTCCGGCCTGGCGCCGCTCCTGGGCCGCATCGGGCAGGATCAGTGGGCGCGCGAACTGGCGCCGGCCTCCATTGAACTGGTGGCGGTGGCGGCCCGCTCCCAAGCCTCGGCCCAGCGTGCCGGGGATGTTTTCCAGCAACGTACCGGCCACCTGCCCAAGCGTTATTGGGGAACGGAGCCTTGGATGGAGGTATTGCGCGACACGCCGGACCTGGATGTCATGGCGGTGGCGACGCCAGACCATCTGCATACCCCGGTTATTCTGGCGGCTTTGCACCGCGGGGTCCATGTCATCACGGAAAAGCCGATGTGCCTTTCCATTCATGAAGCCGGGCAGATCGTGGATTTGGCGAAGAAAAAAAACCTCATCGTCTCCGTCGATATGCATAAACGGTACGACCCGGACCATCTGCGCGTTCGCGACGAAATCAAAGACCGCATTGGAAACCCGCTCTACGGCGTGGCCTACCTGGAGGAACCATTGGAAGTTTCCACCAGCACGTTCAAATGGGCGGCGCAGAGCGATCCTTTCAGCTACGTCGGGCCGCACTGGGTTGATTTGATCTGGCATTATTATCACAGCAAACCGGTTTCACTGACGGCGGTCGGTCAAAAAAAACGGCTGGCCAGGGACGGCATCCACGCTTACGACGCCGTGCAGGTGCGGGTGGATTATGCCAACGGCATGAGCATCCATTTTCACAACAACTGGATCACCCCGCCGGACTTTGAAGGGCCGGTCAACCAGGGGCACGAAATTGTCGGCGAAGACGGAAAAGTCGAGAGCGACCAGCAATACCGCGGGCTGCGTTTCTGGCACAAAGGAGGCGGCAGCCGCACCGTCAATACACATTTTGCCCGCGACATCCTCCGTCCCGACGGCAGCAAAGCTTGCGCCGGCTACGGGGTGGACAGCCTGACGGCGGGCCTGGCGGCAATCTGCCGGCGCAAATTCTTTGCGGCCAACCGGGATGAATTGGCGGAAATCTATCCCACCGCTGAAGACGGCCTGCTGACCGTGGCCATCGTCCATGCCGCCGCCCTGGTGCGGGATCTTAATTTCAAATACACCCAGGACAGTCTCGGCGCGCCCGTGACCGCGAGGTTCGGCGCCGACGGCATTACCTTGATTGATCCGATGCGCGCCCCCGAAGGCGCGGAGAAAGTTTTCACCCGCATTTACGAGAAAGCAATTTAGATGGGCCAGGAATTTGATCTCACACCAAAAAACGTCGCGCGGATCGAGACAAAATATCGCCGCGTTGTCACTCCCCTGCCCCATCCGGGCTCTCTGCCCACATTGCAAAAACTGCGCCAGTGCGAGCCGGTCTCGATGCGGGGCCAACCGCCGCTGGTGTGGGACCGCGCCGAGGACATTTTCGTGTACGACAAGCACGGCAACCGCTGGCTGGACTGGAGTTCCGGCGTGCTGGTGGCCAACGCGGGGCACGGCGCGCCGGAAATTCGCCAGGCGATCATCGACCAAGTCACTTCCGGCTTGTTGCACAACTACGTGTTTCCCAGCGAAGAACGGGCGCGGTTGGCAGAAGCCGTCCTGAGCGTGGCCCCAAAAGGATTGAATAAAGTTTTCTTTTTGACGACCGGGGCGGAAGCCGTCGAATGCGCCCTTAAATTAGCTCGCTCCCATGGTCTCAAACTGGGCGGCCCGCGCAAAATCGCGATTATCAGCGCCGAGCGCGGTTTTCATGGCCGCACCCTCGGCGCCCAGCAGGCGGGTGGCTTGCCCGGACAAAAAACTTGGATTGTCAACGAAGACCCGGCCATTGTGCAGGTGCCTTTTCCAGACGGCTACTGGACAGAGGATACGCGTTTTGATTTGTTTTTAACGGCACTCCAGAAAAAGGGCGTTGCGCCGGGCGACGTTGCGGGCGTCATTTTTGAAACCTACCAGGGAGTTGGCCCCGATTTCGCGCCCCGGCAGTACATGCAAGACTTGGCGCAATGGTGCCAGGACCACTGCGTCGTTTTAGTTCTTGACGAAGTCCAGGCCGGCTTTGGACGGACCGGCAAGTTTTGGGCGTTCGAGCATTATGGCGTCACACCGGATGTCATTTGCTGCGGCAAGGGCATCAGCAGTTCGCTGCCGCTCTCAGCGGTCATTGGCCGCGAGGAAATTATGGACCAATTCCCGCCTGGGTCGATGACCAGCACGCATACAGGCAACCCGGTTTGCGCGGCGGCGGCGCTGGCCAGCCTGACAAAGATTGTCAACGAAGATCTAACTGGCAACGCGGCGCGGATGGGTGTTGTTTTAGAACAAGGTCTGCAAGAACTGCACCAGAAGCACCGCCATGTGATCGGGCACTTTTCGGCACGGGGCCTGGTGGGCGGCCTGCAAATGATCCGGAACGGAAAAAAAGAGCCGGACGCCGCTCTGGCGCACGATATTGTGGAACGCTGCTTCCACAAAGGGTTGCTCTTTTTCGCCCCGGTGGGAGCGTGGGGCCAGACAGTCAAGATCGCCCCGCCCCTCACCATCACCGAGGAACCCTTGCGGGAAGGGCTGGCTGTATTGAGCGAAGCTTTGGACGAAGCTCGTGCCGCGCCAAAACCCGCCTGAATCCAGGGCGGATTTAAACGCACTCTCAGGCTTTTTGAGACTGAGAGCGCGCTCCTAGCGGCCAGATGAATAACCGATGGAGGTGTCATGCCCGGCAGACGGCATGCGTTGTTAATCTAATCTACTCAGTTAGTAATCTACTCTTGGCACAATGCCGGTTCGCGCCTAAGCTCACTGCATGACCCTTGAAGGCTGCGATCCCGGAAACGCCAGCCTCGTACATATTGTTCCGCCGCTTCAGCGGCGGCGATCCGGGGCGGCAACTCGCTGCAAGAAAACTCCGGCAACTGTGGCCAGCCGTTTTTTTGCCGGCAATGGAAAGTCCCACGCTTGACCGTTCCAATGTTATGAATATGTCCAACAGTTTTTTTAATTCCGGCCCGTTTATGCCCCACGGCGGCTGCTATCTTTGGACACAGAGTTTGATTGCGCTGCACGCCATTTCTGACGCTGCCATCACCTTGGCGTATTACTCGATCCCTTTCACCTTGCTCTATTTTGTGCGGAAGCGAAAGGATTTGAAATTTCACTGGATGTTTGTCTGTTTTGCCGCGTTTGTGCTGGCCTGCGGAACCACGCATTTGATGGAAATCTGGAACATCTGGCACGCGAATTACTGGCTGTCGGGGTGCATTAAAGCCATCACGGCACTGGTGTCGTTGCCCACCGCGATTTGGCTCGTCAAACTCGTTCCACACGCGCTCGCGCTGCCCAGCGCTGATGCCTTGCAAAAAGCCCGTGACGAGTTGGAAATCCGGGTGCGAGAGCGCACGGCGGAACTGGAGAGAACCGCCCAAAGCCTGCAGACCGAAATCATCGAGCGCAAACAGGCGGAAGAACAAATCCGCCAGCAGAACCAGGAACTGGCCGCCATCAGTCAGATCATCACCGCCACCGTTACGAACCTGGATTTCCAGACCGTGCTCGATCGCGCGCTGCGCGGCGCGCTGGAATTCACCCAGTTGGAGGGAGGCACGCTCTGCCTAGCGGACCACGCCACGCAAACGCTCAACCTGGCAGCCGAGATCAATACGTCGCCAGCCATCGTGCAGGATCTGACCACCAATCTCGTCAAGATAGGCGATTGCCTGTGTGGCACTTGCGCCAAGACCTGCCAGCCGCTTGTTCTCTGGGACAACGCCTCCGGCAGCCAGTTCGCCACGCGCGAGGCCACGCGCAACGAGGGCCTCCGCTTCCACGCCGCCTTCCCGCTCTGCGTCAAGGACCGTTGTATTGGCGTTCTCTGCCTTTTCGCCAAGAGTGCCGCCAAACCGACCGAACGCATCCTCGCTCTCGTCCGCGATCTCTGCGGCCCCATCGCGCTGGCCGTCGAAAACGCCCGCCTGTTCAAGGCGGCCCAACAGGAACTCACCGAACGCGTTCAGGCGGAAACGGCTTTGCGTGAGAGCGAGGAACGCTTCCGCCAGCTCAACCACGCGGCGTTTGAGGGCATCTTCGTCAGTGAAAACGGCAGGATCAGCGACGTCAATGACCAGGGCGCGGGAATGTTTGGCTACCAACGGGAGGAACTGATTGGAAAAGCCATCCTCGATTTCGTGACAACTGAATCACGGCAAATTGTGACGGAAGCCCTTCGCACCGGACGGGAAGCACGGTACGAGTTCCAGGCACTGCGCAAGGACGGCACCCAGTTTTATGCCGAGGTGCAGGCTAAAATGGTCTTGGCTGAGGGGCGCTGAATGCTGCGGATGAGCGCATTACGCGACATCACTGAACGCAAGCAGGCAGAAGAGCAAATGAATTTGCAGGCCAGCGCCCTGACCGCCGCCGACAACGCCATCGTCATTACGAACCGGGCTGGAAGAATTGAATGGGTCAACCCGGCCTTCACCAAGTCCAGCGGCTATAGCGCCCTCGAAGCCTGCGGTTCCAACCCGCGCATTTTGAAATCCGGGCAACATTCGCCGGAATTCTACGCGAACCTGTGGGCCACCGTTACCGCCGGAGACGTCTGGCACGGGGAAATTGTCAACAAACGCAAGGATGGCCGGCTTTGCACCGAGGAAGTGACGATCACGCCCGTGCGCGGCACCGACAGTAGGATCGCACATTTCGTGGCGATTAAGCAGGATGTGACCGAACGCCGGCGGCTCGAAAGCCAACTGCGGCAGTCGCAAAAAATGGAGGCAATCGGCACGCTGGCCGGTGGAATTGCCCACGACTTCAACAACATCTTGGCCGCTATGTTCGGCTATTATCATCTGCTTGAGCAGGAGGTGATGGGAAACGCCGCCGCGGAGGAAAATATCCAACAACTCTACCAGGCCGCAGATCGCGCCAAGGATCTAGTGCGGCAGATTTTGACCTTCAGCCGCCAGCGTGAGCAAAAACGCGAGATCATCCGGCTGGATACAGTGGTGAAGGAGGCGGCACGATTCCTCCGCGCCTCGCTGCCGGCGCACATCAAGATCGAAATGAACCTCGCGGCGGATGTGCCCGCCGTCCTCGCCGACCCGACGCAAATACATCAGGTGACGATGAACCTGGCCACCAATGCGCAGCATGCGATGGAAGGCCGGCCCGGCATCCTCACCGTGAATCTCGACTCATTCCAGCCTGACGAGAATTTCATACGGATGCATCCGGAGTTCCGCCCTATCCAGTACGTACGGCTGACCGTCGCCGACACCGGCCACGGCATGGAGGCAAGCACTTTGGAACGGATTTTTGAGCCATTTTATACTACCAAACCGGTCGGCAAAGGCACGGGGCTTGGGCTGGCGGTAGTGCATGGCATCATGCAGTCGCATGAAGGGAATATTGCGGTGGAAAGCCAAGTTGGCCGGGGCACGACTTTCGAACTGTATTTTCCGGCGCAAAAGCCAGACGCCGCTGTGGCAGAAAGCGCCATTTTCAATGTTCCCTGTGGCCAGGGGCAGAAAGTTTTATTGCTGGATGACGAACCGATATTGACGACCGTGCTGGAACGCTTGCTGATCCGGCTGAATTATCAAGTCACCAGCCGCAATAGCGCCCGCGAGGCCGTTGCGCTGTTCCAGCAGGATCCCGCGCAATTCGATCTGGTTATCACTGACCTGACTATGCCGGAAATGAATGGTCTGGAAGTGGCACGCCAAATCCGGGCCATCCGTCCAAACTTGCCGATCCTTCTGGCGAGCGGTTTTAGTTCCGCCATGATGCCGGAAGACATGCGCGAAGCAGGCATCTTTGAACTGATCGAGAAACCAGCTTCCATGGCCTCCCTCGCTGAGGTCGTACGACGCGCGCTCGCGAGAACTCCCGCCGCCTGAGCGTCCCTCGTTTGGTTGTGAACCGCGATTCCTGTAGAAACCGCCGATTCTCGCTGGCCTGCCCATAACCCCATACTTCCTTATGCCCGCCACGCACAACATCCACCACCCAGACCGCGCAGAGCCATTGGACCGGTCAGGAGCGGGGCCGCGGACTGCTCTACAGGGGAGTGGAATTGGTTTGTGGTCGTTTGCCCGTAGGCTGGAGAAAGCAGCTGGCACAGCATCATGGCGAGGAATGATTTCATAAGCGGATTTTTGATCGGAACGGGAGTCGTTGTGTTCCGTCGTGTGTAAAGTCTTTCAGTTGTTATCATATAGCCGATAAGGGACAGAATTGGGCACGGAGGTGACAGGAAAAGGAATTCCGTGCGGAAGACTTGGGTGAAAACTTTTCTGGGTGAAGATTTTTCTTGCCTTAAGGCGGGGACGGCGGTTGGCTCGCACGGTTTAATTTGCTGTGCAAAAAAATAGAATCGCTCATGAATCGTGAATTACTCGCCAAGGCGAAATCCCTCGGGTTTTCTGACCGCCAAATCGCGCGGCTGATCGGGAAATCGGAGAATGACATTCGCGCGTTGCGCAAGGAGCTCGGCCTCTTGCCCAGTTACCGGCTGGTGGACACCTGCGCGGCGGAATTTGAGGCGTTCACCCCCTATTATTATTCCACTTACGATTGCGGCGACGACGAGACCAGGCCAGGCCACAAACGGAAAGTCATGATTCTCGGCGGCGGCCCCAACCGCATCGGCCAGGGCATCGAGTTTGACTATTGCTGCGTCCACGCGGCCTTTGCCCTGAAGGAGGATGGGTTTGAGACCATCATGGTCAATTCCAACCCCGAAACCGTCTCCACCGATTACGATACGAGCGACAAACTTTTCTTCGAACCGCTGACGCTGGAGGACGTCCTCCACATTTATGAGCGGGAGAATTGCTGGGGAGCGATCGCCCAATTTGGCGGACAGACCCCGCTCAACCTGGCCTTGGGACTGCAAAAAAACGGCGTCAACATCATCGGCACCTCTCCGCAGAGCATCGAAGTCGCCGAAGACCGCAAACTCTTCGCCGCCATGCTCAACAAACTGGACATCCCGCAACCACCCAACGGCTTGGCGACCAACGAAGGCGAGGCGTTGCAGGCCGCCCGCCACCTGGGCTACCCGGTGTTGGTCCGTCCCTCTTTTGTCCTGGGCGGGCGCGCCATGCAGATCGTTTATTCCGACGCGGAGTTGAATCATTACATGCGCTTTGCCGTTGAGGCTTCCCCCGAACGGCCCGTGTTGGTGGACAAGTTTTTGGAAGACGCCACGGAAGTCGATGTGGATTGCATCGCGGATGTTGGGCATTTTGCCAACCCGGACCAAGGCACCGTTGTCGTGGCCGGCTTTCTGGAGCATATCGAATACGCCGGGGTGCATTCAGGCGACGCCGCCATGGTCCTGCCGCCGCACACACTCTCGCCCGCGGTCATCGACATCATGCGTCAATACACGCGCGCCATGGCCCGCGAATTGCGGGTCATCGGCCTGATGAACGTCCAATATGCCGTCAAGGGCGACACGGTCTTCGTCCTGGAGGTCAACCCCCGCGCTTCGCGCACCGTGCCCTTTGTCAGCAAAGCCATCGGCGTCCCCCTGGCCAAGCTCGCGGCCAAGCTCATGGCCGGAAAAAAACTGACCGAACTGGGATTCACCGAGGAGATTTGGACCCGCTATTGGGCTGTCAAAGAATCCGTTTTCCCGTTCAACCGATTTCATGGGCAGGACATTCTGCTTTCGCCGGAAATGCGTTCGACCGGCGAAGTGATGGGATTGGATGCCGACCTCGGCATCGCCTACGCCAAATCGCAAATGGCCGCGGGCGCTTCCCTGCCCTTGAGCGGCCGCGTCTTCATCAGCGTAAGCGACGCGCATAAAAAGCAAGTCGCCGCCATCGCCCGGCAATTTGCCGATCTCGGCTTTGAAATCGTTTCCACATCCGGCACGGCCAAGGTATTGAGTGAAGCCGGCCTGAAAGTGGCGCGCGTTTTTAAATTATCCGAAGGCCGCCCGAACAGCTTGGACCTGCTCAAAAACCGCGAGATTCAATTGGTCATCAACACCCCGGCCGGGCAGACCCCGCGGGCCGACGAAATTAAGATCCGCACCACCGCCGTCTATACCGGCACCCCGATTATGACGACGTTAAGCGGCGCCCGCGCCGCCGCTCTGGGCATCGCGGCGTTGAAAAAGAGCGGCTACGGCGTCCAGACGCTGCAAGAATATCATTGACAAATGGCATTATCGGACGGTGATAGCGGCTCGGGCCGGGGCCAATTTGTCGGCCGAGGCTTCGATGGTGATGCGCTTATGGCTGCCGTTGGAGCGCACAATGAGCAGAGCCCGGCCCCGCCACAGATTCTGCGCGGGCTGCTGGACGCTGCCCACGTTGCGGGGATCGCCGTTGCCAAAGGCCGCCAGGATTCCTCCACCTCCCACGGCCACGCGCACGCGATTGTCCGCCAGCGGCGCCAGGCGGCCGCCGGCATCCACCGCTTCCACGTCGATGAAGGCGATGCTTTGGTCATCCGCCGCGATGGTGGGATTCTCAATTGTCAAATGGATTGCTACCGGCGCATCGGCGGTATGGATTTGTTCGGTCGCGATGATCTTGCCATTCTTGAGCGCTTCCGCCTTCAACTTGCCAGGCTCATAGGGCACGGTAAAGATGGCGGTGAATTCGGCGTCGATTGGCTGGGAAGCAATCTCCCTTCCGTTCAGCAGCAATCGAGCCTCGTCTCCTTTGGCATAGACGCGCACCACTCGCGGCTGGCCTTCCCAGCCCGGCCACGTCCAGCTCGGCTGTTCGTCGCGCCAGCCCCAATACTCCGGCTTCGTATGGCGGCTAGGCGGCAAATCCTCTGCCAGGATCGCCAGCGGACGGATGTCCCATAGGACTTGCCGATAAAGACTCTGCGGCTTGATAAAGCCGCAAACATCGAAGTCGCCGCAAAAGGCGTTCGCATAGGGCCATCCGAGCAGATAGGAACTGGTCTCCCCCTCCGGCACCGTGTGGCCAATCGCTGACTCCCCACGGTAATCCCACGCCGTCCAGACAAAATCGCCGATGACACACGGCAG
>JBKQWF010000130.1:0-2903 GCA_052139695.1 Limisphaerales bacterium
CGTACACCTCCACCACCGAGAACGCTGCCGCTTCAACAGTCGTGGCGATTCGCTCGGCAGGGAAGACGGCCACATGGTAGTAGTTGGTGTCCTTCTCCTTCGGCGGGCAGTGATGGAGCACATCAACGTGGCACAGGTTTGGCCCCTGCCACCATTCCATGACGAGGCCGGTGTGCTCCAGGTTCTTTCCGACGATATGCGGTCCTGAAACTCGCCTGAAAATGGGTGAGCGGCAGGGGTTGTCGCCGCTCTGTTCCACAGGTTTATTGGTTTCCATAAGCGATTTTGTTGTTTGGCGGTGGAATGAATGTTGATAAGAAAAAGGGCACCGGTTTGCTCCGGTGCCCTGGTTTACCAAATCGTGCCGTTCCTTCCATACTCGAGCCGCGATGGCGCCACCTTGGAAAACGGGCTACGGGCGCCTCTCGGACAAATTCGGCCTGGAGTCGACTAAAGAAGGTCTTGAATCATCGCAATGCGCCCATCGGGCGACTGCTCCCACGCTTCGATGGTCGGGAGCAGGCGGGCTGGGGCGCGCTGACGCAACCGCACGAAGAGCTGGGCCAGCAACTCTTGATACTCGATTTGGGCGGCTTCCGGCGCCGCCACGATGTCCTGGATCACGTCCAGAGAGCAGTGTCCGTTTCTGTGGTGGGTCCGCGCCCAGCCCTCCACGATCGAGTTGATCACGCTCCGGATGTAATTTCGGAACGTATCCTTCGTCTGGAGGTCTTCGGGCCCTGGGTTGCGCCCCTCTTGCCCGGCGATGGGGAGGCCTAATTTGAGCTTAACGGTGCGTGGATTGGTAATCGACCAGAACGAATTGGAATTTGGCAATGCCGCCTCCAATCTAGATTCAATGGAGGAACTTTTGCAACTCGACTACCACACGGCCATTGCGAGGTTGGAAAAATCATTGCTGCAACGTGCATTGCGGGCAGCGGGGGGAAACCGCACGGAGGGCCGAATCACCGTGAGCAAGATCGAGTGCCAGACGCCGTCGATCAACGCCGTCCCGGACGAATGCACGATCTACATTGACCGCCGGCTGACCTTTGGCGAGACGAAGGAGGAGGCCATCGCCCAAGTGGAGGCGCTCATCCCGGAGCATCAGCGCGGCCACATCCGGGTCGAAATGCTGCACTACGACAAGCCGAGCTATACCGGATTCGTCTTTCCGGTGGAAAAGTATTTCCCCGCCTGGGCGATGGAGGAGGACCACCCACTGGTGCAGGCCGGCTTGAAGGCGGCGCAGATGCTGTGGGGCGGGACACCCAAGACTGGCAAGCTGAACTTTTCGACCAACGGCATTTATTGGATGGGCAAGGCCAACATTCCGACCATCATCTTTGCTGCAGGTGACGAAACCACCGCCCACGGTGTGCTTGACCAGGTGTCGCTGGCCGACTTGGTGCGGGCAACGGAGTTTTACGCCCTCCTGCCAGTGCTGGTCTGACCGTCTGTGTGGATCTCGAATCACAAGCTTCTGTCGCTTCCCGATTTCTGAATCGAATAAAGGGCTTGCAATGCCAAAACCTTTGTGCGAAAAGTATATTGGCAATGGGGTTTGCCCGCTCGCCTGTGGCGAGGGAACCGCCTGATAGTTCAGAGCTGATAACTCCTACCGAGACAGTTTGTATCGGCAGGAGCTTTTTTATGCTCAACTATCTGTTTGTCGGTTTAGGCGGTGGGATTGGAACCGTCGGGCGATTTTGGCTAGGCGGCGTCATCGCGCGACGCTTCGGAGAAACGTTTCCTTTGGGCACGCTGGTCATCAACGTCACCGGCTCGTTTGTCATCACTTTTTTCGCGACGATGACCGCACCGGAAGGGCGCTGGCTGGTATCGCCGAACGGCCGCGTGTTCTTCATGACCGGCATCTGCGGTGGTTACACTACTTTTTCCTCATTCAGTCTCCAAACACTTAACCTGGCGCTTGACGGCGAATGGCTGTACGCGGGGGCCAATGCGGGTCTGTCGCTGATACTTTGTCTGCTGGCGGCATGGCTCGGCTATATCGCAGCCATGACCTTTAAACGAACGAAAGGAAGTTGAATATGCACCTGCCCCATGACGCGATGTTATTGCGAATCTTTATTGGCGAAAGCGACCGCTGGCACCACCAACCGCTTTACGAAGCCATCGTCCTCAAAGCGCGCGAGATGCACATGGCGGGCGCGACGGTATTGCGCGGGCCGATGGGATATGGCAAGTCAAGCCACCTGCACACCGCCAAAATCCTTCGACTTTCTATGGACCTGCCTGTGATCATCGAAATCGTGGAAAGCGAGGAAAAAATCAACAGCTTCCTGCCCGTGATTGATGAGATGATGAAAGGCGGCTTGGTGACGCTGGAAAAAGCCAGGGTCATTGATTATCGCGCCGACGAAGAAAACGCCATTGGCGCGGAAAAACCTCATCCTTGATCATGTTCAACCACATCTTATTCAACCTGATTCAAGTCTTGGTGGTCATGGCCTTCGCGCCTCTGGCGTCCGGCGTTTTGAGCCGGCTCAAGGAAATCGTTCAGTCCAAGCGCGGGCCGAGCGTTTTCCAGCCTTACCGCGATTTATGGAAGTTGTTTCACAAGGACGAAATTGTGTCGGAAGACAGCTCCTGGATTTTTCGGTTCACGCCTTACATCGTATTCGTCACGCCGATCTTCGTCGCGTTGCTGATCCCGGTGCTGACGAATTATCCGCTCTTTTTCGCGTTCATGGGCGATATGATCGGCGGCGGTTTCGTGCTGGCGCTGGGCGGGTTTTTCGCCACGCTCGCGGCGGTGGACACGGCCAATCCCTACGGTCCCATGGGCGCGAGTCGCACGCGCATGGTGGGATTTCTGGCCGAACCGGTGTTTATGATCGTATTTTTCACCGTTTCGTTTGTCGCCGGCTCGACGA
>JBKQWF010000131.1:0-14034 GCA_052139695.1 Limisphaerales bacterium
CGTCTGAATGCTTCGATAGGAATCGTATAGCACCGGCAAGATGCGGTCGGCGAGACGCCGACCGCGGCGACCGAGACGGTCGCGCTCCCCAAGCCGGAAATTCGCTCGCCTTAGGCGAGGATTTGGGAAGGAGATTATCCCTGGTGTTTATCTTGATTCGGCTGCTTCATTGCCGGAATACTCGAAAAAATGAAAAAGATCATTCCCGTCCTCTTGACTTTGCTGCTGTGGGCCGCTCCGGCTGTGCAAGCCCAATTTGTTTACACGACCAATGGCGGCACGATCACGATCACGGGGTATTCGGGACCGGGCGGGCCGGTGGCCATTCCGTCCGTCATCACCGGCTTGCCTGTTGCCAGCATTGGGAATGCCGCCTTCGAATACGTTTCCAGCCTGACTAATGTCATCGTCCCAGCCAGCGTCACCAGCATCGGCGAAAGCGCTTTCCAATACTGCTACGGTCTGGCTGGCGTCACGCTTCCGGGCGGCCTCACCAACATCGGAGGAGATGCGTTCTATGAATGCACCAATTTGACCAGCATCACGATTCCCGGCGGTGTCGCCAGCCTCGGGGAGGATGCGTTTTCCAGTTGCGCAAGCTTGACAAACGTCACGATCAGCAATGGGGTCTCCAGCATCGGAGAGGGAGCTTTCCAATATTGCTCCAGCCTGACCAGCATTACAATTCCCGGCAGCGTCACCAGCATCGGGGCGGATGCGTTCGTGCTCTGTAACAGCCTGACCAACGCCACAATCCTCAACGGTGTCACCAACATCGGAGACTATGCTTTTAACGCCTGCTCCAGCTTGACCAGCCTGACGTTGCCCGGCAGCGTCACGAGCATCGGTGAAGAGGCGTTTGCGAACTGCGGCGGCCTGACAAACGCGACCGTCGTCAATGGTCTGAGCAGCATCGGGAAAGAGACGTTCCAAAACTGCTCCGGCCTGTTCAGCATCACGATTCCCGCCAGCGTCACCAATATCGGAGCGGATGCGTTCTATAACTGCGCCCGATTGAACGAGATAGCGGTGGATTCGCAAAATTCGCATTATAGCAGCGTGCGGGGCGTATTGTTTGACAAGACCGAAACCACCCTGGTGGAATATCCGGCCGGCCTGGCTGGAAGTTATACGATTCCCGGCAGCGCCACCAACATTGGAGCAGATGCATTTGATCACTGCACCGGTTTGACCAGCGTCACAATTCCCGCCAGCGTCACGAGCTTGGAGGAAGGGGCGTTTTATGACTGCACCGGCCTGACCAGCGTCACGATTGGCAACGCCCTCTCAAGCATCGCGGAAGGCGCGTTCTACGGCTGCGCCAACCTGGCCAGCTTTACGATTCCCGGCAGCGTCACGAGCATCGGAAGTTTCGCGTTCTATGACTGCGCCAATCTGACCCGCATCACGATTCCCGGCAGCGTGACGAACATCGGGGATTATGCGTTCGATGACTGCTCCGGCCTGGCCAGCGTCTATTTCGAAGGCAACGCTCCTCCCGCGAATTTGTCGGCATTTTTGTCTGCCAACAATGTCACGGTTTATTTCTTGCCTGGCGCCACGGGATGGGAGGCCAGCTATGACGGTCGTCCGGCTGTGCTGTGGAACCCGTTGATTGAAACGGGCGATGCCAGCTTTGGGGTTCGGACCAATGATTTCGGGTTCAATATTTCTGGCGTAAGCAACATCCCCATCGTTGTGCAGTTCTGCACCAATTTGGCCAGCCCCTCTTGGACGTCGCTCCAGGCCGTCACGCTCACCAACGGTCTGTTCCATTTCAGCGAACCTGTGCAGACGAACAGTTCCGCCCGCTACTACCGGATCAGTTCGTCGTGAAATGACATGCCAGGGCGGAAAGATTGTCCGAAGGGGTCAACTCAATACGAAAAGCGGCACATCAACGGTTCCTTACAAGCGCTGAAGAGCGTTACTGCTTTATTTCGCCAACAATCGTGTGCGATAAAAGCCTTGTGAAAAGGCGCTCACATTGGTGAAAAACACGTATCCCGCCGTAGTCGCGCTGTTGGTCGATGCCACATTGGTCGCCAGTGGCATCCACTGCATCGGCTCCGTAAGGTTAGTGGCCATGTCGAGGCCATAGGTTAACCCTGGCGCGCCGAGAAATGTGACGAGATTCATTCCATGTTCGTCTTCGATTGCCAACTCTTTGGGAGTTGGTCCGACAAGCAGCGCTTTAGCGACGGAAGTCATGTAATTGGTGCCGGCGCTGGTGAACGCGCCGCCGGCATAAAGGTTTCCGAAGCTGTCTAACGTCAGGCAATCGACGGTGCCGTTTATCCCTGAACCGAGAGCATGCCAGTTGTTGCCATCCCACTCAGCTACATTATTGACATTCAATCCGCCCACTTCTGGAAAGGTCCCGCCCACGTAAAGATTCCCTGAAGAGTCACAAACCAGGCAGTTTATTGATGATCCGTTCGTGCCGCTATAGAGCGTCGTCCACCCGCTGCCGTTCCATTTCGCGAGGCTTGGCAGGGCAACCCCAAAAGAAGTCCCCGACCCTCCACCCGCATAGACATTGCCGAAATCGTCGCAAGCCACGCAGCTCACAGGTTGAGCAAAACCCGATCCGAGCGCCAACCACCCATGGCTGCTCCATTCAGCAATATTGGAAGCCCGTAAGCCCCCGGCGTTGGTGAACGATCCACCTACGTAGAGGTTTCCGTTCGTGTCGCACGCCACCGAATCGACTACGCCATAAGGGACGGGGGAGTAGGGGTAGGGATTTCCGATAAGCCCGGAACCAAGTGCAGACCATCCAGCACCGTCCCATTCAGCGATATTCGAGGCGCTGATCCCCCCGGCATTGGTAAAAGATCCTCCTGCATAAAGGTTTCCCGAGCTGTCAATGGCCAACGCGTTGACTGGGCCACTGATCCCCGTCCCGAGCGCGGACCATGTGGTGCCGTTCCATTCGGCAACGTTGCTGGCAGCGACGCCACCAGCGCTGGAAAAGGCACCGGCCACGTAAATGTTTCCCGAATCATCGCTGGCAAGCGCATTGACTTTGCCGCTTATCTCCGAACCGAGTGAAGACCACGCAATCCCGTTCCATTGCGCAAGGTTCGTGGCGGCCACGCCCCCTGCATTAGTGAACGAGCCGCTTGCATAAAGATTTCCATGAACGTCGCACGCCACTGCATTGACCGAGTAATAGCCAACTCCGGAGCCCAGTGCCCCCCACGCGTTTCCATCCCATTTGGCAATTCCGTTTGCTCCCACCGTTCCTGCGTTGGTGAAGGAGCCGCCGACATAAACGTTCCCGAGACTGTCCAGCGCCAAACTGTTGACGGAGTTGTTCACCCCTGAACCAACCGAGGACCAACTGCTGCCATCCCATTTGACAAGGTTGTTTGCTTCAATACCGCCCGCGCTCGCAATTGACCCGCCCGCATAGAGGTTTCCATTGGTGTCACAGGCGAGGGTTTTCACCGCGGCATTCGTCCAGGTGCCAAGTGAGGACCATGCGCTGCCATCCCAGACTGCGATGTTTGGAAAAACGACCGCATTACCATTATAATTCTCGATGGTAAAGATTCCTCCCGCGTAAACGTGGCCAGAACCGCCGCACGCTAGTGACCAAACCGAATTGAGCATACCAGTGCCGAGAGCGGACCAGGAACTGCCGTCCCATTCGGCAACGCCGCTTGCGGCCGCCCCTCCAGCAGATGTAAATTGGCCGCCGGCAAAAAGGTTTCCCGAACTGTCCACAGCCAACGCCCAGACAACATCGTTCATGCCAGCAACCGAGAGCGGCGACCACTCGCTGCCGTTCCACTTGGCAATATAATTGGCGCCCATGTTGCCCGCGCGCGTAAAGACCCCGCCTGCGTACAGGTTGCCCAAAGCGTCACACGCCACTGCTTCGACCGCTGCACTCGTTCCCGAGCCGAGCGGCGACCACACGTGGCCGTCCCACTTGGCGATGTAGTTGGCCGACAACCCGCCTGCGCTGGTGAACGCACCCCCGGCGTATAGATTCCCCTGTTTGTCACACGCCAGGCAATTGACTTCCCCATTCATCCCCGTCCCCATTGTGGACCATGCCCCGCCTTTCCAAACGGCGACATGGCTCGCAACATTTGTCCCTACAATTGTAAAGCTTCCTCCCGCATAAACGTCGCCATTCGAGTTCACCGCCACAGCTGACACCGAGCCGTTTAGCCCCGATAAATTGGGTAGGCCGACCCAGTTCGCGTCCGTGATCGGCATGGCCGTTGCCACGAAGAATGAGACAGGGGCCAATGCCAGAAATCCGAGCAATAATGGGCCTTTTCGCCGGAAAAACAGCAGGCTGCCGATTAAGCCATATAATAGGCGTGCGTACGGAGCGTACGGATTAATGTTTTCTTTCATATTTTAAAAGAAGTTTTATATGTTTTATCGTTATCGTTTCGCTGTTCAAACAAAGCCCCACATTATAACTCGTCCTCAGCGTGGGAATCTTTCAGTTTTTTTTTTGTGGGCCTACGTTGGGCTACCTTTGGCATCGTTTTTCCGCAGGATCCAGCACCGAGAAATGCAATCTCGTGCATCAAACACATTCCACCGCAACTACTTCAGATCCTTGGACAGGGGTGGGACTGGATCATGTGGGCGATCTTGAACGGTCTCGAACGGTGAAAAACTTATTGTTACTTCACGCCTGCACCGAAACGCGATCGACGTAAACCGTTGTTGTTGAAAATGGGAAAAAGAAAGTGGGGTGGCCAACGGGACTCGAACCCGCAACAACAAGCTCCACAAGCTTGGACTCTACCATTGAGCTATAGCCACCAGACCACCTCAAGAGTAGTTTTACGCGGCGCGAACGTCAAGCACGGCGACCTCCCGCCGATCATTTGCCCTCCTGCACCACACTATGCACCTCGCCGGACTGGAGCCTGGTTTTTAATGTTTGACCGGGGCGCGTTTGTGCCTTCGCACGGAGGATTCGTCCGCTGGCGGCGTCCTGCGTGATGGAATAGCCGCGCGCCAGCACCTGCTCCGGGCCGAGCAGACGCAGGCGGCCCTGCAAGGCGTCGGCGCGCTGGCGCAGACCACGCAAATAATGGCGGGCCTGCTCCCGCAATCGGCGTCGCTCGCGGGCCATGTCCGAGCGCCGTTGTGTCAGCAACCGGCCGGGGCGGAGCCGATCCAGCCGGACGCCAAGATTTTGCGCGGCAACGCGGCATTTTTGCAAATGATGCCGCGCGCCACGGGAGAGTGTCAGTTGCAGTTCATCCAGGCGTTGCAGGCGCTGCTGGAGCATCCGGCGCGGATGCGAGGCCCGCAGCCGCTGCCCGAGTTGCTGAAAATGACGGCTTTCGCCCGCCACGCGCCGGAGAACGAGGTCGCGCAATTGGACGCGCGTCTGGGCCAGCCATTTGCCGCTGGAAAAAACCGCCTCGGTAATAATCTCGGCCGCCGCGCTGGGCGTGGCCGCGCGCAAATCCGCGGCGAAGTCACTGATCGTGAAGTCAATCTCGTGTCCGATGGCGGAAACGATGGGCACGGCGGAATTGAAAATGGCGCGCGCGACAACTTCCTCATTGAAGGCCCACAAATCCTCCAGGCTGCCGCCGCCGCGCGTGAGCAGGATCAAATCCAGTTTTCGGCCGGGGAGGTTCGACCATTGATTGAGCAGCGCGATGGCCGCCGCGATTTCCGAGGCCGCGCCCGCGCCCTGCACCGCGCACGGCACAAGAATGATTTCCAAGGCCGGATTGCGCCGCTGCGCGACATGCAAAACATCACGCAAAGCGGCCCCGGTCGGCGACGTAACCAAACCGATGCGCTGCGGGAACCGCGGCAGGGGCCGCTTCCGTTCCTGGGCAAAAAGTCCCTCGGCAGCCAGTTTCGCCTTCAGTTTTTCGAAGGCGGCCTGCAACGCGCCGACGCCCTGCAATTCGACCGCCAGCACGCGCAATTGATATTGGCCGCGCGGCTCATACACGGTCATCTCCCCTTTGAGAATGACCTTGCGCCCGTCTTGCAACGCTGCGCGGTCAGTCGGCGCATCGCCGCGAAAAACGATGCAGTTCAACTGGGCCGCCGCGTCCTTCAGGGTGAAATAAACATGGCCGGAAGCCTGCGCGCGGCAATTGGTGATCTCGCCCGTCACCCAGACCTGGCCGATTTGCTTTTCCAGCAGGCGGCGGATGTCCGCCGTCAATTCGCTGACGGAAAAGACGCGCCGGGTGGCTTCCACGGGGAACAGCTCGCCGAAATCCCATTGCGATGTGGTCTGTTTCGGCATTCAGGCCCCGAGTGGTTCGGAAATCCGGCGAATATGGCGCGCGCGCCCGGATTCATTGTCGATTTCAATCAACGCGCCTTGCAACAGGATTCGCTCCGAGGCCACGCCGAATTTCTGCGGCGTGTTCGTGGCGAAGCGTTCAATGACCGGCGCGATTTCGCGCCCCAAAACACTCTCATGCGGTCCGGTAAAGCCCGCGTCCGTCAAGTAAGCCGTGCCCCCCGGAAAAATCTGCTCATCCGCCGTCTGCACATGGGTATGAGTGCCGACCACCGCGCTGACCTGCCCGTCCAACATCCGGGCCAGCGCGATTTTTTCCGAGGTCGCCTCCGCGTGCATATCGACAAAAATGATTTTGGCGATCTGGCGCAGGCGCGGGACTTCGGCGCGGGCGCAAAGGAACGGATTCTCCAACGGCGGCATGAAGGTGCGCCCCTGGAGATTGAGGACGGCGACCGGCGGCAATTTTTCCGAATGCCAGACCGTGCTGCCCTGGCCGATGACGCCTGGTGGATAATTGAACGGGCGCAAAAATCGGGCCTCGGACAGCAACAGCATGTTGACCTCCTTTTGGTCCCACAAATGGTCCCCGGTAGTCATGATATCGACACCCGCGTCAAAAATCTCATTCGCGGTATTGACCGTGATGCCCGCCCCGCCCGCCGAATTCTCCCCATTGGCCACGACCATGTCGATGTGGTGCGCCTGACGCAGCTTTGCCAGGAGCTGCCGCACTGCATAGCGGCCCGGCTCCCCTACGATGTCGCCGACAAAAAGAAGGTTCACGGCAAGGAGATTAATGGCGAATGCCCCGCTGGCAAGACATGAAAACCCAGCGGAATGCCCGGTCTAATACCCATTAATCACGTCGAGCAGTTGTCGCAGGCGGCCGTATTGCCGGCGGTCAAAGCCGAAGGCGATGCGCGGCAATTCCAGATGGTCGTTGTCTTCCTTTTCCTCGGGCGTGGGTTCAATGATCTTGAATTTTTCGCCCAAGATGATGTCGCCAAAATCGTCATTGAGACTTTCAACGGCCGACGGCGACGGCGGATTCTTGATGCGCAGAACGAGCAGGTCCTTGACGAAGCGGCTGGAGTGGTAATTGCGGTAAAACCGGGTGATGATGCGCACGGCGTGGCTGGCGTTGTCCGCGATTTGATAAAGGTGAAGGTCGTCGGGCGAAATCATCTGGCCGCGCAAGAGATGTTCGCGGATGTTTTTGTCCCAGACTCTCCAGTAAGCGCCGCCGGGGCGGTCGAGCAGGACAAGGGGCACGATGCGGCTTTTGCCGGTTTGCATCAGCGTCAGCGCCTCGTAGCCTTCGTCCAATGTCCCAAATCCGCCGGGGAACAAAACAATGGCGTCGGAGTGCCGGACAAAGATGAGCTTGCGGGTGAAAAAGTATTTGAAGGAGATGAGTTTCTTGTCCTTGTCGATGATGGGATTGGCGGCCTGTTCCCAAGGCAGGCGGATGTTGGCGCCGAAACTCTTTTCCGGCCCGGCCCCTTCGTGCCCGGCTTGCATGATGCCCGGGCCGGCGCCGGTGATGACCATGAAGCCGGCTTCGGAGATCTTGCGCGCGAACTCGACCGCTTCCAGATATTCCTGTCGCGTGGGCAGGGTGCGGGCGGAACCGAAGATCGTGACTTTGCGGATGCCGTCATAGGGGGCGAAGGTTCGGAAGGCATAGCGCAATTCCCCCAAGGCGGTGCGGATGACCCGCACGTCGCCGCGGTCCTTCACATCTGTCAACAATTTGAGGGCATTGACGATGATTTCCTCGACTAAATCCGCATTATAGCCCCCGCCCTTTGCCGCAATCAGCTCCTGTATGCGGCTTTTAATTAACGGGTCAACCGGGCTTTTCTCAGCCTTTTCCACGGCACTACACTATCGCGTTGCGCCGCAAAAGCAATCACCTTAAACTGCCGCGCCGCCTGAAGGCCGCATCTGAGGTAAAAAATGACAATGGACTACAAAAAGACGCTCAATTTGCCGCAAACCGGTTTTCCGATGAAGGCCGATCTGGTGGCGCGCGAGCCGCAACGCCTGCAACGATGGCATGACGCCGCGCTCTACGACAAAATCCAGGCCGCCCGCGCCGGCGCGCAAAAATTTGTCCTGCACGACGGCCCGCCTTTCGCCAATGGCGACGTCCACATCGGCACTGCCCTGAACAAGATTCTCAAGGACTTCATCGTCAAGCACCAGGGCTTGCTGGGCCGTGACGCGCCCTACATTCCGGGCTGGGACTGCCATGGATTGCCCATCGAATTCAAAGTGTCGCAAGACATGCGAAAGGCCGGCAACACCAGCGCCGATCCCGCCGCGATTCGCACCGCGTGTGAAGCCAACGCCCGCAAATACATTGACCTCCAGCGCGCGCAATTCAAACGCCTCGGCGTCCTCGGCGATTGGGAAAAGCCCTACCTCACTTTGAACAAAGAATACGAAGCTGACGAACTGCGCCTCTTCGCCGACGTCGTGGAAAAGGGCTTTGTCTATCGCGGCAAAAAGCCGGTGTACTGGAGCATCCCGTGCCGCACCGCGCTGGCCGAAGCCGAAGTCGAATATCAGGACCACGTCAGTCAGAGCGTGTTTGTGAAATTTCCAGTCGTTGGCCTGCAGGACACGTTCATCGTCATTTGGACCACCACGCCGTGGACCTTGCCCGCCAATCTCGCTGTTGCTTACAACGAAAAACTTCAATACGTCCAAATCCATGTCGGCGCAGAAAACTACATTTTGTTCCGCGGCTTGCTTTCTGTCACCGCCGGGAAATGCGGCTGGGCCAATTACACGGAGACGTCGGTTCCGGCCGGGCATCTCGCTGCCATGGAATATCGGCATCCGTTCTGCAATCGCACCGGAAAACTTTTTGCGGCTGATTTTGTCACGAGCGACACCGGCACCGGCTTTGTTCACATCGCGCCCGGCCACGGCCTCGACGACTACAATCTCGGCCGCCAAAAAGGCCTGCCGATTTACTCGCCGGTGGATGACGACGGCCGTTTCACGCATACGAACGAATTACCCGTGGAGCAGCAGATGCCGGCTGAAATGATTGGCAAATCCATTTTGGAGAAACACGGCAAGAGCGACGCCAACGAAGCCGTTCTCCACGAACTGCGTTCGCGCGGCGCGCTGCTGCATCAGGAGAATTATCCCCACAGCTATCCGCATTGCTGGCGCAGCAAAACACCGGTCATCTTCCGCGCCATGGACCAGTGGTTCATCCGGATCGATCATGAACAATTCCGCGAACGCGCCCTCGCCGAGATCGACCGCGTGCGCTGGATCCCGGAATGGGGCGTCAACCGCATCAAAAGCGCGGTGCAAACCCGTCCCGACTGGTGCATCTCGCGCCAGCGCTCCTGGGGCGTGCCGATCCCCGCGTTTTACGACGCCGGGGGTGAAGTGATTTTTGACGCGCAGATCGTCCGCAACACCGCGGATCTTTTTGAGAAACACGGCTCGCACATCTGGTTCGAGAAATCCGCGGTCGAACTTTGGCCTCTCGTGAAGCCGAAGGATTGGAAAGGCGCGGAGCCTGCCGCCAAATCGACCGACACGCTGGACGTGTGGATTGATTCCGGCTCCTCCTCGCGCGCCGTGTTGATGAAACGCCCGGAGTTGCAGCGCCACCACCATCCCCGGCCGTCCTCATGGCAGGCGGACGTTTACCTCGAAGGCAGCGACCAGCATCGCGGCTGGTTTCAATCCTCGCTCCTGCTTTCGCTCGCGGGCAACGCCGCCGCCCCGTTTAAAACAGTATTGACGCACGGATTTCTGGTGGACGCGGACCGCGATAAGATCTCCAAAAGCAAACAGGGCTCTTACGAAAAACCGCAGACCGCCGATGCCTATGTCAGGAAATATGGGGCTGACGTGGTGCGCCTTTGGGTCGCCTCGCAGGATTATCGCAACGACATCGTGGTGAGCGAGGAGCGCATCAACAAAGTGGGCGAAACATACCGCGGCATCCGCAACGCGCTGCGCTATCAACTTTCCAACCTCTACGATTTCGATCCGGCCAAAAACGCCGTGCTGGACGCCGGTTTGACCGGATTGGACCGCTGGATTCTCGGCCAATTCGGCAAATTGGAGATGGACGTGATGCAGGCTTATGAGAACCACGAGTTCCACGTGGTTTATCAGAGGATCAGCCAGTTCATCGCGGTGGAACTCTCGGCGATTTACCACGACGTCATCAAGGACCGGCTTTACACGGACGCGGCCCATTCCCCGCGCCGCCGCGCCACGCAAACCGCGCTCCATCGCATGGTGCGCAGCCTTTGCAGCCTGCTCTCGCCCATCCTTGTTTTCACGGCCGATGAAGCGTGGGAATTCATCCCGGGCCGCGAGAGTGAATCGGTCCATCTGGCGACGTGGCAGGCGACGGGCCTGGCGCTGCCCGTGGAGGAGGAGGACTGCTGGAAGAAGCTGTTGGAACTTCGCGAACGAATCCTGCCGTTTTTGGAAAAGGAACGACAGGCCGGGAACATCGGCAAAGCTCTGGACGCCAAGGTGATACTGGGCGAAATGACTAAAGTTTTGCCGGGCCAGACCGATATGGATAAGGAAGGTCTGCGTGAACTTTTGAATGTTTCACAACTGGTCATGGGCCAGGATGCGGGCACGGAGGGTGTGTTGGTGGCCAAAGCAGACGGAAGGAAATGTGAGCGTTGCTGGCACTGGGAGGAAGATGTCAGGGCAAACGGGGAACATCCGACCCTTTGCGGCAGATGCGTTTTGGCGATTAGAGATACCGCGCTATGAAGTTTAAAATGCCGCTGACGGCGAATGGAACGATCCGTTCCACCTTCAGCCTCCCCACGCGCGCCGTCCTGCTGGCGGCGTGTTACGTCATCGGCGGCATGTTGGGCAGCGAATCCAGCGCTCTCATGGGCGGCAACATCCCGCTCGTCTGGGTGCCATCCGGGATCGCGCTCGCCGCCATTCTGCTCTTCGGCTATCGCATGTGGTGGGGAGTGGCGCTCGGGGCCTGGCTGCTCACTTTGGCCCAAGGGATGCCCGGCGGGTTTTTCACCCTGGCGACCGCCATCGGCAACACCATCGGGGCCGTGCTTTGCGCCTATCTGTTGGAACACTTCGTGCAGTTCAAATTTGCCATGGACCGGGTGAGATATGCGGCCGGCTTCATTCTCTTCGCCTGTTTGTTGGGTACCACCGTCAATGCGGCCTTCAACATCGTCGGCCTTTGCTATGGCGGCGAACTGCCGTGGGACCATCTGTTGTGGAAACAAGTGTTCGGCACGATGGTCATCTGGTGGGTGCCCAACGCGATGGGAGCGCTGGTAGTGACGCCGCTCATCCTGGCTTGGGCCGCGCCCGGCGGAGTGCGCTGGACGCGCCGCCGCATTGTGGAAGCGGCCTTGTGCGCGGTGGGCCTTCTCATCGGCTCGCAGCTTTCCTTCAATTCATGGTTTGTCTATGGAATGGAGAATTATCCGCTGGCTTACCTGCCTTACCCATTCCTGGTTTGGGCGGCCCTGCGTTTTGGGATGCGCGGCGCGACCACCGGGACCTTTGTGGTCGCCACGCTGTCCATTTATGAACTGCTGCATCAGCGCGGCCCGTTTTGGGCGGGCGCGGGCCGTGATCACACCAGTCTCATGCTCATCGGTTGTTACCTCGGCGTGGTCGCCGTCGGCAACCTGCTCCTGGCCGCCGCCGCCGTCGAGCGCGAGACCGCCCTTCGCGCCACGGCTGATAGCGAACGGCGCTATCGCGGCGTGGTCGAGGACCAGACGGATTTGATCTGCCGTTTCAAACCGGACGGCACGCTGGTCTTTGTCAACGAGGCCTACTGCCGTTTCCATGGCCAGCGGCGGAGGAAACTGATCGGCTCCAACTTTTTTGAGTCCCTGGCCGAGCAGGATCGCGAAATCCCGCTGGAGGAGTTTGCACGGCTGACCCCCGCCAATCCCATCCGGATGTATGACAACAAGGTGTTCGTGGCGCCGGGACGATTCATCTGGCAGCAATGCTCCGTGCGCGCCTTGTTTGACGAGGCGGAGCGCATCACGGAATACCAGGTCGTGGTGCAGGACATCACTCTCCGCAAGCAATCGGAGGAGGCCCTGCGTCGGGGCGAGGAGCATCTCCAGGCCGTTCTGCACAGCATGCCCGACGGCGTCATTGTCCTGAATGAGCGCGGGCTGGTGACCTTGTTCAATCCGGCTGCGGAAAAGATTTTTCAACGCCAGGCAATCCAGGTGCTCGACCAGCCCGTCAATGAATTATTTGCGCCAGCCGACCGGGAGCAGTATGTGAAACACTTGGCCTCGCTGTCGGGACGCGGGCAGGCCGGCGTCATTGAACTCAACGCCCTCCGCCCCGGCGGCGCCCTGCTGCCCATCGACGTGGCAGTGAGTGATATCCCGCACGGCCAGGCGCACATGAATGTCGTGGTGGTGCGCGATATCTCCGAGCGCAAGAAATTGGAGGACCAATACCGCCAGTCGCAGAAGATGGAAGCCGTGGGGCGGCTGGCCGGCGGCATCGCGCATGATTTCAACAATTTAATGCAGGCCATTTTGGGTTACATCAATCTGCTGGACCGGCGTCTGCCGCCGGGCGACGCCAATCACAGCGCGGTCGAGCAAATCCAGAAATCCCTCGCGCACGCCACCTCCCTGACCCGCCAGCTTCTGGCCTTCAGCCGCAAACAGGTGCTCAAGCCAAAGTTGCTCCCCCTCAACACCGCCGTGTCCGACATGAACCATTTGCTGCAACGCGCGCTCGGCGAGACCATCCAGTTGAAGATGAAACTCGCCACGCCAGTGCCGTGGATACGCGCCGATCCCGGGCAAATGGAGCAACTGATCCTGAACCTGGCCATCAACGCGCGCGACGCCATGCCGCAGGGCGGCGCGCTGGACATCGAAACCAGCAACGTCGAGTTTCACGAAGCCACCACGCTGGCCTCGGGCCGCCTCGCCGCCGGGCCTTACGCCCTTCTGAGAATCTCCGACACCGGTTGCGGCATGACGCCGGAGGTGCAGGCCCACCTGTTCGAACCCTTTTTTACGACCAAGGAAAACGGCAAAGGCACGGGCTTGGGCCTGTGCAACGTTTATGGAGTCGTCAAGCAAAGCGGCGGCGAGATCACGGTGGACAGCCAGCCGGGCCGCGGCACCACTTTCGAGATTTACCTGCCGCGCTTCGATGGCTGCGTCGCCGAGGACAATTCCACCCATTTCCTCCCCGTGCAGACCCGCGGCACTGAAACCGTTTTGCTGGTCGAGGACGAGGAGTTGGTGCGCCTCATGCTGGTCGAGGTGCTCAAAGCCGCCAATTACCGCGTGCTCGACGCCCGCCATGGCGCGGATGCGCTGGAACTGGCCGAACGCCACCAGGGGCCGATTGATTTGCTCGTGACGGACATGACCATGCCCGGCTTCAGCGGCTCAGAACTGGCCCGACGCCTGTCCGTGCCCCGCCCCAAAATGCGCGTCTTGTTCATCTCCGGTTACACCGACGTGGAAGCGGCGCAAATGGGCAAAGTCAATCAACCCGTGCAATTCCTGCAAAAACCCTTCCATCCCGACGCCTTTTTGACCAAGACCCGCCAGATCCTCGATCAGAAAGTCAAGGACGTCCCCGTCGCGGACAATTAGTTGGAACAGCTACATGGAAAGGCGATCCTTCGATGCTAGTATTACTTTGTTAAGTTTTTTGAATACCGAGGGGAGTTCGCTGAGCTTGCAAAGACTTTCATCATTCCCGAAAATCGTCGATTTTATCAATGT
>JBKQWF010000132.1:0-27168 GCA_052139695.1 Limisphaerales bacterium
CTTTGGCCTTATAGGCCGCACTATGTCGTTTCCGTTTTGCTTTCATAAATCTGCTCTTTCTTATCTACAGCAGACCTATAAAAGTCCATCTTAACCACTGGTCTAAATTCCGGGGTCCAGCTCAGACAGAAAGAATGACATCGAGGTTGTAGAACTCGATTTCGCGCGAAACTTCGCGGCCTCCCTCATTTTGAACTGTTGCAAATTTTGCAACCGTTGGCTCCTGTTTTAGTTCGCCCTCTGCGAAGACATTCCTTATGTGCTTGGAAATAACCGACTTGTCCCGCTGGAATAACTCCGCCATCTGCGCCTGGGTCAGCCAGACGGTTTCCCCCGCCAGCCGAACCTCCACGCGCGTCTTCCCGTCCTCGGTTTGGTAAAGCATCAAGTCCGACTTCGGCTGGTCTCCGGATGCAGCCTGTGCCCCCCCGGCCTTCTTGTTCGGTAGGTTGCTCATGTTTAAAATGGATGCTGAACGTGCTGGTTTTGCGCGTCAATTCCGATCCATCAACGGAATTCGGCCGGGGGCGGTTTCAAACTTGCACCGTTACTTGAATTTGTTTCTCTGAACAAATCTTGGATTTGGGCTGTCTTTTTGGCATACGTTAGCTTTTGACTATGAATACTGGAATCAGCGCGCTGAATGAGCAGGTGCAGCGGGCAAGCGCATTCGCGCGCCCTCTTTTCAACGAAATCGGCAAAGTCGTCATCGGCCAGAACTATCTGGTCGAACGCCTCGTCATTGGGCTCCTGGCCAACGGCCACGTGCTCCTGGAGGGCGTTCCCGGCTTGGCTAAAACCCTCTCGGTCAAGGTTTTGGCCGCGGCGATCGACGTCAAGTTTTCCCGCCTCCAGTTTACCCCGGACCTCCTGCCGGCGGACCTGATCGGCACCCAGATTTACAATCCGCAAACCGGCGCCTTTACCACCCGGCGGGGGCCTATTTTTGCCAACCTCATTCTGGCCGACGAAATCAACCGTGCCCCGGCCAAGGTGCAAAGCGCCTTGCTCGAGGCCATGCAGGAGAAGCAGGTGACCATCGGCGATCAAACCTTCAAACTGGAAGAGCCTTTCCTGGTCCTGGCGACGCAGAATCCCATTGAGCAGGAGGGCACTTATCCGTTGCCGGAAGCACAGGTGGACCGCTTCATGTTGAAGCTGAAGATTGTCTATCCCTCGCGCGAAGAAGAGCGGCAGATTTTGGACTTAATGGCGCGCACCACGGTCCTGGCCTCAGCCAGCCGGGTCGTCACACCTCAGCAAATTCTCGAAGCCCGCCAGGTGATCAATGACATTTATATTGATGACAAAGTCAAGGACTACATTGTCGATCTGGTCTGCTGCACGCGCGATCCGGCCGCCTACAAAATCGGCGGGTTGCAAGGGTTGATCCAGCTCGGCGCTTCGCCCCGCGCCACCATTGCTTTGACGCTTGCCTCCAAGGCGTATGCGTTCTTGCGCGGGCGCGGTTACGTCACGCCGCAGGATGTCAAAAGCATCGGCATGGATGTCCTGCGCCACCGGGTCGCGGTCACCTATGAAGCCGAAGCGGAAGAAAAGAGCAGCGAGACCATTATCACCCGGATTTTCAATGAATTGCCGGTGCCGTAAAGAATGATTCCGCGCGAAATACTCAAAAAGATCCGGCAGATTGAGCTGCGCACCACCCGCCTCGTTTCGGAAACGCTCGGCGGCCAGTACCATAGCGTCTTCAAGGGCCAGGGGATGAATTTCGAGGAGGTGCGCGAGTACCAGCCGGGGGACGAAGTCCGCGCCATCGACTGGAACGTGACGGCGCGGATGAACCATCCGTTTGTCAAGAAATTCGTCGAAGAGCGGGAGCTGACCCTCATGCTCGTGGTCGATTTGAGCGGATCGGGCCTCTTCGGTTCCGGCGAGCAGTCCAAACGCGAGCTGGCCGCTGAAATCGCCTCCGTCCTGGCCTTTTCCGCCATCCGCAACAACGACAAGGTGGGACTGATTCTCTTTACAGAAGAGGTGGAGAAGTATATTCCGCCCAAGAAAGGCCGGCGGCATGTCTTGCGGGTGATTCGGGAAATCCTCTGCTTCCAGCCGCGCCGCCTCGGCACCAATTTCAAAGCGGCCCTGGACGTGCTCAATCGCCTGATCCGGCGGCACGCCATCGCCGTCATCATTTCCGATTTCCTCTTCGAACAGGGCGCCGCCAGCCAGCCGGAGTCGGGCGCCGGGTCGTCCTTTCTCGTTTCGCCCACCCTCGGACCGCGCACCCTGCCGGTTCTCCGGCAGGCCAACCGCCGCCATGATGTCATCGCCATCCAGGTGGTGGATCGTTTCGAGCTGGAGTTGCCCGCCCTGGGCCGCTTGCAGTTGAGCGACGCCGAGACCGGGCAGCGGATTGAAGTCAACACAAATGATGCCCGGAAGCGCCGGGCCTTTGCCGATCGCCGCGCCCGGCATCAGGCGGAATTAATGCGCCAATTGCGCTCGGCCTACATCGACGCCATCGAAGCCCGCGCCAGCGAACCGTACGCGGCGGCCCTGGGCAAGTTCTTTGAAACCCGCGAAAAACGGCGGCGGCACGGCATGTCATGAATACGAATTCCGCGCTCATCGTCCCCGCTCAGTCGCCCGCCTCCACCAACGCGGCCCAGCTCAACTTTCACGACGTCCTCAAACCTCTCATCGAGATTCCCAACGGCTGGCTGTGGTTTTTCTGGATCGTGGGAATCCTGGCGGTGCTGGCCGCGGCCTGGTTTGCCTGGCGTTACTGGCGCAAAAAGGCCGCCGCCGTCCCGGCCGTTCCTCCCGTGCCGCCCCATATCCGGGCCCGTCGCCGCCTTGAGCAGGCTCTGGCGCTCATCAGCGAGCCAAAGCCTTTTTCCATCGCCGTTTCCGACGCCGCCCGCGCGTATTTGGAAGAACGTTTCAATTTCCACGCTCCCGAGCGGACGACGGAGGAATTTCTCTCCGAATTGCAAAGCACGGATCTATTGACCGCCACCCAAAAGCAAAGTCTGGCGGGTTTCCTGGAGAGCTGCGACCTGATCAAGTTCGCCAAGTACGAACCGACGGAGACCGCCCTGCGCGGCCTCTACGAGGCGGCCCTCCGTCTGGTCGATGAAACCGCGCCGGGCGTGCGGATTCCTCCTCCCGAGGCCGTCCCGGCGCCGGCCAGTGCCACGCCATGACCTTCGCCCATCCATACGTTTTGTTGGGACTGCTCCTGCTCCCGGTGCTGGCGTGGTTGAAGGGAAAGGCGGGCCAGAGCTCGGCCTTTGTTTATTCCTCGATCGATTTGATCCGGCCCGTCTCCGGCCTGCGCCGTTCCCGCGCCGGGGCCATCCTGGCTAATTTGCGCTGGCTGGCCCTGGCCCTCTTTGTCCTGGCCCTGGCCCAGCCGCGCCTGGTGCGCGGGGAATCCCATGTCAAGGCCAGCGGCGTTGACATTGTCGTGGCCATTGATCTTTCCGGCAGCATGCGCTCGGAAGACTTTGGCGAAGGGCTGAGCCGCGTCAAACTGGCCAAGGAAGTGTTGTCCAAATTCATTGACAACCGCCCGGATGACCGCATTGGCCTGGTCGCTTTTGCCAAAGACGCTTATATTGTCTCGCCCCTGACCCTGGATCATGACTTTTTGCAACAGAACCTGGCCCGGCTGGACATTGGCAAAATTGATGAAAACGCCACCGCCATTGGCTCCGCCTTGATGGCCGCGCTCAACCGGCTGAAAGACCTTAAGGACAAAAGCAAAATTGTCATTCTCATGACGGACGGCCAAAACAATTCCGGCAAAGTGCAGCCCTTGACCGCGGCCGACGCCGCCGCCGCGCTGGGAATCAAGGTCTATACCATCGGCATTGGCATCCGCGGCAAGGCCCCCTACCCGGTCGTGGACCAGTTCGGGCAGAAGCGCTATCAATATATGGACGTGGACATAGACGAGGAGACCCTGACCAAAATCGCGCAAAAGACCAATGGCCGCTATTACCGCGCCGACAGCGCGGAAACGTTGCGCAAGATTTACGCGGAAATCGACCGCCTGGAAAAAACGGATGCTGTCGTCAAGAAATACGAGCATTACGATGAGCTATTCGGCGAAGTGACCATCGCCGGCCTGGCCGTCTTCCTGCTGGAAATGGTCCTGGGCCAGACCGTCTGGAGAAAACTGCCCTGAGAAATGAGAATATTCGCGCATCCGCAAGTGCTTTGGGTCCTGCTGATCGCCGGGCCGGCCTTGATCGGCTTTTTGGCCTGGTCGTGGCGTGTCAAACAAAAGTTGATGCGGCAGTTTGTCCGCGCCCGTTTGCTCCCCAGCCTGACGGTGGGCGTTTCCACGGCGCGGCAGAAAGTTCGCCTGGCCTTGTCCGTCGCGGCGGTCGTCGCCGCTCTCCTGGCCCTGGCCCGTCCGCAATGGGGATTTGCCTGGGAGGAAGCCAGGCAGCAGGGGCTGGACATCATGGTCGCGATTGACACCTCGCGCAGCATGCTGGCCCAGGACGTGGCCCCCAATCGCCTGGAGAGGGCCAAGCTGGCCATTATCGATCTCATGCGCTTGGCCAAGACGGACCGCCTTGGCCTCGTCCCCTTTGCCGGCTCCGCCTTCTTGCAGGCGCCGCTCACGCTCGACGAAACCGCCTTCCAACAAGCGGTCGATGCCGTCTCGGTCGGAATCATCCCGCAAGGCGGGACGGCCTTGGCGGAAGCGATCAAAACAGCGGTGTCCGCCTTTGAAAAAGGCAACGACAATCATAAAGTTTTGGTCCTCTTCACGGATGGCGAAGACCATGACGAAGAGCAGGAAACCATTGCCGCCGCCAAGGAAGCAGACCAGGCGGGCGTGCGCATTTTTACCATCGGCGTCGGCACGCCGGCCGGGGAACTGTTGCGGGTGCGCGACGACCAGGGCAACCCGGTCTTCGTCAAGGACGAGGACGGCAACGTGGTCAAATCGCATTTGAATCAAACGTTGCTGCAACGAATCGCCACGGAGGCCCGCGGCTTTTATCTCCCGCTGCAAGGCGCCAACCCGGTGGAAACGCTCTACGCCCGTGGCCTGGCGCCCTTGCCCAAAACGGAGGAATCGACCCGCCTGACGCGCGTCTATCGCGAGCGTTATCATTGGCCGCTTGGCTTCGCGGTGTTGTGCCTGGTGATCGAAGCCCTCCTGCCGGAATGCCCGCGCGCGCGCCGGACGGAGAAGGCCCCCGCCGCCGGAGTTTTGGCGCAAACGGCCGCGCTCTTAGTCTTCGTTTTGACAGCTTTGGGCGCTTACGGCTCGCCTTCCAGCGCTTACCATGACTTTCAAGCGGGCAATTTTGGCGATTCCTTCGCGGAATACAACCGCCTCTCGGAGAAAAAGACCAACGACTACCGCCTGCACTACGACGCCGGGGCCGCGGCCTACAAAGCGAAAAAACTCGACAGCGCCTTGGAGCAGTTTGACGCCGCGCTCAATTCCGCGGACATCATTTCCGATCCCAAGGCGCAACAGCACGCTTATTACAACCTCGGCAATACCCTCTACCGCGCCGGCGAACCGCTTTCCGACATGGAGAAAAAGGAAAAATTTTGGCAGGCCTCCGTGGAGAACTTCAGCCATGCCCTTCGCCTCAACGCCAACGATCTGGACGCGAAGAACAACCTGGCCTACGTCAAACAGAAAATTGAACAATTAAAACAGCAGCAACAACAGCAGCAACAACAAAATCAGGACAAGAAGGACCAGAAAAACCAGGACCAAAAGGACCAGCAACAGCAGCAGGGCCAGGATAAAAAGGACGACAAAAATCAACAGCAGCAGTCCGCCAAGCAGGACCAGCAAAAAAAAGACCAGACGCAGGACAAAAAATCCGAGCAGCAGAAGAAGGACGAGGAAAAAGCCCGCCAGGAACAAGCGAAAAAGGCCCAGGAAAAGAAAGCCCAGCAGGCCCAAAAGGGCGATGACAAGAAAGACCAGGACAAAGACAAGGCTGAGAGCGCGGCCATGGCCCAGGCGCAAATGACCCCGCAGGAAGCCCGCCAATTGCTCGAGGCGCAGAAGGAGGACGAAAAGGTGCTGATTTTTGCGCCGGAAAACCAGCCGCTCAAAAGCCAGCCCGGCAAGGTCAAAGACTGGTGAGGGATGTCAGTTAACAAAGAGAGAAGGAGAGGTCGGAAAAATCTTCCCCCGGATGCGCCATTTGCAGAGGGTAGGGCTGAGCTGCCGAAGCGAAATTCAGCCTCGAACTGGCTTGTCCTGCTGATCTTCTGGCTCAAGCAAACCGTAACTCGTATTCCGGCCTCCGCCTGCGTCCTGGACTAAAATGCCCCTGTCGAGCAACAGCTTAATATCTCTCAACGCGGTATCGCCGGAACATTTGGCGAGTTTGGCGTACTTTGACGTCGAGAGTTTTCCCTCAAAGCCGTCCAGCAGCCGGTTGATCACCGTGCGCTGTCTTCCATTTACCGGCGACTGGCTGTTGATGCGTTGCCAGGTTCTTGCCTTTCGGAGAACGCTTGCCAGTCCCTCTTCAGCTCCGGCAACAGCACGTCCAAGGCAACGCAGGAACCATTCCAGCCATGAGGTTATGTCCGTCCCTCCCCTTTGGCTTTGCTCCAATTGAAGGTAATACTGCTTTTTCCCGGCTTCAATCTGCGCGGACATGCTGTAAAACCGTTCTTTGACACCTTCAGCCCGCGCCAGCTCCATGTCGGCGATGGCCCGGCTGATGCGTCCGTTGCCATCTTCAAACGCGTGGATGGTCACAAACCAGAAATGGGCGACGCCGGCCTTCAACACCGGGTCAACTCCGTTTGCCGCCTCAAACCAGTCGAGAAAGACCCGCACCTCATGCTTCAGCCGCTCCGCCGATGGCCCTTCAAAATGAACCTTCTCGCGACCAAACGGACCGGACACAACCTGCATCGGGCCGATCTTGGCAGAACGCCAAGCCCCAACAGTGATCTTCCTCATTCCGCTCCTTCCAGTCGGAAACAAAGAGGCGTGCCAGGCAAATAACCGTTCCGCCGTCAGGGGTTCGGCGTATTTCTGGGTGCCATCCAGCATCATCTCGACCACGCCTTCAACGTCGCGACTGGCCTTCGCTGTGTCGGCAAAATCAAGCCCCAAGCGCCGGGCGATGGAAGACCGCACCTGCTCGGCGTCCAGACGCTCTCCTTCAATGGCGCTGGAGTTGAGGACATCGGAAGTCAGCGTCGTCAGAGTGGCTTCCGCGCGCAGTCGGAAGCCAAGGCCTTCCATCCGTCCCAGCAGCCGCCCTTGCTGGTGGCGGACATCGGCCAGCAGGGGCAGCAGCGTGGCGTTATTCCACGTCAAATTCGGCCAGCTTGGCTTTTCGTGGATGTAGCTCATGGCTTTATTCTCCGCTCGGTTTGCGGTGATTGCAACCCCTATTTACCGCAAAAAATGCGGCGAATGATGCCCCTATTTGCCGCAATTCAGATTGCGGCTTTGTCTCCCTTTGTATGCGGAACGGGTAACTCGGATCAGGAACTGAACAGGAGGGAACAGGGTACAGCATCTTCCTGCGCTCTTCGTTACCTTCTGTTCCAAATCTTTTTGCTTGAGAGCGTGTCCAAACTTCAGGGGAAGGCAGACCTCTGCCCGGCCGCGGCGGCCCGCACGGAGTGACGCGCCCTGCCTTGAACGTCACTTCAGGAACATCATCGCCAGCATGATGCCGATTCCCACTGCCAGGACGATGACGACGGCGAGGAAGATTTTGGTCCCCGTATTGCTCTTCTTGGCGAAGGCGTTTTTGTCGAACGGAACGGTTTTGGTGGCCGGCTCCTGTCCCAGCTTGACGCCCTGCGGTATGACCATGGTTTGATCCGGCAGTTTTTTGGGCGGCGACTTTTGCGCCCCGGTGTCCTCCAACCGCATTTCGATCTGTCCCAGCCGCAGGATTTGCCCGGGCTTGATCGGCGCTTCCCCCGTGATCTGATGCCCGTTGATAAACGTGCCGTTGGTCGAATTCAGGTCATGGATGACCACACCGCCCCCCCGCAAAAGCACCTCGCAATGATGGCTGGACACCGAAGCTTCCGGGATCGGAAACATGTTGTCATCGACCCGTCCAATGGTGGTCTTTTCGGCAGCCAGCTCGATAGCCTTTCCCGTCAGTCCTTCGCTCAGAATTACAAGTCTTGCCATATTAGGGCGTGGGGTGATTATCGTCACCTTCAACGGCAAGTCAATGGATTTTCCTGCCGGGGAAACACCTACAAAAACCGTTTGTTTTCACAAACTCTTGATCGCCCGCAGGCTGAGTCCTCCCAGCCAAGCTCATTTTTAGTGCAATCCTTACAATTAAACTATTTGAAGAAAATTCTTTGAAAATCCGCGTTTTTAGCGGCGGCATAACTTTGCCGTTTCAAGAACCCCTTTTTCCTCAATTCTTCAATTTTTAATTGCACCTCGATTATTTGGTTGGATCCAGAATTACCGAGCTTTTGCCATTGTTCTTCGATGACAGACTTCACTTGCGCGGCAATATCAGAAGTAGCAACGGCTGTGCATGAATGTTCGATGTCCATTTTTTGAAATGTAATCTGTCAATAAATCGCTATACGACCGGATCAACGGATCTCAATCGTTGAGCAGGCAATCCGGCAGCAAGTTGCATCGGCCTCGAAAATAATGGCTTTTAATTGACGGATGTCAAAAACGAATAAGCATTCGCCTTCGGGAGTTGTTTGCATTTTTCCATGAATCCGGTCTGGGTTATTTCCTTCGGCCAGTCTAAATTGGCGCTCATAAAATTCACCACTTGCCCGTTTTCTTTTTTTTCGCCCCTCATCGCCACGGCTCCTACGGTCAACAGATGTATCAAGTCGCGAACCCTTGCCTTTCCCCCAGCTTTCAGAGGTTTGTAAAGATAATCAGTTAAACTAAAAAGTTCCCCAAGAGGCAGTTCATCCTTTTGCAGCAAGAGATTTAAAATTTGGATATGCCGTCTTGCGATCACAGCTTTTCTCGGACTTTGCAATCTCCCAAGGAGTTCATGCATGGTGTTGATGTATATCGATTTGCTGACGTGCCACCTTATTTCCTGGAATAACCTCTCACACTGAATTTTTATTCCTACCAACCCGAACGTCAAAAACCGGGTCAAATCATAATCTGGGGGCGAAACAGAACTTAGCGCGGATAGATAGCCCGTTTTGTCGTCGTAATAATAGTTGGACATCGCGATGAAAAGGTGATCAGTCAGGCCGGACCTTTGCAGCATCAGGGCTTCTACGGCTCTGGCCGTTCTGCCGTTGCCATCTAAAAATGGGTGCATCACGGCAAAATGGAAATGAAGGACAAGGGCTTGGATCAATAAATCGTGTTCTCTAAATTCTGTTTGCACGAGGCGACCGAGTGACGCAAACGCTTCCTCGCATTCTTCGCCTCCTTCACAGCCGCGATGTGGAGGCAATCCAAATAACACATTTTCCCCCTTTTTGCGAATTACGCCAGGGGGGCAATTATCGGCGTCGGAGTCCCCTATGATGATTGAATGAACCTCTTTTATCAAGGCGCAATTCACGGGTCTGTCTTTTGGAAGCCCCGCGATCCACTTGTAAGCCTTCATGGCGGCATGAGCCTGCCTCTGTGAGCGCGTAAGGAGTTGCTCGGTAGTCAGTTTCATGGCCGCTTCCAACTCACGATCAGTAAAATCGGCCCCTTCAATTCTCGAAGTCCCAGCGATTTCACGTTTCAATTGCATCGCTTGAAGGGATTCAACCCAGCTTCGTTGGTATGGAATGTTTATTAGTGACAAGACAGCAGCCTTTGCCTCCGTCAAGGGCTGAATCAATGCGCGAAGATCATAATTTAACCAATTAGATGGTGGAGCATATTTAATCATAGAGCCGCACTATACGCGAGTTAGTTTCCGCGTCAATATTTTTTGTATAGATTCGTAATGTCTTTATTATAAATAGATTACAATTTCAATATAGGAACCACAAATTATTTTCATTATCTCATTGATTTCCCACTCGTTTCCGCTACATTTTCCACATAATGAACGTTCTAAGACAAGAACAACGAGTGTGGGTCATCGCGTGTTTAGTGGGGGGCAATAGCATCCGCGCCACCGTTCGTCTGACTGGCGTCGCCAAAAATACTGTTACCAAGTTGTTGGTGGATGCTGGCCGCGCATGCGCGGTTTATCAGGACGGCGTCATGCGCAGCCTAAAATGCAAACGCCTTCAATGCGACGAAATTTGGGGCTTTGTCGGTGCCAAACCAAAGAATGCGAGCGCCGAAAAACGGATGACCAAAAGTTGGGGCGATGTTTGGACTTGGACGGCTTTGGGCGCGGAGACCAAACTTGTGCCGCGCCGGTTTGTTGGGGCCCGCGATAGCGGAGCGGTGTACCATTTTATTAACGACCTAGCCGGACGGCTCGCCAGCCGCATCCAATTGACAACAGAGGGCCATAAACCGTATGTGGAAACAGTCGAGGGCGCTTTTCGCACGGACACTGATTACGCGCAACTGGTGAAGCCTTACGGCAACGAGAGCGGCCCAAAAGAGAACGCGGAAATGCGATATAGCCCGGCTCAATGCATGGGCGCTTGCAAGGCAGCTCATTACCGGCAACTCGGAATAGCGGCACACGTCCACCAATTTTACCGAGGAGCAGAATCTCACGATGCGGAAGTCCACGCGACGATTCACTCTGTTGACAAACGCTCTTTCAAAAAAATTTAAAACCACGAAGCGGCGGTTGCCCTTCACTTTATGATTTACAACTTCGGGAGAATCCATCAGACTTTGAGAATCACCCCGGCGATGGCCGCAGGCATTTCAGATCATGTCTGGACCATTGAGGAAATCGTTAAATTAACAGATTGATTAATAACATGAACCCTATTCCCCCATCGAATTCGCCTCCAATAAATAAACCTGTCAACTTGGTTTTTGTTGGCCCGATACAAAATCCAGCGGTTAAAAACTTAAGGAATGTTTGCTGCAATACCATCACTACTGGAACGAGGGAGATTCAAATTCTTTTTTCGAGTGGCGGCGGAGCCGTCGATGAAGGATTTGCGCTTTACACATTTTTGAGAGCATTGCCAGTCAAATTAACAATGCACGCAATTGGCAATGTGGATTCAATCGCCCTTGTAGTTTTTCTTGCCGGTGAACACCGATTTTGTTCACCAAACGCAACATTCTTATTCCATGATTTTGCCTGGGGTACCAACGGTGCTATTAACCAAACTCGGAGCCAGTGGGCTGATGTCCACGCCCTGCTGGAACGAATGAAAACCCAATCCCAAGACTTGCTCAAGTTGCGCACGGCGTTGACCGATGAGGACCTCCAAGTCCTTGAGCTTTACGATAAGTCCCGCATCCAAAGCGCTAGCTTTGCCAAGGAAAAAGGGATCGTTCAGGAGATCAAGGATGTCAGCATACCCGCTGGTTCGATTATCGCCAATATCGACTTCTGATGACGGGTCAAACAGGCTCGCACCATTAGGGACTTGGATGGGTTTCATACAACCGGCAGTTTCTGCCGACGGCCACTCCGTGTCAAGGGTCTTTTTTTCCAAGTTATTCACATTTCATCCTTACGTTAATTGATGCAGCAATCATTATGCCAACCGAATATCGTGGCGGATCGCGAAACGGGCAACCTGAATGCTAAGACAGGCAACCCCTGAAAGCTCTTTCCCAAACTGCACCACTACCAAGCGCTGGGAGAAATTACCAATGGCAGCAGAAATATCAAATTTCTCAAACATCACGCCCACATGTCCCTTCGCGTTTTGTCCAGGCCAAGATCGTGGGCGGTGGAACGGACTTTGACCGGGGCGCTGGCGGCGGGGGCGGGCAGGGCGCTGCCGGCGCGCCAGGCCAGCGCGAGCGCGGTGCAGCGGTCGGCGTGGCCGTCGGCATTGTGCGGCGCGCGATAACTGATCTGGCCGGCCGCGCTGGTCACGCGGTTGACGCTGTGCAAGTCCTCCCGAATCGACCGGCTCACCGGCACCCGCAGGCTGCGTTTCTCAAAAGCCATGCGCAGCTTGGAAAAAACCTCCACCTTCAAAGAAGGCGTAAACGAGCACAGCTCAATCTTGCCGAATTTGTGCCCCGCAGGGTCCCATTCCCCAAACTCTTTGACAAGGTAATCCCCCAGGCCGATGCCGGGACCGGTGTAATCCAGGCTGACGCGCCGGGCCTGGCGCAGACGCGGACGCAACAGTTCGACCTGCTCCGGGGTGCTCATTTTTTCCAGTTCGAGCACTTCCACCGTTTGCGCCACGTCGCCTAATTGCGCATTGGTCCAGGCAACGGTCAGGTCGCGGCGGCGTCCGAAGTCGATGCCCATGACAAGCGGCGGAGCGCCGGCGGCCGCGCGCAGCCAAAAATCCGCCGGGGCTGCCGCGGACGCCTCGCTGCTTTCGCATGACGCAATCAATTCGTAAGGAAGCAGCGTGCTCTGCACGTCCAGAAATTCACATTCAAATTCCTGCGCCCACCCTTCGGCGTCGTTAAGGGCCGCGCGCAGTTCTTCAATATTGACCGGCAGCTTCTCCGCCACGGCCTTGTGGATATCGACGAAATGGCAGGCCCAACGATGTCCGTTCTTCTCCGGGGACGCGCCCTGGCCGGAACGAAAATTGGTCACCCAGAGATCGTAGGCTTTGTTGCCGATGCCGTTGGGAGTGGTGATCAGCCGGACTTTCTTTTCGCCGCCGCGCAGAGGATTGGTGATGGAGGGCAGAATGGCCCGCCAGGTGGCGTCGGGCTGCTCGAAAAAGGCGAATTCAGTCAAAAGGACGTTCGCGCTGTAGCCGCGCACCGTGTCCGGCTTGCCGGGCACGGCGATGACACGGCTGCCGCGCGGGAACGTGATCATGGCGGATTTCAAAAGGCTTTCGTGGCCGTCACGCCGTTCTTCCTCCCACGTTTCAGTGACCACTTTGAAGGCCTCGGCCCAGGCCTTCCATTTGCCCAGCGATTCCAATGATTGACGTTCGGAAGGCGCCACGATCAGCCAATCCGTCTTTTTCCCTTCCAGCTCCTTGAGAATGCAATCCACCACGCCCTCGTAACCGGCAGAAAAATCCTTCCCCACTTGTCGGGACATCAGCCCGAACTTCCACCGCGACGAATCATCGACCCAGCGCTTTTGGTATTCCAGCAGCAAGCGCCGGGGATGGGCCTTCAACGGACCATCGGACTCAGTGCTCATGAGCATAGATTACGGCCATCACAGCCCCCTTTCTTCCAGATCATCAATCCCGGCGGCGGTAACGCGCCAGATGCGGTTGGCCAGGGTATGCGATTTGTGGTTCTCGGCCACAAACCCCTTGTCGGCGAAGTACTGCAATTCCGCTTCCAGTTCCGCCGTCGTAAAATGGCGGAAGCCGGAAGCGCGCAGCGCGATTTCCAGGTTGGAGAGGCTAAAGCCCGTGGAACGGGCGGCTTTCAGGGCGCGCAAAAGCGCGTCGCGAAACAGTTCGAGTTGATTTTGCGGGACCATAATCGGGGGCGGGTTGGTTATCTTTCGCGTTCAATCAGACGGTCGATTTTCGAGTCCATCTGAAAGGCGCGCTGGTTGGCTAATTCGGCTTCCTTCTTCAGGGCGGCGACATCGTTGCCAATCGCGGTGACGTTTTGCTGGAGGAGTTGGCGCGACTCGCGCGATTCCACCTCGAACTTGTCGATGCGCGCGGCCAGCCGCCCGTCGAGGCCCCTTTCCACCGCGCTGATTTTGGCCAAAAGCTGGTCATGCGCGGCGGCGTTCTCGGCGACCATCCGGTCAAATTCCTTCCGGTCCAGCGGCTCTCCCGCGAAGGAAATTTCCCGCCGTTGTTTGGAGTTGATCGTGGCCAGAATCGTGATCGAGGCGGCGATTTGAATGACCGAGCCCAGGGCGTACATCCATGAGCCCAAATCGGCGGAGGGGATTTCAGCGATATTCATGTCAATGCTATCTATGGATAAGCCGCGAAAAAGGAGTCCACTGCCTCTGGCCAATCCTCCGGTCCGGGGTCCGCGAACAGCTTCAGGTAGGTGTCAATGTGATGGTCCTCCAGGGCGGCGTCGCGGAAGCGAACCAGGCGGTGAAGATGGGCGGCGGCCTCGCTCCTGACCTTCCACAGGAACGGCGCCTCTTCCCGCCATCGCCCGCTGTCATTAAAAAAGATCCCATGCCCGGCGTGCCGGTAAAAACCCAGCGAACGTATAGCCACGCAGCCCGCTCGCGTCATAGCGGGCGCGAAAAACCGCGTTGCCGACCCGCGGCTGCCCAAAGGTATAAACCCCGCTGAACGGTTGCCGCCGATAGCGCTCGGCCACGCGCCAGGCGAAAAGCATGGCCAAAGCCCCGCCCAGGCTGTGCCCCGTCAACCATAACCTGGGCCGCCCTTTGCCGGCCTGGGCGGCTTGAAACATGCCGGCCAGCGTCTTCTCCCGGACGCTCTCCAGCGCCTCAGCGAATCCCGCATGGATGCGGCAGCCATTTTGCGGCACGAATTTGCAATCAAGATCCGTCAGCCAATTGCGCCGGTCCGCCGTTCCCCGAAACGCCACGATGATGTTGTTGCCACAATGCCAGATGAGGACGCGAGTGGAAGTGCTGGTGGCGTCGATGCGGAGAGGCTCGCCGTAGGAACGAATATGAAGCTCAGGACCATAGGCGGCGGCGCTGGCCAAAGCGAGCAACCGGGCGTTGCCAGGGTCAAACCGGCCGGCCAAAGGCGCATTCAGCCTTTCCGGCTCTTCCATCGTTCCAACAGGGGCCACCATCATGGATGGATCTTCAGTCGTTTTCATTTGACTGCTGACTTCGCCGCCGCGCCGATCACGTTTCCCATGGCCGTGCCGCCGGCGCCGACGATCGCGGCGGTGTTGGTATCAACCGTGACGGCGGCAGTGGCGGCGCTGAAAAGGCTTCCGCCCCCCAGCGCCGCCTGGTTGGTATGCAGCGCGGTCATTTGTTGCACCGCCGGGTCGGTCAAGAGGAACAATCCGCCGCCGGCTTCCTTGTCGCGCCAGACCTCGCGCCGCACCAGGCCGTCCGGGCGGTCGCGAAACCATTCCACGGAGTGGCTCGTTTCCGCGTCGCGCCGCGGGCAGGCGCAGCCTTGCCAGAGAAGGCCCATCACCATAAAAAAACCAACGGACGGCGCGGATGAAAGTTTCATGGCGGCTTGTTTACTTGCCGACCGTGACACTGCCGCCGGCGGTTTGGTTGGTATTGGCGTACGTGCCCGACACCGTCACGCTGTTGGTGGTAATATTGACGGCGCCGGTCACGTCCTGCTTCGGGGTGGCGTAGGAACCGGAGAGGTTGACGGGGTTTTTGCAGCCGGCCACGCACACGGCGGCGGCCAGCAGGAGGATTTGGCTCTTTTTCATATTTAGAATGTTGGCGTTGCGATTCATCGCACGCCCGCATTCCAGCACAAATCCGTCAAGAAACAAAACCTACCGAAGGAAAACTACACGATTTCTTGCAGAAACACTTTATCCTTGTTTATCGGGTCCTTTGATTCTTTGTTTTTAACCACAGAGACACCGAGGCACAGAGCTGCAATTTAAAGCGGCGGACTCGGTCGCGTTGCATTTTTTCCTGCTCCTCAATTTCAACGTTCCGACCCTCAAACAAGGAGTCAAACGCGTGGCGTGCGGCGACCTGTTCAAGGATGAAATGGGCGGGCGGAGTTCCCCCTTTCGGCTCATCAGTCTTCTCTGTGTCTCCGTGCCTCTGTGGTTCCAATCCTAAATCTGAGAGATCATTCGACAAGATTTTGGGCGCAAGAATCCATGAAATCCCCAATTCCAAAATTCACACCGCGACAGAAGGCTCAGCTTCTTGCCTGAAAAATCCTTCCGTAGCATTTTAATCTTGACCCGTTCCTGCTATCATTGCCGCGCATGCAAACAATGCAACACTCAGGAGGCCCGCGATGACGCGCACGGAAAAATCGCCCGCCCCCCGCTGCCCATCCGTCGGCAACTCAACCAGCGCCTCCAAAACGGCGAACTGGCCCAACCCGAACCTGATTGGACCAAATTGAGCTAAATTGAACCAAATTGAGCCACTATTACCCCCCCCCGGGGGGGCGCCGCGCCCCGCCGCAATGCCATCGCGCTTTCTTGCCGAGTGCAAGAATTCCGCCACGCACCCGCTCGATGTCTTTAATCGCAACCGCCCGGCGCTTATTTGACTGCCGCCCAGACCCGATGCACGTCGTCGTGTTCTTCCAGGGCTTGCAGGAATTCGCCGACTTCCATCCGTTGCGCCTCGCTCAACTCCGGGAAATTCTTGGGAACATAACCCAATTCGCTCGTCACCACCGTCCAGCCGTTGGCCGAGAGCCATTTGGATACGGTCTGCACCGTGGTGCGGTCGCAAAGGAATCGCGCCCCAGCCGTCCCTTCTGGAATGTCGTCATTTTGCTCCGTTGTCAGGGCCTGGACTTCATTCGCGCCGGCCTCGATGGCGGCGGCTTCGATGTCGGTTGCGGCGTCGGGGTGATGCGCTTCCACCAATCCGGCGTGGTCGAAGAGATACTTGTTCCCGCCCGACGCGCCCAGTTGGCCTTTTTTGAAAAGCATCCGTATTTCCGGAGCGGTGCGGTTGGTGTTGTCGGTATATACCTCAACGATGACCGGGACCTTGTGCGGGGCGTAACCTTCGAAGATGATGTGTTCCACCATCAGTTTTTCCGGGCCAATGCCGGCGCCCTTCTTGATCGCCCGCTCAATGGCCTCCCGGTTGACGCTCTCTTTTTTCGCCTTCTCCACGGCGGCAAAAAGCCGCGGGTTCATGTCCGGGTCAGGCCCCCCCATTTTGGCCGCGACAGAAATTTCGCGCACGAGTTTGGCGGTCGCCCGGCCTTTTTTCAGTCCGGCGACCAATCGCTTGGCATGGAGCCATTGTCTTCCCATGCCCGCATCGTAACAAATCGCGGCGCGCGATTCAATCGCACACTAATCGCAATGGAAGGTAGGGGTGAAGGCTCGCCTGCCCTCCGAAGCGAGCAGCGCGAAGGCGGGCCGAGCCGTCCGTGGTCGCCTGGCCGGGCGACCCTGCCGCCTCGAACTTTAGATGCGTCAGCCTGCGCGGGGTTCGATTAAAAATGTCTGACAGTTTTATGGTAGGGCGGCCACTCCGCTGGCCGCCGGAGCGAGGCGCGCAGCGGAGTGCGTGCCCTACCTCACAGGAATGGTGGAGTTCTTCCATAAAAAATGTTGCTTTCCGTGGGCGGCGGGTTGTGCTATTTCTGGCGTCGCCGCTATGAGCTACCGCATCGCAAAAGGCGAGACTTTGGCTAAGGCCTTTGGCCGTATCGCGGCCGAGGAAATGGATTTGGCCATGACCCAATTGGAACGTCGCGACCATGGGGAAGCGGTGCAGGATGTTCGCAAGGCCCTCAAGCGGCTTCGCGCTCTCTTGCGTTCGTTGCGGGTGGCTTGTCCCAAGAACCTCTACCGCAAGGAAAACCGGCGCCTGGCTGATGCGGCCCACAAAATTTCTCCTTTGCGCGATCTCCACGTCCAGTTGGAGACGCTGAAGAAGCTGCGAAAGGACGACCCGGCTAGTGACCCCGTTAAGCGCCGGCTTGAGCGCGAGCAAACAACCTGCCTTCGCCGCATGCCCGCCTTGCGCAAGACCTTGTGCGCGATGCTCCAAGCCTCGCGCCAGGGCATCGGCTCCTTTCCCGTGCGACACGCCACGCCGTCCGACCTCGCCGCGGGCCTGCGGCGCATTTACAAGCAGGGCCGGAGCGCATTCAAAACGGCTCGCCGCAATCCCACCGCGCAAAATCTTCACCAGGCCCGGAAAAAAGCCAAATGGCTCGGCTACGGGTTTGAATTGATCGAAGGGACGCACCCCAAAAAAGTCTCTCAGTGGAGAAGGTCCGCCGAGGAATTAACCGATGCGCTGGGGGACGACCATGATTTGTTCATGGTCTTGACGGCCCTCCGACAGGCCCATCGCGCCGTGCCCGGCCGTGATTTCCAGCGCCTGGCCAGACGCATTGCCCGCAAACGCGCCCAGCGGCAAAAAAAGGCCCTGAAAATCGCGAAAATTCTCTACCGCGCAAAACCTCGCGCTTTCGGCCAGCAAGTGGACCATTATCTCTGCCGCGCCCGCACCCCGCTCCCAGCCACACCTAATAACGTATGCAAATAACGAAACAATTGGCGCTCTTCCTGGAAAATCGGCCCGGAACTCTGGCCCGCGTCTGCGACGCTTTGGCCGCCGAAAAGATCAACATCTATGCCGTCTCCACCAGCGACACGGTCGATCACATCGTCGTGCGCATGGTGGTGAGCGATCCGGCCAGGGCGTTATTTGTCTTCGAGGCGCATGGCACACTGGTGGTGGAAGATGAGGTCTTAATGATCGAAGGCGACAACAAACCGGGAACGCTGGCCAAGCTGGCCCACAAATTGGCCGATGCCAAAGTCAACATTGAATACGCCTACTGCGCCACCCCGCCCGACGCGAAACGCGGCTTGATGATCGTGCGCGTGTCCAATGCAAAAAAGGCCATGCAGGTGCTCAACTCCTGATGGCCCATCCGCTGGTCTTGGAGCTCAATACCCGCTGCTGGTTGCGGGAACTGTCGGAATCTGCCAGTGCGCCAGTCACCTTGGAGACTGTCCCGGAAACTGAATTTGCCGGGTGGAAGGGCGCCGGGTTTACCCACCTTTGGCTGATGGGCGTGTGGAAGACTGGCCCGAAAGCATCCGCTCTGGCTCGCGCGCAACCCGCCTTTCGCGCGCTGTGTCGAGAGGCTTTTGGCGCCGTGAGCGACGGGCAAATCTCAGGGTCGCCTTACGCGATCGCCGATTATGTTGTGGCGCGGCCTTTCGGCGGGAATAAGGGCCTGGCTCATTTTCGTCAGAGGCTCCGCCAGCATGGCATCGGCCTGATTTTGGATTTCGTCCCCAATCATCTGGGGCTGGATCATTCATGGCTTTCCGCGCGCCCCGCTCTGTTTGTCCACGGCCCGGCGTCCCGGCCGGAGACCTTTCGCGCCGGAAAGAACTGGATTGCCCACGGAAAGGATCCAAATTTCCCGGCCTGGACCGACACCGCGCAACTCGACTACCGCGTTCCGGCCACCCATGCCGCCATGCGCGGAATTCTGCGACGCGTGGCCAGGCAATGCGACGGCGTCCGTTGCGACATGGCGATGCTTCTGCTGGAGGATGTCTTTGCCGCGACCTGGGCCGATTTTCCCCGCGCCACGCCGGCCGCGCCGGGCGAATTCTGGAAGGAGGCGATCGCGAGCGTCAAAGAAAAACAGGGCGATTTCCTGTTCGTCGCCGAAGCCTATTGGCATCGTGAGGGACGCTTGCGGCAATTGGGTTTCGACTATGCTTATGACAAGGGCTTTTACGATTGCCTGGTGCGGCGGGATTCGCGGGCCCTGTGGAACCACCTTGGTCAGGTCGCCCATCATTTCTCCCCCGTGCGCTTCCTGGAGAACCACGACGAGCCGCGAATCGCCTCCCTCCTTAATCCGGCGGAGCAAAAGGCCGCCGCCGTCCTGCTCCTTTCCCAGCCCGGAATGCGCCTGCTGCACGACGGCCAAATGACTGGCCGAAAACATCGCGTGCCCGTGCAGTTGACCCGTTACTGGCCCGAATTGCCCAATCCGGATACCAAGTGTTTTTACGACACGCTGCTGGCTTGCCTTCCCAAAACGGCCATAGGCGGACCGGAGATGGAATACGTGCCCACAAACGCTGCCGACACCTTCCTGCTGAAATGGAAAAGGGGCGTGCGCAGTACGCTGGCCGCGGTCAATCTCGGACCGCGCTCTTCCCGGCTCACTTTCGGCGCGCCATGGGCCCACACCGTCTTTGCCGACGCGGAGTCAAAATGGAAACAAAGCGGCCATCATTTGCAAATCGATTTGGCGCCCCACGGTTTTCTCGTGCTCAATCTGCACCATGTACCCTCCCATCGGCAATTCGACAGGTAATGTTTCCTCGGTTTCCTTGCGACGGGAGGCCGGAAGCGCCGCGACGCCCTGTTATGATGGGGCTCGCGGCGCTCGCCCCTCCCGAAAACTCCTCTTTGTAATGTCGAATCATTTATGCGCGGATACGTTAGCCGGCCGGTCAGCGAAAGGAATCCTCCGCGAAAATTTGCCGAGGATGCGAACCCAAATGCTTCGCGATCTCCGCCAAAAAGACCCCTCCGAATTCACGCTGCTTCTTTTCTCCCACGCCGCTGATGCGGGCGAATTGTTCTTCATCGACCGGGTAATACCGGGCCATTTGCCGCAGCGCAACATCGGAAAAAATGATGTAAGCCGGCACATTGCGCTCGTCCGCCAGCGCTTTGCGCAATTGCCGCAAGGACTCGAAAAGCTGCTCGTCGCAAGCGATTTCACCGGCGCGCTGATTCTTCCGGTTCGTCTCCGGCGCCGTCATGGGCCTGGTCAAGACAATCTTTGTCCGCTGGCGCAGGGCCGCCAGGCCTTCTGCCGTCAGCTCCAAAGTGCTGAACTTCCCCGGGTCCTGCCGCAAATAACCCAGCCGGACCAGTTCCCGTCCAATGGCCTGCCATTGGGGCCGGCTATGTTCGTGGCCAATCCCGTAGGTGGAAAGCTCGCGGTGCCCCCAGCGCTCGATCTTTTCCGTCTCCGCCCCGGTCAGCACTTCCACGACGTGGTTGAGGCCGACCCCGAATCGCGTCTTTTGCCGGATGCGGAAGACACAGGAAAGGAGCTTTTGCGCGGAAATCGTGCCGTCAAAGGTGGCGCGGGGCGAAAGGCAATTGTCGCAGCCGTTGCAATTGCCGCCCGGCAGATGCTCGCCAAAGTAGCGGAGCAATTCGGCACGGCGGCAATCGTTGCACTCCGCGTAACGCACAATCTGGCGGAGTTGTTCCCGGGCAATCGCCTGTTCCTCAGGCGGTTTTTCTTCGATGAACCGCTGCTGCTTGACCGTGTCCCCGGCGCTGAAGAGCAAGACGCATTCGGCTGGCAAGCCGTCCCGTCCGGCGCGCCCTGTTTCCTGGTAATAACCTTCGATATTCTTGGGAAGATCATAATGCAGGACGAAGCGGACATTCGGTTTGTTGATCCCCATGCCGAAAGCGATGGTCGCGCAAATCACGCGGACTTCATCGCGGAGAAAGAGTTCCTGATGCTCGTTCCGGTCCCCCGCGGAAAGCCCGGCGTGATAGGGGCGGGCGGAAACGCCGTTCTGCGTCAATTGTTGGGCAAGCCGTTCCGTCCCGTTGCGGCTCTGGCAATAGACGATGCCGCTGTCGCGCGGATGTTGCCGCAAAAACTCCAGCACTTGCGCCCCTGGCTTGGCTTTGGCCACGACGCGGTAGTGGAGGTTGGGCCGGTTAAAGCTCGCGACAAAACAGGCCGGCTCCCGCAAGCGCAGCAGTTTGACAATGTCTTCCCGCACCCGCGTCGTCGCGGTGGCGGTCAGGGCCATCACAGGTACCTTCGGAAAATGCTCCCGCAATTGCGCCAGTTGGCGGTATTCCGGCCGAAAATCGTGGCCCCATTCGCTGATGCAGTGCGCCTCATCAACCGCGATCAGATTGACATTCCACTGGCGCAAGTCCGCCAGGAACCCGGACAGCATCAACCGCTCCGGCGCCGCGTAAAGCAGGCAATACTCGTGGCGATGCAGCCCGCGCAGGCGGTGGCGCGCCTCGTCGCTTTGCAGGGTCGAATTAAGAAAGGTCGCCCGGATGCCGGCGGCTTGAAGAGCATCGACCTGGTCCTTCATCAAGGCGATCAATGGCGAAACAACCACCGTCAAACCCGGCCGCAGTTGCGCCGGCAATTGGAAGCAGAGCGATTTCCCGCCGCCCGTCGGCAGAAGCGCAAAGACATCCCTCCCGGCCATCGTTTCGCGGATGATCTCCCGCTGCAAAGGGCGAAAGGAAGCGAATCCGAAAGAGCGCTTCAACAAGTCGAGCCACGATTTTTCTCCGCCATCCATCAGCCGCAATTAAAAAGAACCCGCCGCGGAAAGCGAGCTTTTCGGTTCCTCATGCCTCAGCGAACGGCAGCGACGCCTCGCGGGACGCCTCCCCGAGGCGTCCAGGGAGCTTGGACATTTTTTTTGGCCCAATCCTTCAGGATTGTTTCGACACGCCAGCCGCTTTTGGATTCGCCGCTGATTGATCCGATTCCGGCCCGTTTCACGGCGACTGGCTCCCAAAAATGTCCAAACTCCAGGGCCGGGCGCGGAGTGCCCCCCCAACCGGGCTTGACCGACGGCTTAAATGGCCTCCGCCGCTCCAGTAAAGCCTTGCCGCAGCCCAGCCAAGCTGATAACAACCGATACTTAAATGAAGACTCTTAATCGAAAGTCAGGTTCCGCCAAGCCAGCCGCCTCCAACCACTCCACCCGGCCCTATTCCAGCATCGTCTTTGATGGCGACGAACGAGCCGCCGCGCGCGCCATGCTCTATCCGATTGGGTTCAAGCCGGAAGATTTTCAAAAGCCCCTCATCGGCGTCGCCTCAACCTGGGGCAATGTGACTCCGTGTAACATGCATATTGACAAATTGGCGCTCGAAGCTGAGAAAGGCGCCAACCAGGCCGGCGGCAAGGCCATCGTCTTCAATACCATCACCATTTCCGACGGCATTTCCATGGGCAGCGAGGGCATGAAGTATTCTCTTGTCTCCCGCGAGGTCATCGCCGATTCCATCGAAACCGTGGTGGGTTGCGCCGGGATGGATGGGTTTGTGGCCATCGGCGGTTGCGACAAGAACATGCCGGGAGCGTTGATCGCCATGGCGCGGATGAACCGGCCAGCCGTGTTTGTCTATGGCGGAACGATTCTCCCCGGCTGCATCACCGGCGACACTCGCAAGCTCGATATTGTCTCGGTCTTTGAAGCGGTCGGCGCCCATGCCAAGGGCGACATCGACGACAAAACATTTCAAGCGATTGAACAATGCGCCATTCCCGGTCCCGGTTCCTGCGGCGGGATGTACACGGCCAATACGATGGCTTCGGCAATCGAAGCTCTCGGCATGAGCCTGCCGGACAGCTCGGCGCAAAATGCCGTTTCCGCCGCGAAAATGGAAGATTGCCGCCGCGCTGGCGCCTGCGTTTTGCAAATGCTCCAGAGAGGCTTGCGCCCCTTGGACATTCTGACGAAGAAAGCCTTCGAAAACGCGATCACCGTCGCGATCTCCCTGGGCGGTTCGACCAACGCCGTTTTGCATCTGCTCGCCATCGCGCACGCCGCCAAGGTCAAACTCTTGCTCGACGACTTCACGCGCGTCGGCCGCCGCGTTCCCGTGCTGGCCGATCTCAAGCCGAGCGGGCGCTATCTCATGTCCGAACTGGTCGCCATCGGCGGCATTCGGCCCTTGATGAAGATGTTGCTGGAGGAAGGTTTGCTCCACGGCGATGCGTTGACTGTCACCGGCCAAACGATGGCGGAAACGCTGAAAGGCGTTAAGCCGTATCCGGAGGGCCAGCAGATTATCCATTCGCTGGACAACCCGATCAAAACCAGCAGCCACATTGTCATCCTGCGCGGCAACCTGGCCGAGGAAGGCGCGGTGGCCAAAATCACCGGCAAAGAGGGCACGCACTTCAGCGGCCGGGCGATTGTTTTTAACAGCGAGGAATCCGCGCTGCAGGCCATTCTCGATGGAAAGGTCAAGAAAGGGCACGTGATTGTCATTCGTTACGAAGGCCCAAAAGGCGGGCCTGGCATGCGTGAAATGCTTTCACCCACTTCCGCGATTATCGGCAAAGGCCTGGGCAAAGACGTGGCGCTCATCACGGACGGCCGATTTTCCGGCGGCAGCCACGGGTTCGTCGTGGGCCACATCACGCCGGAAGCTTATCTGGGCGGAGCCATCGCTTTGGTAAAAAATGGCGATCCCATCACGATTGATGCCGACAAACGCGAAATCAACCTGGCGGTCCCCGCCGCCGAACTGAAGCAGCGGCGCAAGGCCTGGAAAGCTCCCGCCCCTCGTTATACCCGAGGCGTGCTGGCCAAATACGCCAGCGCGGTTACTTCGGCTTCGCTTGGGGCGGTGACAGACTTGAACTTGCCTTGACCGGCCCGCGATAAATGCAGCGGGCCGTGCAGGTTTCCGCCACCACAACCTCGATCAGGCGTGGCAGGCGGCGTTTGAGCCGGCTCCAAATCCAGAACGCGATATTCTCACTAGTGGGGTTTTCCAAACCGGGAATGTCATTGAGATAGAAGTGATCGAGCTTGGCCCAAATGGGCTTAAAAGCCTCGGCCAGGTCGGCGTAGTCCATCACCCAGCCCAGCTTCGGATCGCATTCACCCTCGACGGCGATTTCGACCTTAAAGCTGTGGCCGTGCAGGCGGCGGCACTTGTGCGACGCGGGCAGCAGCGGCAAGAGGTGGGCCGCTTCAAATTGAAATGTCTTTCGCAGTTCCATCGTCTCTATTTTTCCCAATCGCACCAGGTCAGCAAGTCGCCCAGTGGGGGCCGGCCGTCGTGGCGCCAACCCAGGGGCGGCTGTTGCATACGCCCGAGTGGGCAGACTCTTTTTGCGCCCCACCGGGCAAACTGCCGCGCCAATTCAGGCGCCTGCCGCTCGGTGCTAGCCAGGCCGACGGTGGAGATTCTCTCCCGCACCGTTTCCAGCCCTTGCAAGGCGTGGGTCAGGCTTGCCACGGCTTTCACATAAATGAACCGGTTCAAACAGGAAAGCTGGAAGAGCGGGTCGTTTTCCAAAACAACCGTCCAAGCCGTCGAAGCAGAGCTGGCCCAAAGGCGGGTTTCCGGCGAATGCGCGGCCCGCACTTCGTAGAAGGAACGGCGGCGCGCGATGTCCGCCGCTTCTTGCGCTGTCAGGGCGCCGCGCGGATGTGTTTTCTCCCGCGCCTCCAATTCTTCCGCCAGCATCGAGGCAAAAAACTCCCCGGCCCCGCCGCTGTCCTCAATATAGATGACATGTGGGGAAAGGCAGCCCAGTTGGTCCCAGGCCGTCACGTCTGCCGCGGCCCATTTCGCCACGTCTTCCGACTCCTCCTCAAACGCTTCGCGCGTGACGTAGCCCAGGCTGACCCGCGTGCCGTAACCGAGGAACCGAGCGCCGGCCGGAACCTCGGGGCGCAACGCCGCCAGCATCTCGTCGCTGCCGGTGGCAACCACACAGTCCGATTCGGCGAAAAGAGCGGGCTCAAGGAGCTGATCACCGCCTCTCCATTGCGCTATTTCCATGCAAGCGCCCAACTTGCGGTCGGCTTGGTAAATGGAATGGGCAAACAGGCGCGGCACAAAGGCGGTGTTCGAGGCGCACTTAACGAATTGCGCGGAGCGGGCCAGAAGGCCGAGCACCATCTGCATCAGGACAGGCGTCGGCAAATTGCCGGGGGCAATGTGCGCCAGTAATTCCGGTCCCCGCGCCAGAGCCGTTCGACGCGGATCCGGCTCGTGGTCGCCGGCAAAAAAACTGTCCAGCCTCCGCGCCTGGCCCAGCTCTTGATGAAGCAGGGCCTCGAGGTTTGCGGAAGTCAATTGTTTAAAGAAGGCGTTCAATCCGCTGGCCAGGATCGGGGCGGAAAAGCCCGTCGCCTCGGGCCCGGCTTCCAGCGCCATCTTACGGAAAGGAAAATCGGCCTCCAGCCAATCGCGTCCCAAGCGGTCCAAAAGGCGCACGATGCTATCGGTGGAGCGTTCTTCCAGATAACGCTGGCGATTGCGTTTGAGAGTTTGGCACGCTTCGGTAATGAGCCCCGCGGTTAGCTCGGCTTCCGGCGGCAAATCCGCCAGGAAATAACTCGCCAGGGAAGACAAGGCTGCCTGGACTTCCGAATGGGTATGTGCGTCAGGCATTTTCAGAGACCGCCATGAGAGAGCAACCGCGCGGCGCCGAAGTCGAGGCTCGGCCGAGAACGTTGAATCCGCCGCGGTGGCCGACAACCAAATCTTCCGTTTGCACAGCCATGACAGACCAGATATTTGCCAGATCGAAGACGCGAAGCAACCCTGTTTTCCCCTCTTCCGCTGGCCCGCCGGTTTCCGCGGAAATGACCTGCGCGCGCACCCAGGGCGGAAAAACAAAAAGCCCCGAATGCTCCGCCCCCGCCCGGTCGTAGGCCTGCGAACCCAGTTCGCTCATGCCGTATTCCGCGATAATTCTCGACTCCGCAACGCCTAGAAAAGAGGAGATCATTTCGCGCAATTGGGCTTTAGGCATTTCACGGGAGCGGCCCTTGTATCCGCCGGTTTCCATAACGCGCGAACCCGCGGGCAGCAAGAAGCGTTTCCCGTCGGCCTGCAATGCCTCCAACAGATGCACAAACGAAAAGGCCGTCCCCAGCACGCCGATGGCCTGCTGTGCCTCAACCGCGGCTCGCAAGACGGCGAAAGCGCGCTCAAAATCCAAGCTCCATGAACCGTCTGTTTCCAGCCGTCCCACAAAAACCGAATCCGCCGCACCCAAGTGTCGCCGCACCGTTTGAAACATGTGGACCAACGAAGAATGGGGCGCGTGCTCGGGCGTCAGGAAAACCAGTTTCATCGGTTCCGATGGGCCGCCGAGAAAACAGAATTTAAACCAGGAAAGCAGCGAAGCCTCATACATTACGATTGACCTGGCATGATGAAAATGTTGGCTGGGAACGTGGCCGGTTGTGCCGCTGGAATGAAAAACCTGCTTCCGCTCGCCAGCCGGAATGCTAGAAACGTCGAATTCCTTAAAGGCACTCACAGGCAAAGCGGGAATTTGGCTCCAAAGAGAAACGCTTTCCAGCGCGGCCTGGCGCCGTTGGCAGAATTCCCGATAGATCGGGACCGACTCTAATTGCAAGGCGAACAGGGCCAAGGCCAGCCGATCAAACTCCTTGTCCCGCGCGAGGACGTTCCCCGCGCCGCTCTGGCGCAGAAGCGGATGAAGTTCCAAGGCAAATTCTTCCAGATTCGAAAACGATGATGGTGCCGTATTCAAGGTTCCTGGAGCAAGCTAAGGCACTTCGCCTCCTTCGTCACCAGCAAAGGCAGACAGGCCGTAGGGTGGCGAGGCGTCCCTGCCTTTCCGGGCTCAGTGCGCACGACAAGATTCTTCCAGTCGAAAAGAGAGAGCGAAGGCATCGCGGCGGGGCGGCCCCCCCCGGGGGGGTCACAGCGGCTCAATTTACCTCAATTGGGTTCAATTTGGTTCGGGATGGCCTGGACTTCCGGCATCTGGTTGAGCCAGGAGAGGAGGTTCTGGGCCAGTTGGCGTTTT
>JBKQWF010000133.1:0-6582 GCA_052139695.1 Limisphaerales bacterium
AGTGAAAATGACAGATAAAATCCGGGAGGCCCGGGAAGACTTCTTGGACGGCCGCCAGAATGCCCCGGCCCATGTCATGCACCACCGCCACCGGCTTGCCGTAACGGGCCTTGAGTTCTTGGAGGAACGGAATGATCTGCTCGGTTTTCTCGGAAGGAACTTTCACATTGCCCAGGACGATCTCGGAAATGGAATCCAGGCTGCTCATCAACAGGGGCCCGCCACCGTCGCACGTGCCATCCAACTCCAGGGCAGTGGGCTCAATGACAAGTGAACTGGGTTCCGGCATCTGCCTCCTGACTGGAGTTCCAGCCGGATGGAGTTATTGCCAACGATCGGCGTGCTGACGGATTTCAGCAGACCTGCCTGGACGGCAGGTTAGGATTCCGCATGCGTATCGCGTCCGAACCACGGAAGATAGGATCCGGCAAGGTCGAAGCGTCCACGCGTGTCTGTTTTCGTATGGCCATCAGGAGCGTGCCTTCTCGCAGCCCGCGATTGCTGATGAGCAATTTATCGAATCCGCACTGGTCCAGAACCGCCTCGTAGAGGACCGCCCCCGGCAAAATCACCTCCGCCATCTGCGGGTCTAGCCCGCTGATCTGCCTGCGTTCCTGCACGGAGAGTCCCCAGAGTCGCTCCACTTGTTCGACCACCTGCACCCGCAGGAGGGAAATGGGCTGGCCGGACACGGGTGCCGAACTCAGTTGCACCAGCGCCCGTAGCGAACCGCCTGAGCCCACTAGGCGCACCTCCCGTCCGCAAAAAGCCCGCAGCACCGGTCGCAGGCTCGGACCGACTTCGGCCTGTATGAACTTTCTCACAGTCGTGCGCAGGCGTGCGAGAGCGGCCCGGGACGGTGGATCGCCGGGCGGTTGGAATTCAAGCAGGCGGACAGTCCCAATGCGTGTGCTCTTGCGGAAGCAGATGCTCCCGTTTTCTCCAGCGACCCATTCGGTGCTGCCACCGCCGACTTTGACGATCAGTATCGGCTGCGGCCCAATTGCCGGGTCGCTGGTCACACCTTCGAAAACGTAATCAGCCTCTTGTTCGCCTGAAATGACCTCGACAGTCAAGCCTGTGGCGCATTGGATCGCCCGGGCCAACGCGTCGCTGTTGGTGGACTCGCGCGACGCGCTGGTGGCCAGCACCCGGATGGACGTAGAACAGAGTTCAAGGGCCCCCGCGGCGAAATCCGCCACCACGTCCACAGTGCGGGCCATTGCATCGGGGCGTAGGCGGCGGGTGCGGAATGCACCCTGCCCAAGAACTGTCTGCAGTCTCAATTTGAGCACCGGTTTAAGCAATCGGCCCACATCCGCCACCAGGAGCTTCACCGAGTTGGTTCCGACATCGATTACAGCGCGTCGTTCTACGCACTGCAGCGAGTCGCAAAGACTCTCGGAATGTACTTGCTGATTCATAACGCGACTTTCTCCCGGCGGATCGTTTCATTTCCGTCACATGAACGTCACTGTTTCGTAAAAAACAAGCTAGCATATCCCCCCGGTCCGTCAATGAAAACGCTGGAGCGTTGAGCGTTGATCCGGAAAAAGAACTCTCTGGAGTATCCCCACAACCGCTCCAATCACCAACGCACGCGACATTGAGACACGGTCCTGTTTTGGTTGCGGTGGATTTTGGAAATTACGGCCTCTGAAAGGCAGGCCGATTGTCGGGTGGGAGTTTTAGGGCGGCGGTGTTGATCCGATCAAGCGATGTCCGCAATGCAACCTGCAGCGCGACCTGTCGCGCGCGCTCTCTCAATAAATCGTCAGCTTTGATCCTCTCGACCACTTTTCCGGCATCGCCAAGCTCCGCGAAGAGTCGCCGCACCATCGGCTCAACCTCGGCCAGGATGGACTGCCGATCGCGCCGCGCTTGCATGCGATCCTTAAGCGACTGGGCATCCCAGATGCGAACCGTGTGGTCGCCCGAACAGGATAGGAGCTGTTGGCTGTCGGCCCGCCACGCCAGCGAATAGGCATAGTCCTGGTGGCCGCCCAGCCGCGCCACTTGCTTGAAGGTTTGGGCGTTCCAGATGAGCACGTTGCCGTCGAAGCCGCCGCTGGCGATCCGTTTACCGTCAGGACTATACGTCGCGCAGAGCACGCGATTGCCGTGCCCGTCCAGGTCTTGCAGACGGTAGCCGGTCGCTGCTTCCCAGACTCGCACAATTCCATCATCCGCCGTTGTCAAGATGCGCTGGCTGTCGGGGCTGAAAGCCACCGAGTTGACCAGGCCCTTGTGCCCGTGCGGCCATTGTCGAAGCGGCTCCAGCGATTGTCCGTCCAGTAGGATGATCGTGCTCGCCTGGTGGATACACACGGCGATGGTGGCACCGTCGGGACTCCAGGCGACAAAATTCTCCGATGGTCCCGGGCTGGCTACACGTCGTGATTTTCGTTTAACACCCGTGCGTGCGTCAACCATATGCGCCATTCCCAGAAGCGGATCCACGTAAACGAGGTTCCGACCGGACGGGTCGAACGCCAGAGAATCGGTGCTGGTAGGCGGTTGGTCGGTGCCCCGTTCCTCGACCGTCGCCTGCGTCGCTCCCGTGGCGGTGTCGAGGATGTCGATTCGTGCGGACACTCCACTTACGACGGAGGCAATTGAAACAGCCAAACGTGAGCCATCCGTCGATAATGCTGCGGCGCGGACATATTCGCCCGCGGTGCCCGCTGCGCCGATCGGGTCGCCGGTGGCAGCATCCCAGAAACGCAACGAGCCGGTCTGGCCTACGAAGCCATCCCAACCGCCGGAGTAAATCGTTCCTCCATCTGGCGATATGAGAACCGAATACACGTAACTGCGATGGCCGCGGAGAATCCAGGCATCCGCCGACTGGACATCCCAGAATCGAACTCCGTCGGAGTCGCCATTGATCAGTGTCTGGCCGTCGGGAAGAAAGCTTGGATTAGTGCCATCAGACTCGAAGACGCCGCGTGAAACGCCGGTCCGTGTATCCCACAGACGCAAGGTCCGATCCCGACCGCTCGAGGCCAGCAGCGATCCATCCGGCGAAAAGCTCAAGCGCGTGACCCAGTCGGTGTGACCACGCAACGTGGCCACGGCCACAGGAGGATTGACGGAAACATCTGTGATGCGGATGGTGCTGTCCAAAGATCCGGTCGCGAGCAACCGCGAATCGATGCTGAACGCCATGCAGAAAACCCAATTGTCGTGCGGGGAAAATGTGCTGAGGACCTCGGCGGACTCCGCGTCGAGCAAAGCAATATCACGAAACCCCGTGCAGATGGCTAGGCACCGTCCATCCGGTTGAAAGCACATCAAGGGGGGGGTATAGGACTCCGTTGCCGCTGTCCGGGACCAGCGCGTCGTGCCCGTCCGGGTGTCCATGATATAAATGTTTGACCCTTGTCGGTAGGCCAACCGCGAGCCGTCCGGCGCGGGCCATGGATAAGACGACGGAATCGACCAGGTAGAGAGAAGTGAGCCGCGCTCCAGATCCAACAATTCGATGGTCTGTGGAGTGTGCGGGTCTCGAGTGTCAGAGACACGGAGGAGCATTTGTTTTCCGCCGGCAACGAGCAAGGAATCCCTGCAAAGGTGGTCCGTCGGAATCGTCGCCAATAACTGGCCCGTGGCTGTGTCCCAGCGCTGCAGGTTCGTCGGACTGACGTCGTAATATGACCGGCCATCGGGCAGCACATGGATTTGTGAGCGCGGTGCTTGTGAGTCCGGCGTTCGGGAGCGCTTTTGGACGCGAACGCTTAGGTCAAGCCGGTTCGACAGGCACCGCCATTCCCATCCGCGCAGGTCGCTCGGAGCGATCTCGAGGTAATGGCGCGCCGCGGCAATCTGTCCATTTTGGAGGGCATCAGATGCGCCCAACATGCTCGCCGAGTATGCCAGGCCAAGGGCGGAGGCTTCCGCCTTTTTGGCTTCCTCGGCCAATACTCTGGCTTGCGCGGCATTTTGATCAGCCAGCCGGGCGTTCTGGTCGGCTTGGAGGCGCGCCCGCGTGGCGCGCCGCAGTCCCAGAGAGGTGCCGACCAGGCCGGCCAGAGTCAACACCGCGACCGTCGCATTGAGGATGACGGGCCACTTGTTGCGAACGATGAATTTCTTAAGGGCGTTTCTCGCGCTGGGAGGGCCGGCTAATACCGGTTCATCGTGCAAATGGCGCCGGATATCCATCGCCAACCCATTGACTGTGTCGTAACGCCGGGCCCGGTCCTTTTCCAGGCACTTCAGGACAATCCAATCCAGGTCGCCGCGGATCAGTCTTTGCAATTGTGTGAGGTGCGTGCCTCGGTTTTTGGCCGCCTCGGCGCCGCTGTCCGGTTTCAACGCGGCCACTCGCACACTAGGGCGCACCGGTTCCACTCTACAGATCGTCCGCCGGAGGCCATCGGGACCGTTCACGCTCAAAAGAAAGGGATCGAAAGGCGGACATCCTGTCAATAATTCGTAGAGCAGGGCGCCCAGGCTGTAGATGTCGCTGCGGGTATCGATGTCCTTGCCGGCCGCGCTCGCCTGCTCCGGACTCATATACGCCGGGGTGCCCACTAGGCGCTCATTTACTGTCACAAGGGTTTTTTCCGTCAACGATTGTTCCATCGCTCGGGCGATCCCGAAATCAATAACCTTCACGACAACTTCGCTGTCTTGCCGCTTGGCAAGGATATTTGATGGCTTGAGGTCGCGATGAATTATTCCCTTTTGGTGTGCATGTTGGATGGCCTGGCAAATCTCGATGAACAATTCGAGGCGCTGGCGAATCGTCAGGCTGCTTTTGTCGCAGTAGCTGGTGACGTACTCGCCCTCGATCAGTTCCATGACAAAGTAGGGGCGCCCCGTCAGCGTCGCCCCGGCGTCAAAAACTTTGGCGATGTTCGGATGGTCCATCATCGCCAGCGCCTGTCGTTCCGCTTCAAAGCGCGCGATAACTTCCCTGGTATCCATCCCCAGTTTAATGACCTTCAGTGCCACCTGCCGCCGTACAGGCTCGTTTTGCTCCGCGGCATAGACAACGCCAAAACCGCCTTCACCGAGCTTTTCGAGCAGGCGATAGCGGTCAATCAAGGTGCCGGGACCATCCTCGGCCGGCCGTTTCGACGCTGGCGCTTCCTTTGGCGGAGTTGCGTTGGCTGTTCCCGGTGAGACCCCAACTTGACCTTGCGTGTCCAATCGAGCCTCGACACGGCGGCGCAGCGCCGCATCGCCCGCACACGCCTCGTCCAGGAAACCGGCCCGGTCGGCAACGGGTCGCTCCCCCACATGGCGTAGGATCCAGTCCTCTCGACTTTCAGAGGGAATCATCGGCTTTTTAGCATCTCACCAGTAATCAGTGGAAAAGTTCTGATCTGTCAAGAAATAAGCAGAAAAAACTGCCTTCGAATGTGTTGAAACAAATCGGCCACCCAACCCGCGGCAGTTGGGAGCAAATGAACTTCTGCACCTAACACCGCGGGGTTTCGGATTTTTGACCGCGGGCCCACACCCGCGCACCCGGTGCGCTTTAGCGTGAAGCGATGGCTTGTCTTTGGGACAAGATGAAGCTGGCCGAAGAGTGGCTGACGACATTAACTTCTAACTCGGTGTGCTTTTTCACTCTCAACAGTCGCTTTTCTATCGTAAAACAGAGCAAAAATCAGCCTGAGCGCAATCAGAAGCATTGTGTTCAATGTGAACGAATAGTCGGTTTTTAGACAACTTTAGACAACTGCGCCAGGACAGCAAAGGACGCGCCGGGCCTTCCATCGGCTGCCCTCATCCGCCGTCCCATCGCTTGCCGTGGCCTTGGTGGCGGATGCGGCGGGCGAAGCGGCTTTTGATTGTGAAGAAACGATGACGCTTCGCGCCTATGCGACAAAAGGGCCGCTCAGCCTCGTGGAAGACCTCAACTGTCAATCGCCTTGGAAAAGTCCAACTCAACATATATTTTTCCTTCGCTTTGGGTTTTAAATTGACCCTCCACGCCGACCGTGGCCCCGTCTCTGATGGATTTCAAAAAGCATTAAAGATAAAGAGGCCAACGCATAGCGGCCAGATGGACGGCGATGGTGGATTTGCCACCCCCCCCTTGGAATTCGCGAGCGCCTGGATCATGTTGCCATCCCAAACGGAAGAAAGCTTGTTTGCAATATTAATTGTTGACCGTTTTGCAAACGTGTCTGTTTGTTTACATAGTTGCAAGCTTACTTTCTTGTTTACAAAGAAGCTTGCCAGCTTGTAATCAATGGGGCGGGCTAATGGAGCGCCGGGGCGACAGCGGGCGCGAAGCCGGGAGCGAAGGACAAGGCGAGCGGGGGCCGGAAGGGTAGGCGAGGGAAAGCGAGCCGGTGAAAATAGGGGCTTGACGAAAAAACCAAACCCCAGGCGTTTCGCCTGAGGTTTGGCGGCAAAGTTTCGCGCTATTCGCCCCCTTGCCAAAGTAACTAGTGTAGTGTCCCTGAAATAGCTAGACATATGTCAACTTTCTGTTTAAATTCGCGGCATGGCTAAAATCGCTCCTGCCGTCACGCTATCGGAGCCTGATCGCGCCCAACTCCAGCAATGGGTTCGCGCCCATTTCACCCCTCAACAAGTGGCGTTGCGCTCGCGCATCCTGCT
>JBKQWF010000134.1:0-17509 GCA_052139695.1 Limisphaerales bacterium
AACCGCCGTATGCGGAAAACCGCACGTACGGTGGTGTGGGAGGGGTGGCGGGCGCAATCCCGTCACCTCGACCCGATCCTTTTCCAGGCCCGCCGTCACTGAGGGTGCGTGGGAGAATTCTTGCACCGGAAACGAGAGAGCGAGGGCATCGCGGCGGGGCGCGGCGGCCCCCCCAGGGGGGTATCAGCGGCTCAATTTGGTTCAATTTAGCTCAATTTGGTTTGGGTTTCGGTGGAAGCAGGCTCTCCGGGGCGGCGTTGGGGCCATACTCGGGACTAACGCCAAGGACTTGGCGAACGCGCTGCTGTTTCTCTTGGCCTGGACTTCCGGGAGCCGGTTGAGCCAGGAGAGGAGGTCCTGGGCCAGTTCGCCGTTTTGGAGGCGCTGGTTGAGTTGCCGGCGGATGGCCAGCGGGAGCCGGGCGATTCTGCCGTTGCGCGTCATCGCGGTCCTCCTGAGCGTGGCATTGTTATCATGCGGGGCAATGATAACAGGAATGCGTCAAGATTAAAATCCTACGGAAGGTTTTTGAAGAGGTTTTGGAGGACTGAACGGATCGCTTCGCCGGGAACCGAGACGGAATCACGCGCGTAGTGGGGACGTAGTTACTACGGGTCATCCGGTCCAAGGACCATCAATGCAAAACCAGAAATACCAACTTCCGAGGACTGACCCCTCAGCCTTCGGGGGCTGCCAGCCGGTTTCAATTCTTGCGCTTCCGGAGAAGGCAAGTGACCCTTGGGCGGCGCGCGCAATCCCGGCGAGTGGAACTCTGCCTCCCGTGAATAAGCATTCGCCGCATTCTCCCACTGGCCATCGCCTTGTAACCGTAAAAGCGAAGACTCTGACCCCGTGTCGGGATGGGCCGCCGGAGACAGCGTGTTGAGCGAATGGCTCAGGCAACATTGAACCGCCGCGCTCGACGCATTCGTCTGCCCGCATAAAATCGGGCAGGCCCCGGCCAAAATCCACGCCATCAGGAGGATTCTGTTCATAAATCGGTTCCAAGTCAGCACAACCCATGTCTCAGAGCCGTGCTATGGGCGGAACAGTAGCCTCTCATTTGGAAAACCGTCAAGGTTCATTCGCGGTTTCGGCAGGGGGGACGCCGCCAAACCTCGAAGCAGGTTCGCCTCGCCGAGGCGACCACGGACGGGAATCGGTCAGGCCGTCCAAAATGCTTGTAACGTTCGCGCTGCACCTGAGTGCTTGTGTAGGACTGGAAAGAGGCGGTCGGCGAGACGCCGACCGCTGCGACCGAGACGGTACCGAGACGGTCGCGCTCCCCAGATTTAGGATTGAAACCACAGAGGCACAGAGGCACAGAGACACAAAGAAGACTGATGAGCCGAAAGGCGGAACAACGCGACAGAGTCCACCGCTTTAACTTGCATCTCTGTGCCTCAGTGTCTCTGTGGTTAAAAACAAAGAATCAAAGGACCCTAAAAACAGGTCAAGTTTCGTCGCGAGCTTTGCCGTGAAACTTCAAATACCTTTGGCCAGGATTTGGGGCGGTTGACGTGGTTTGATATTCCAGGGAATTCCTGTACTTTGGGGTGGAGTGCATAAAATTGCTTTTGAATTTGGGGCTTTTACGGTGACGTGGTACGGGATTTTTCTGGCCTGCGGGTTCCTGGCGGGGATTTGGACCGCCAGCCGGCGGGCGCTGCTCCACAATATTCATCCCGATGTCATTATGGATTTGGGGCCGTGGCTGCTGGTGGGGGCGATTGTGGGAGCGCGCGTTCTTTATGTGGCCACTTATTGGAAGGAAACGTTTGCGGGCGAGCCATTGAAGGAGATCTTCATGGTCCAGCATGGAGGCCTGGTCTATTACGGCGGGTTAATCGGCGCGTCGCTGGCTTGTATTCTGTATGCCGTGATGAAAAAATTGCCGCTGTGGCGGTTGGCGGATGTTCTAGCGCCAAGCATCGCGCTTGGTTATTTTTTTGGGCGCTGGGGTTGTTTGATGAATGGCTGTTGCTACGGGCGTCCGACCAGCCTGCCGTGGGGAATTCAGTTTCCCAAGGTGCATGAGAGCTATCCGACCTTTGTCCATCCGACGCAGATTTACGATTCGCTGTTGAATCTGGCCTTGTACGGTTTTCTGGCCTGGCTATATCGGCGAAAGAAGTTTGATGGGCAGGTTTTTGCCATTTATCTGATTTGTTACGCGGTGCTGCGCTCGTTTGTGGAAATCTTCCGCGGCGATTATACGCCGACGCATTATTGGGGCGGTTTGACTCCGGCCCAATTGGTCAGCATCGGCATTGCTCTGGCCGGTGCCTGCTTGTTGTGGCGGTTGCCGCACCAGAAACCGGGCGTCGATTCTTCCGCCAAAGCCGCTGTGCCGGACAAGGCCTGAGAAATGGACCGACCACCTTTGCCGCGGCCGATCTTCATCGCCGGTCCGACAGCCGTCGGCAAATCCGCCGTCGCGCTGGATCTGGCCGAACTGCTGAACGGTGAAATCATCTCAGTGGATTCGATGCAGGTTTATCGCGGCCTGGACATCGGCACGGCGAAGCCTTCGGTCGCGGAGCAGCAGCGGGTGAGGCATCATTTGATCGACGTGACGGATTTGCGCCAGAGCTTTGACGCGGCGCAATTCGTCAGCGTGGCCGGGGCGGCGGCGCAAGAGATCCAAGCGCGCGGGCGGCGGCCGATTTTTTGCGGAGGAACCGGGCTTTATTTCAAAGCTTATTTGGAGGGACTGGGAGAAGCGCCGCCCAGGGACCTGAAAGTACGCGCGGAGTTGGAAGCGCTTCCGATGCCGGAATTGCTGGATGAATTGCAACGGACGGATCGCGCGACCTTTGAGTCGATTGACCGGCGGAATCCGCGCCGGGTCATTCGCGCCCTGGAGGTGATTCGGTTGACAGGGCGTCCGTTTTCCGGGCAGCGGGCAAGCTGGAAGCCTGCGAGTGGACCTCGCATCATCTGGTTGACCCGCCCTTCGGGAGAATTGCTGGAACGCATTGAACAGCGGGTGGATGAGATGTTCCGGCGGGGATTGGTGGCGGAAACTGAGTCGTTGCTGCGGCAAGGTTTGGCGGAAAACCCGACGGCCTTGCAAGCCCTGGGCTACCGTCAGGTGGCGGAACATTTGCGGGGGAAGCTCGGCTTGGCTGAAACCATCGAATTGGTGAAAATCCGGACGCGGCAATTTGCCAAGCGCCAGCGGACCTGGTTTCACCGTCAACTGCGGCTGGAAGAGGTAGCGGTGGCGGGCGCAACGGCGCGGGATTTGGCCAGCGTTTGGGCCGATGAAAAGCCAACTTAGCGCAAGCGGAAGATTCAGTTGAAATTCATTTCTGCTCTGCGCAGCGCGGCAAGCCGCAACCAAGAAAAGACGGACAGGATGAACAGGATTTACAGGATAAAATCTTTGGGGAGGTTGCTTTTCCCGATAAATCCGGCTCTGGCGTTTTCTTGGCCACTGGCTCTTCTTCCCTCTCCGAATCCTGTTAATCCTGTTCATCCTGTCAATGCTTTTAAACTGCCATCCTTGCGTCTTGCGGCTTGACGGGCGTTTCGCGAAGGATGAAAATTGAGGGAGCGTTATGCCAATTTACGAGTTTGCGTGTCCAGATTGCCGGAAAATCTTCAGCTTCCTTTCCAAAAGGTTGCAGCAGGATCGGTCCCCGGTTTGCCCAAAGTGCGGGAACCGGAAGATGATCAAACAGATGAGCGCCTTTGCCATGCCGCGCGGGCGAGAGGAACCCGCGCCCGCGACGGAGGGAGGGCCGGACGCGGGCCCGATGCCTGATTTGGACGATCCGCGCGTGGCCAAGGTCATGGCGGAGATCGAGCGGGACACAGAGCACTTGGACGAGAACAACCCCAGGCACATGGCGCATTTGATGAAGAAAATGAAGGACATCATGCCAGCTGGGACGGTGCCCAAGGAGTTGGACGTGGCCATTAGAAGGCTTGAAGCGGGGGAAGATCCGGAAAAAATCGAGGCGGACATGGGCGACGTGCTTGGGGATTTCATGGGTGGAGAGGAAGGCGGCGGGCCGGGCGGGATGGGCGGCGGCGCCGGGTACACGCACGAGAGCGGATTATACGATTATTGAGGCTGGGCCATCCTCGCCCGCTTTATTGCAAAGAAGGAAGCGGTCGGCGAGACGCCTGCCGCAGCGACCGAGACGGTCGCGCTCCCCAGGCCAATAAGTTCGGAGCGCCGGACCTTACTTTTTGCCTGCCGGAGCAGTGGTCGGGCTGGCGTCCGTCAGTTTGACATCCGCGCCGGCTTTTAGTTTGGCGGTGTAGGCGGGCAGTTCGTCTTTGACCGCCTGGCCGATGAGATATTCACGAATGCGCGGACTGGCCTCGGCCAGGGCAATTTTGGAAGCTGGGGTTTTCTCCAGCAATTTGATGATGTGGTAGCCGTACTGGGTTTCGACCAACTCACTGATCTGGTTGGTTTTGAGAGAAAAGGCGGCAGCTTCGAATTCGGGCACCATTTTGCCGCGGGGGAAAGTGTATTCGCCGCCTTTGTCCTTGGAGCCGGGGTCTTCGGAGTATTGTTTGGCGAGGGCGGCAAAGTCGTCTCCTTTCAAGGCGCGGGCGCGCAAGTCACTGGCGAGCTTTTCCTTTTCCTTCTTCTTGTCAGCGGCAAGAGGTTCGTGTGTCAAAGGGTCGAGGGTGGAGATGAGAATGTGGGCGGCGTGGACTTGCTCAGGCACCTCGAACTTCGTCGGGTTGTCATCGTAAAACTTCTTGATTTCAGTTTCGGTAACGGTGATGTGATTGGTGGTTTCGCGCAGGATGACCCGGCGGCAAAGCTGCTCTTCGATGGCCTGGTCGCGCAATTGGTCGAGGGTCATGCCGCTGGCCTTGATTTGCCGCTCAAAAGCTTCCGGCGATGGGGCATGGGCGCGGGCGTCGGCAAAGGCCCCGTCGATCTGTTCCTTGATCTGGGTGCGTTCCTCGGCGGTGGCCATTTGCACCAGGATTTTGTTGACGATCAAATGATCGAGCAAATTGGAGCGGACTTCGGCCCGATCGGTCTCCGGAACCGTTCCGCCGCGGGCGGCGATAGCGGCGGTGTAATTGAGGTAAGCATCATCCACCTGGCTGCGCTTGATCGCGAAGCCTTTGCCCGTGGCGACAATCGGATCGGAGAAAAGCGCGTTGGTGTCCGAGGCAACGGCCCGGGCGTGAAAGGGGAGTGAAAGGAGGCCCAAAGCCAAAGTGGCCGGCAATGCCAGCCGTTTTGAAAACGAGATCATTTATTTATTCTTCTATTATAGTTTAACAATTCGCACGTCACTAATATCGGGGTCTTTTTCAATTTCTTCCAGCAATTCTCGCGGCGGCACGCTATCCAGGCTTAAGACGGTGAGGGCGCGCCCGCCGGCTTTGTCGCGGCCGAGAGTCATGCTGGCGATGTTGACCTTGTGCCGGCCCATCAACGTCCCAATATAACCCACCATGCCGGGCCGGTCTTTGTTGTTCATGAGAAAGAGGACACCCTCCGGGGCGATCTCAACCGGCTGGCCGTTGAGGCGGACGATGCGGGGAAAGCTCTTGGCCCCAAAAACACTGCCGCCGGCGGAAAACTTCTGTTCGCCCGAGAAGACCGCGACATGGAGCCATTCGCTAAAGTCTGTTTGTTCGCTTGACTTAATTTCCTGCACCTGCAGCCCGAGGGAAGCGGCCAGGGAGCGGACGTTCACTTGGTTAACCTCCTGTCCGCCGGCCATGGCCAGAAAACCTTTCAGGACCGCCCGCGTGATCGGGTCGGTCGGGTATTGCTGGGCTTTGCCGCCGTAAGTGATGTCGATGCGGTCGTTGCGTTTGGGGGCCAATTGGGCCAGGAGGCGGCCCAGTTTTTCGCCGAGAGTCAGGAAGGGCTTGACGACTTCGAAGGTCTGGGCGTCGAGGTTGGGCAGGTTGACGGCGTTGCGGACCACCCCGCTCAGGAGGAAATCAGTAATGGCCTCGGCCACTTCGATGCCAACGTTTTCCTGCGCTTCCTCGGTGCTGGCGCCCAAATGAGGCGTCATCACAACCTGCGGGAGAGAACGCAAGGGGAAATCGGCGGGAGGAGGTTCGGTTTGGTAAACGTCCAAACCGGCGCCGCCGACGATGCCGCTGAGGATGGCGGCGTGGAGATCGGCTTCGTTAATGATGCCGCCGCGGGCGCAATTGAGAAGGCGGACGCCTTTTTTCATTTTGGCAAAGGCGGCGGCGTTGACCATGCCTTTGGTCTCTTCCGTCATCGGCATGTGGACGGTAATGAAATCCGTTTCCGCGTAAACGTCCTCAACGTGTTCCTTCAAATCGACTTGCAGGGCCTTGGCGCGGGCGAGCGAGAGGTACGGATCGTAAGCCAGCACTTTCATGCCGAAGGCCAGGGCGCGTTTGGCCACTTCGCTGCCGATGCGCCCCATGCCGAGGATGCCGAGGGTCTTGTTATAAAGCTCGGTGCCTTGGAAATCTTTGCGGCTCCATTTGCCTTCCTTCATGGACATGTGGGCCTGCGGAATTTTGCGGGCCAGCGACATGAGCATGGAGAAGGTCAGTTCGGCGGTGGAGATGGTGTTGCCGCCGGGAGTGTTCATGACGACAATGCCGCGCTGGGTGGCGGCATCGACATCGACATTGTCCACCCCAACGCCGGCGCGACCGACGACCCGGAGTTGCGGGGCGGCTTCGATGACCTTTTTGGTGACTTTGGTTTCAGAGCGGACGACCAAGGCGTGGGCCTCTTTGACCAAAGGCAAAAGCTCCGCCTCAGGAGTCTTCTGCTTGAGGACGGTGACTTTGAATTCAGGCCGTTTCTGGAGCAGCGCGATGCCCTTGGGCGAGACCGGATCACATACCAAAATATTCATAAAAGGAGCGGCAGTCTAAGGAAGGGTCAAAGGAACGTCAATTAAATCACGAGAATCGACGTGTGACATTTTGGCGCTGCCGACGGACGGACTCAAAGGTATTTGAAATTTGGGCGTCGCGGCAGCCACGCCCCACCCAAGGGTGCGATTAAAAGTGTCGGGCAAGGTGGGGCGGGCACTCCGCTGCCCTCCGTCCCGGCGCGCAACGGAGTGCGCGCCCTACCTTAAGATTGGCCGACGGTTTTAATCGCACCCTCGCCCAAGTATGAGAGACAATTCGACGAGGTTCCCGAATTTATAATGAGAGGGATGCGAGGGCAATATCACACGATTCCGGCGCGTGACGCCGCGGTGCCGGCGCGGGGCTCCGCCTCGCTTAAGACATCGTACGAGCTTCTCATCTTGAGCCAAAGACGGAAGTTCCACCAAGAAGCTGCGCAGGTCATTATAACCCCTAATTCGTAAAACAGCATCGTCCAAGGCACAGACAACCTGAAGATCAGCCATGACCAGCATAAGGGGGAGATTTTATCGATAAGTTCTATCCCAAGGGCAAAGCGAATGGCTTTTGCCGTCTTGCGGTGCCTGGCAATGAATGAAGCAATCGCTATTGTAATGACAAGCGCGGCAATAGTGGCGGCTAATATTATTCTGACAAGGGAAGGCGGATGCCAAAGGATTAGAGTTGCGAACAAAGGAAGGCCTGCGTTGATTATCAAGAGAGCGACTATGCGAATGATGTAAAATCGCGAGATCAAAGTCTGGATAAAGGCCGCTTCTTTCACCGTGAGGTGCCGTTTGCGGAAACGCTTGCCTGCGGCGAAAGGATCGCCCAACTCGGCCAAAACGGCCTGGTGTGCTTGTGCCAACGAACGGCCTTCCGCCTGGTGACCCTCCAAGCCATCGGCAAAGTGGGCTTCGATTTCCGCGCAAATACGCACTCTCGCGGCAGGGGCGAGATCTTTGGTCGCAATCACCAGCCAATCGTCAACGTTCCGCACCGAAGGCAGAGTGCTCATGTAGCCTCCTGCAAAAGTAGATTGAAGGCACTGGAAACGCGGCGCCAATCGGCGCGCTCGCGGGCCAGCATCCTTCGGCCATCTTCTGTTAGTTCATAATAGAAGCGCGTCCGTCCATTCTCCGCGCGCTCGTAGGAAGTGATCAAGCCTTTGCCTTCCAAACCGTGGAGAGTCGGGTAAAGAGTGCCTTCTTTGAAATCGAGCACGCCTTTGGATTTTTGTTTTATTTCCTGGGCGATGCGATAGCCGTGATTGGGTCCCTGGGCCAAGTTTTGCAAAATCAACAGCGGCAATCCACCACGGAAGTTCATGGCGCCAAACATACATCGGAAACCTTTGTATGCGCAAGAACTATTTGAGGGGAAAGTGAGAGGCGACCCAGCCCAAGGTATTTGAGATTTGTGCGTCGCGGCAGCAACGCCCTGCTACCCAAGGATGGTGGGGCGGCGCTGCTGCGCCCCCAAATGTGCATCCTGGGAACGAGGGTTCTCGCCTTGTCTAAGCGAGACGCCGGCCCTAGATTGGCGGCGCTGCATGAATAAATTTACACGGAGGGTTTTGTTTTCCCTGTTCTTTATTTCCGGGTTTTGCAGCCTTGTTTATCAGGTGGTGTGGACGCGGATGGCTTTTGCGTCTTTTGGCATTATCACGCCGGTGTTGTCCGTGGTCTTGTCGATTTTCATGCTGGGGCTGGCTCTGGGGTCGTGGGCGGGCGGACGGTGGGTGACTTCGCTGAGCCATAAAACCGGGCTGTCGGCCGCTTTTTTTTATGGGGCAGCCGAATTGACGATTGGAGTGGGAGCTTTTGTCGTGCCGAAATTGTTTGAGCTGAGCGAAAGCATTTTGTTGCCGGCAGGGCAGATGGACTCGCTCAAATACCTTTCCTTGTCGGCACTGGCGCTGGCCATGGCGATCTTTCCGTGGTGTGTCTGCATGGGGACGACCTTTCCCTTCATGATGGGATATGTGCGCGAGCGCGAGGCGGGGAACACGGAAAGTTTCAGCTTTCTGTATCTTGCCAACGTGCTGGGGGCCATGACCGGGACGTTTTGCACCGCTGTGGTGCTGGTGGAGATATTGGGGTTTAATCGGACGTTATGGGCGGCGGCGGGGGGCAATTTTGTCATCGCCTCCCTCAGTTTTTGGCTGGCTTGGAATCAACCGCAGCCGGGAGAAGTGCCAGCAGAGGCGAAGAGAGAGGTTGAGGCGCCGCCCGCAACAGCCGCCTCGGACAATCGCTACACGCAGTGGATTTTGTTTTCGACGGGTTTCAGCGCGATGGCGATGGAGGTGGTCTGGTCGCGCGCTTTCACGCCGACCTTGAAGACACAGGTGTATTCTTTTGCCATGATCGTCTTCGCCTATTTGGGGGCGACGTTTTGGGGTTCGCTCCAGTATCGCTGGGACTTGCGGCGGAATAAAGTCAAGTCGAAGGCCGTAGTGATGTCGATGCTGGCGGTGGCGGCGTTTCTGCCGGCGATAGTCAATGATTCGCGGTTGGTGACGCAGCTCTATTATGGCACGGCCATCAAACTGGGCAGCGCTCTCCTTCTGTTGGGCGGCATTTGCCCATTTTGCGCCCTGCTGGGCTACCTGACCCCGAGGCTGATTGATGATGATGCCGCCGGCCAGCCAAGGCGCGCCGGCAAAGCGTATGCGATCAATGTGCTGGGGTGCATTCTAGGGCCTCTGGTGGCCTCTTACATATTGTTGCCTTCGATCAGCGAGCGAGACGCGCTGGTTTTGCTGGCGGCGCCTTTCCTTGTTTTTTGGCTCCTGCTCGGCCGGGCGGCGCCACGATTTGTCCGAGTTGGCGTGGCGCTGGCGTTAGGCGTGGCATTGGTTGTGTCAATATTTTTTACCGAGGATTTTGAAGAGGCCATGTCCCGGCAAGCGTTTAGGTATGCGGTCCGGCGTGATTACGTTGCTTCGGTGATTTCAAGGGAGGACAAGATACCGTACTTCAACAGATATCAGGTGATCCTGCTGGTCAACGGAATGGGCATGACGCGGCTGACGCCGATTACCAAGTTCATGGTGCATTTGCCGCTGGCCTTTCATTCCGCCAAGCCCCAGTCCGTGCTGGTCATTTGTTTTGGCATGGGGACAACCTTTCGCTCGTCTTTGACCTGGGGCATTGACACCACTTCTGTCGAACTGGTGCCCAGCGTGACCAAGGCATTTTCCTTTTATCATCCCGACGCCCAACGCCTGATGAACGATCCCCGCGGACACATTGTGATTGACGATGGAAGGCGCTATCTGCGCCGGACGGACAAGAAATTTGACGTGATTGTCGTGGACCCGCCTCCGCCTGTCGAGGCGGCGGGCTCGAGCCTGCTTTTTTCGACGGAGTTCTACGCGCTCGCGCAACAGCATTTAAACCCTGGCGGGATTTTGCAAATGTGGTTCCCGGGGGGGGAATCCACCGTCCGCCAGGCCGTCGTGCGATCCATTTGCCAGGTCTTTCCATACGTTCGCCCATTTCCGTCCCCGGAAGGCTGGGGTTTGCATTTGCTCGCCTCGATGGAACCGATTCCGAGGCTGGATGCGGCGAAGCTTGTCGAACGCATGCCGGCCAGCGCCCGGCAGGATTTGATGGAATGGAGTGATACCCGGTCGATCGTGGACTATGTTGGCCGGGTGATTGGACACGAATATCCGTTGCAACCGTTGCTCAATCCCGACACGTCGATCGAAATCACCGACGACCATCCTCTCAACGAGTATTTCTTGCTGCGCCGGCTCGGACAGCGGCAGAAATGAGCTGGGCTGCGGGCGGTTAGGCGGTGGAAATAAATAAAGGTAGCAATCTGCCTTGTTCTTTCGCCGCCCAGCTTCGTTGTTCACTTACAGATCCCTGCGGATATGCGCCTCGTTCACGCCTCGCTGGGCGGCAAAATCCCGGCGGCATCTTGCTACCTTTATTTATTTCCACCGCCTTAGCGGATTTCCCAGCGCCGGCAAAGCAGGGCGAGTTTAAGCAGGGAAAGGGAGGGGGACCGGGGGTATCGCGGGGGCGTCCGTTTGAATCGTTGCCGGCAAGAGCAGGAGGGGCGGCGGCACCATTTGTTGTTTCTCTTGACACTCATAAGTCATTTCGGGTTGGGCGATCTTAGCCGCCCGTGGCCGTCACACCAGGCTTTCCAGGATGCCGGGAATACGCTCCAGGCTGCGGTTGAGACTGGCGCGGGAGAGGCCCCGCTCGGCTTCGTTCTGATGACCGAAAAGGATTTTCCAGCCCGGTGATTCCAACCAACTGTCGAAGGGGACTTCAACTCGGTTGCCGCTGTCGCCGATCTTCGTGTGGCGCACCAGCAAGTCGGCGACGTGGACGGCCGCGGTGACGTTGACTTGGACACGCGACGCTTGCGGGGTGTGGTGATTTTGCACAATCTCGACAAAGACTTCCGGCAGACGCTGCTTGCGCAGGTACATGGCGCCCAGTTCGGCATGATCGACGCCGAGGATTTCCCGTTCCCTCTGACGGACGTCGCCCGGCTCGTCGAGCCGGCGAAAATAAATTTCGTTGAAATGATCGGGAAAAGCCGAGGCCATGACGATTTTTCCCACATCGTGAATCAACCCGGCAACGTAATCGACTTCATCGTCCTGGGATTGGAGAAGATCCGTAATCTCGCGGGTCATCAGGGCGGTGGCAATGCAATGCCGCCAGAATTGGCGCCAGGGAAAGCTGCGGCCCCCCGCCAGTTTTTGGAAATCCTCAATGATCGGCGTAACCATGGCCAGTTGGCGGATTTGGCGGACGCCGAGGTAGAAAACGGCTTCCTCGATATTGCGGACAGGCTTGGTCATGCCGTAATAGACGGAATTCACCAGGCGCAAGAGGCGAGACGTCAAGCTGGGGTCGCGGCGGATGATTTCGGCAATTTGCGAGGTGTAACGCTGGTCAGCCCCGAGCAATTCGCGCAAGGCGGAGTCGATGGTGCTTAAAGAGGGCAGGCAAGCGCAGCCGGACAGCCGCGCGTCAATCTGGGTGCGATCCAGTTTTTCGCACGGATTGACTGCCGGCGGGACGGTCAAAGTCGCTGCATTCATCATTCATTGTATCGGTTTCCTTTAGAGAAACTTAAGAAAGAAACGCGCCCCTTCGCGGAAATGTTTTTTTTGCTAAAGTTTTGCCCCCAAAAGACGATAATCGCACAAGAGAGACATTCATGTTTGGACGGGCATTCCATAAATCGATTGTTGCTGCCGTGTTTTCCAGTATGGCGGCGGCGATTTGGGCGTCATCGGCCTATTTGCCGAGTGTCGGCCCGGCCCCGCTGCGCTTTCGGGCGTTACCCTTGCTCTCCGCCAATCCGGTGAGCCTGCCGGCGCCGCTCCCCGCGCCTCCGCCGGAGCCGATGGAAGGGGAAGACGATGAGGATTCGGACTTGCTCCCGGCGATTCCGCCGCTGGCCGGGACGAATACGGATGGCTCGCCCAGCGCGGTGGTCATGGAGGCCTCCTCCGCGCCACAAAACCAGCGGCCTCCTGACCCGGTCGTTTCACCGCAAATGTTGTTGCAGTATTTCCAGCCCGCGACCAACCAGGTGATGGCCAGCCCGACGGAACCGGTTGGCTTTCAACCGCCACTCCCGGCTAAGACAACCGGAAATGGCCCAAAATCTGCGCGATAATCAACTATGAGAGGAATTTTCCAAGTAGCGGTGATGGTGGTGTTAGGGGCTTGGGGGGCAAGGGCGGGCACGAATGGGGCGGCTGTTCCAGCGCAGACGAACCCGGCGATCGTCCTGGCGGAGACCAATCTTACAACCGCCCCGGATGAGGGGATGCTGGTCAAGACCAACGCTTCCGAAACGGCGCAAAGCGCGACCAACCAGGTCTTGCTGGAACAGTTTTATCAAGAGCAGTTGGAATTGGCGGAGCGCCAGCGGCACGAGAAAAACCCGACTCTAGCGATCGGGGTGCTGAAGAATATTCTGGAAACCAACGCGCCGCCAGAGATTAAACGGAAGGCATTGTTGAATTTAGCCCTGGCGACGCAGGACAGCCATGACTATGTGAAAGCCCAGCAAGTTTATGCCCAGTTCCGGTCCCGGTTTCCCGACGACCCCAGTGTGCCGGAAATCCTGCTCCGCGAAGGGCTGCTCTACCGTCAGATGGGCGTCAATACGCTGGCCATTTCCAAGTTTTACGCCGTCATGTCCACTTCGTTGAAATTGAAACTGGACAACATCAATTACTACAAGGCGCTGGTGCTGCAAGCGCAGATGGAGATCGCGGAAACGTATTACCTCCAAGGGCAATTCGACCAGGCGTCGGAGTTTTTCAATCGCATTCTCAAAAGTGATACGCCGAAGATGGATCGAGAGCCGATCGAATACAAACTGATCCGGTCGCTGGCTTATCTGACCAACAATGACGAAACAATCTCCCACGCGCAGCGGTTTTTGGAAGAATATCCGGTTTGCACCGACGTGGCCGAAGTGCGTTTTCTGCTGGCCTCGGCTTACAAGGGCGTGGGGCGCAACCAGGACGCGATGAAACAAGTGTTGATGCTGATGCAGTCGGAGGCGCAAAACGCGAGCAAAGCGCCGGAGGTTTGGGTGTATTGGCAGCGGAAAGCGGGCAACCAGATTGCCAACCAGCTTTACAAGGAAGGCGATTACGTGAATGCGCTGCAAGTTTATCAATGCCTGGCGGATTTGGATAAATCCCTCTCGTGGCAGGCGCCCATTTGGTACCAGATCGGGCTGGTTTACGAGCAGTTGCAACAATGGCAAAAAGCGACGGATGTTTACACGCAGCTGATGGAGCGAAAAAAGGACCTCACCGGAACCAACAGCGCCCCCAGCCTGGCGTCGCTTTGCGAGATGGCGCAATGGCGCAAGGACTATATCGGCTGGAGCGCCCAGGCCCGGACGGCCAATCATGAATTTCAGCGGGTCCCATTGCGGAAACCCGAAACCACTACCGTCCAATGAACACTCCCACGGAATTACTGGAGATTCTCAACCAACACCTGGCTCTCTGCCAGGAATTGCTTTTGGTGGTCGAACGCGAGGGGCAAGCCTTGCGCCGGTCTGAGCCACCGTCCCTTTTTCAGTTTTATCAGCAAAAAAAGAACTTGCTTCCCCGGCTCAAACAGTCGCTAGATGATTTGCGGAAGCATCGTGCCAATTGGCAGAAGCTCAGTTTGGTGGAAAGGGCGGGCCAGCCGGAAGTTGGTCCGCTGCTGCGGAAAAACCAGGACCTGACGATGAAGATCATTGTTCTGGACCGGGAGAATGAGCAAGGGCTCTTGCGTTGCGGGTTGGTTCCCCCGCGCGAGTTGCCTTCGGTAAACCGGCAGCGTCCCCACTTTGTCACCGATCTCTACCGTCGCGGTGGAGCGGCATGATGCTCCGCATGCATGCCCATTGAAAAGATCCTTGTTCTGGAAGACGATCTGATCGTTCGACGGAACCTTGAACAGTTGTTGCGCCAGCAACGATATGATGTTGCCACGGCTGATTCTTTAGCCGCGGCCCGCGACGCGCTGGGCCGGGACACCTTCGATTTGCTCTTCATGGACCTTCGGCTGCCGGACGGCGAAGGGACGCAATTATTACGTGAGCTGCAGGGCGAGCCCGAAAAACCGCTGGTGGTCATGGTCACAGGTTTCGGCTCCGTGGAATCCGCGGTGGAGTGCATGCGCAACGGGGCGTTTGACTACATGCTCAAGCCGTTCTCCTCCGACCAGTTGCAGGTCACGCTCAAGAAGGCGGAAAACTACAACCAATTGCTGAAGGTCAACGCCTACTTCAGCAACGCGGAGGAAGATGATACCGGTTACGAATTGCAGGGAGCCAGCCCGGCGATGGAGAATTTGCGCCAATTGATCCGCAAAGTGGCCCGGACCCAGGCAACGGTCCTGATTACCGGGGAAAGCGGAACTGGAAAGGAATTGGTGGCGCGCGCCCTTTATCGTCAAAGCCCTCGCAACAAGGCGCCTTTCATTAAGGTCAATTGCGCGGCCATTCCGGAAAACCTGATCGAGAGCGAGTTTTTTGGGCATGAGAAAGGGGCTTTCACCGGTGCCCTGGCCAAACGTGAGGGCCGCTTTGAACTGGCTCATAGCGGCACGATCCTATTGGATGAAATCAGTGAAATTTCACCACAGGTCCAAGCCAAGCTGCTGCGGGTCTTGCAGGAGCGCGAGCTGGAGCGGGTGGGCGGCAACCGCACGATCAAAGTGGATGTGCGCGTGCTGGCCACGACCAACCGGCGCTTGGAGGAAGGGGTGGAACGAAAGGAATTTCGCCAGGACCTGTTCTTTCGCCTGAATGTTGTTCCGATTCATGTGCCGCCCTTGCGCGAGCACAAAGAGGACGTGTCTCATTTGGCCCGTCAATTCATGCCGCGTTTTGCGCGCAAGCATGGAGTGAGGGTCCGCGGGATTTCGTCCGAATGCATGGAGGCTTTGGAAGCGCATCGCTGGCCCGGAAATGTGCGGGAATTGCAAAACGTGGTCGAGCGCGCGGTCATTCTTTGCGGCGATGGCGAAATGTTGGAGCGGGACCTTTTAGGCCTTACCCAGCAGTCTTCTCCAATGCCATCGCCAGCCGCGGTCGCGCCGGCAATGCCAGCGCCGGCGGTAGCGCAACCAGTGCCTGAGATTGTTTCGCTAGCCGAATTGGAGAAGAGGCATATTCTGTCGATCATGGAGAAGGCGGCCAGCCGAACGCAGGCGGCCAAGGACCTGGGCATCAGCATCCGCACCTTGCGCAACAAACTCAACGACTATGGAGTCAAAACCAAAGAAGAAGAAGGGGGGCCGGAGGGCGAAACGGAAGCGGAATCCGCGCCACAATGATTTCCCGGCTTCTTCGGATCCAGACCATCCGAGATAAGGATGTTTTATGAAGATTTCAGATTTGGTATTCATCGGCATCCAAGGATCGGTCGTGGCGCTGAATCGCGCCACCGGCGAGCAAGTATGGGCGACCCATCTCAAAGCATCCGACTTTGTCAATGTAGTCCTGCATAACGAGGCTGTGCTGGCTACCTGTAACGGCGAAATCTTCTGTCTTGATCCATTCACGGGCGAAGGGCGCTGGCACAACCCGCTAAAGGGTTTCGGCCGTGGGTTGGCCACAATCGCGACGGCAACCAATCCAGGAAGCGCCAATACTCCTCTTCTGGCCGAGAAACGTCGCCGCGACGAAGCCGCGGCTTCAGCCGGCGCCGCTGGATAGAGTGGCTGCAAAGGGATTGGTTCCTCACTGTGCCACTTTTTCCTTCATGTCGTCCGTTTATCTTGTTGGCGTTATTCATGGTGGTTGTGCCGTGCGCGATAGCCGGCCACAACCTAGACGGAAATCTCTCCACAAACACCGTCGATGCAACGACACTTCATGGCCGGATCATGTGCGGATACCAGGGTTGGTTCCGGTGTCCGGGTGACGGCGCCAAGCAAGGCTGGATTCATTGGAGTCGCGATTCGTCGAGAATAGCACCCGACACCCTGACTTTCGAGTTGTGGCCGGACATGACCGACTATCCCGCGGAAGAACGTTTCCCTGTGCCTGGCTTCACCGGCGCAGAGGGCGCGCCGGCTTATCTGTATAGCAACGAGCAACCCGGGACCGTGCGACGGCATTTCCAATGGATGCGGGACTACGGCATCGACGGAGTCTGGTTGCAACATTTTCTGGTTGATTTGCCTGGAGGTCCGCTCGAAAGCCGTTATGCCTCGCGGTCGCGCGTCTTGCGAAACGTGCGCGCCGCTGCCCAGGAGACGGGGCGCGTTTGGGCGATTGCGTTCGACATCGCCGGCATGCCGGCCGACAAGATCGTTGACGTCCTCACGCGCGAATGGAAGAAGTTGGTCAGTGAGGGCATCACCCGGGACCCTCGGTATCTCCACGAGCGTGGTTTGCCGGTTGTCGAAATCTGGGGGTTCTATTACGGGAATCCCAGCAACAGAATGACCGCCGAGGTGGCCAGTCAACTGATTGATTTCTTCAAGGCATCCGGCGCGACGAATCGCGCCTTTCTGGTCGGAGGCGGTGATTGGCAGTGGCGTGTCAATCCTGATCCCAAATGGCAAACGTTTCTGCGACGGTTCGACGCCTACTCCCCCTGGAACGTCGGAAACTACTATAAGGATAGAGATGGCGCCCACGCCTCCATTGATTATTGGGCCGAGGACAAGCGGGAGTGCGAAAAATGCGGCCTATTCTGGCTGCCGGTGGTTTATCCAGGCTTTAGCTGGGACAATCTCCAGAAACTCTCCCCAGGAACTTCCCTCATCCCGCGCCGCGGCGGAAAATTCCTTTGGGAACAATTCCGCGCCTTGTCCAAACTCCACGTGGACACGGTTTGCGTCGCTATGTTTGACGAAGTGGACGAAGGCACGGCCATATTCAAAGTGACTTCTTCGCCGCCCGCGCCGGGGCATTTTGTGACGTACGAAGGTCTTCCCAGCGATTGGTATCTCCGCTTGGTCGGCGAAGCAGCCAAGCTACTGCGTCAACAGCGGGAGATTCCCGCCTCCATTCCAATCCAAGCCATTTCTGACGCCACTTCTCGATAGCGCGTCGCTAAGGCTATGCGCCAAAGAGGCCGGCGCTCTCAGGCGCTTTCGAGAATGGCGACGGCGGTGGCGTGCTGGGTGGTGTGGCTGAGGGTGATGTG
>JBKQWF010000135.1:0-67671 GCA_052139695.1 Limisphaerales bacterium
CTCTTTTCGAAAGTTCTTTGAAGCGCGGAAAGAAGCAGCAGACAACAATAACTATAAATGACAGCAGACCGGAAGAGTCCATCTTAAATTACGCGCTTCGTGGTCTAAAGAATGGGGTCCGCCTCAGGGTGGCGTTGGTAAAACTACCCTTACGATTAACGTAGCTTATGCCCTTTCTCAATTAGGTAAGAAGGTTCTTCTCGTCGATTCCGATCCACAGTGCAATTTGACCTCATATCTTGTTGACGATGAAGTTGTCGATGCACTTCTTGCTGAATCTGATTCTCCAAAAGGGCAAACACTTTGGTCAGGATTGAAGCCAGTCATCGAGGGAACTGGTATGCCTCGCCAGATTTCATTGATCGAGAACAATAAGCTGTCCTTGCTTCCGGGTGATATTCGGCTTTCAGAGTTTGAGAGCATGCTCGATGGTTTCTGGTCAGACTGTGTTCAGCGAAGAGTCCGTGGATTTCTAGGCACCGATGCATTGAGCATGCTAGTTAATCAGGCTGCGGAAAAGCTCGATGCCGATTATGTCTTTTTCGATGCAGGACCAAACATTGGTCCGTTTAATCGAACACTCCTTTTGGATTGTGATTTTTTCATTGTTCCCGCCGCCTGCGATCTTTTTTCGGTTCGTGCCTTAAAGACATTGGGCCACACATTGCAGACCTGGATTAATCAATGGGATTCTATCAAACGTTTCGCGCCCGATAACGCTCCTCTGCTACCAGGAAAGCCACGATTTTTAGGATATGTGCCCCAAAGATTTCGCATTTATGGTGAGAGCATGTCAAGAGGCCATAGTTTTTACCTTGGCCAGTTGGAGAAGCGTGTTTTCAGCGACATAGTGCAACCCCTGCGCAAAATTGATCGAAGCTTTGCAGATGAAAACATTTCATCCTCGAAGCTGGGTGAGGTGCGAGATTGGGGAGTATTGGTTGAGGAAGCGCAGAAACAAGGCGTGCCTTTGGCGTTAGTCAAAGGTGGGAATGCGTCAATGAAACAAAGAGCGGAAACTACGTTTCGACAAATTGCGGAACGGATAATGCAGAGGGTAGTGATCCCACGTTAAACGTATGGATACAACTCTGCTCACGTTTGCCGATAAGAAGCGAATTGCTCAAGCAATAACGCACTTCGAGAAAGAGCGTATGAATTTTGAGTATGTTGCAAAAAATGCATATACTCAATTAGCGGAACATCCAAAGCTAAGATCGCTAATCCACTCCGTAAAGTGGCGAGTCAAAAATAGCGGACATCTCGAACATAAGCTTATACGTAAGACATTGCTTTCCAAAAGAATTGAATTAAAAGAAGAACCAATTACCGCGGACAACCTGTTCGACCGCGTTGAAGATCTTGCCGGTGTGCGTATTTTGCATATGCACACTACGGAATTTCGACGAATTAATAAAATGTTATTAGAAATACTTCCAAGTCAATGGGTTGTGACTGGGCCTGAGGCAAATACATGGGATGACGAGTATAGAGGTTTTTTCAAAAAGATGGGGATCAAAACAATTTCACGTGAGTCCCTTTATACAAGCGTACATTATATTCTCAAGGCAAATACCAAAACTCCCTACAAATGTGAGCTTCAAGTGAGAACACTTGCTGAAGAGATTTGGGGCGAGGTTTCACATTCGATAGATTATCCCGAAGAAACGACGAGCATCGCCTGCAAGGAACAACTCAAGGTGCTGGCGAGGGTAACATCGAGCTGCATCCGTCTTGTTGATTCAATCTTCGCTTCGGAGAGAGAGCACAAGCTCAGACTTTGAGCTTAATACGGGGGCGGACATTGAGCCAGAGTTACGACGTTCTGTCTGCCATACTGGCTTTTTTTTGAGCGTCGCTCGATCGCTTGATCTCATAATCCCATTCGGTTTCCTGCTGTCGTGGAAACGACGCGGAGCCAAAGCACTAAAGCGGTTTCGATAATCGGACCAGCAACTCGCGCGGGGTCATGATTTGGATTCCAAAGGGTTTCCCCAACGTCAGCAAGTCGCCGTCCCGCGTGACAATGATCTTCGCTCCGGCTGCCAAGGCACAGGCCAAATAAGGGTCGTCTTTTGCGTCACGGCTCCGTTGTTTGCCCAACGGCGCAGGTTCAACGCGCTTCACGTGGTCCTGATACCAGGACAATATGGCGTCTGGCCGATGCCTTGCCCTGCCCCCACGAGCCGACAGCAGATTGCTCAATTCTTTGAGGGTTTCCTCGGTGGCATAGGCAATGACCCGGCGATGAGCCATGGCCGCGAGACAACGATGCGCTTCGCCCCGCCAGCCAGCGCCCGAAAAGACCACTCCCGCGTCAAAGACGACCCTCATGCTCCCGCTTTTCGACGGGCTTTGATGCCGGCGTAGATTTCGGCCATTTCCTTATTTGAAGGATCGCCCAGCGGAGCGCCTTCAATGGCCTTTTCCAAAAAAGCCACATCCGCCGCAATTTGCTCCTGGCGTCGTTTGCGGATCAAATCCCGCATGTATTCGCTCATGGTATCAAATGCCCGCGCCGCCGCGTCCGCCCGCGCGAATTCGGCCAGCTCAGGATTCAAGGAAATGTTGACGGTCACCGCCTTCATGCTGCCAAGCTAGTCCAATGGCAGGGTATGTCAAGGCTTGCCAATGAGTTGCCAGAAAGGTGAAACCGACTGGAAAAAGAACCCGCCGGCGGGACGCCAACGGGGGCGGTCGGGACAACCGTGCTCCCCGCTCCATCCGCATCGCTTCGGCTTGTGATTCATTCAGAGGGAAGGGCAAGGAGCAGATCGCGGACGGTCTGGTTTTGGCCTGGCCAGACGAAATCTGGCGCGATCTCCGCCAGGGGTTGCAGGACAAACCGCCGCAAGTGTGCGCGCGGATGCGGCAACTCCAGTTCCGGATGATGGATCACAAGGGACCCATAAGCGATCAAGTCAAGGTCCAGCACACGGGGTTCATTAAGGATTTTCTTTGGTTTCCGTCCGAAGGCCGCCTCCAGTTCCTGCAAGCGATGGAGCAGAGCAAGGGGTGTTTCCTGCAAAGAGGGACGAAGTCCCACCACGGCGTTGATGAACGGAGGCGAGCCCGGCGGACAATCGACGGGGATCGTTTGCCACAAAGAGGAACAAAGCAACGGGGCAGTAGAGAACGCTCGCAATTGATCGATCGCCCGGCGCATGAGCGCCCGCGAATCGCCCAGGTTGGAGCCCACGGCGACAAAGGCAAATGCGTCTGAAGTGTTGGCCGTAGGGCGCCCCCTTACGGGCTGGCGTAATCGCGTCCGCGCGTTTGCTCCACCGTGGTCTGGCTCGGGCTGTAAGTTGCCGGGGAGAGAGCCGATCCAGTGAACGGAGAACCCAAGGTCGGACCAGAAACTGATGGCCCGGAAATGGTCGGCAAAGACAGTGGCGCGGAAGGAGCAACGGGAGCATAAGCCACAGGCTTTGCCACGCCCGATATGCCAGCGGTGGCGTCAATCGGAGTCAGCAATGCCACGGTGGCGCCCGCGTTGATCGCTTGATCGTAACTTTGGCTCAAGATGGTTTGGACGGGCACGCTGGTATTGGCGGCAAAATGACTGCTCAACTCCTGAATCGATGCCTTGAGGGCCGGAATGCTCTTCCCCACCACAGCGAGGATTTCGCGTCCGGCCAAAGGAGCGCCTTCCGCTGCGGCGGCGGCGATGATACCGTAGTTTTGCGGAAATTGTTTGATCAGGGCGGCGACAATCCTGGCGGTTTGGGTTGGCGCGGCGGCGACGGCGGCCTTGGTTATCAAACCAATCCTTTTGGGCTGGAGGGTCGTGGCCGTTACCGCAACAACTGGGGCGCTGGCGGGATTCTCCCGCGCAACCGCTGACACAATGGCAACCGCGGCGCCGGGATTCATTCCCACCGCGGTGCGAACAATGGCGACCGCGACATCATTCCTCTCGGCGGGGGCGGCACTAGCCACGAGAGTGGCGGCGTGGGCGGACAACTCTAACGCCGTGGAACCAGCCAGGCTCTTTGTCACATCAACAGAATCAGAGGCGAAAAGGACAGGGGAAATCAGAAGCCCTGAAAGCAAAAAAACTCCGCTGAGTATTTTACTCTTCGTTTTCATAGCTTTTTTATAAGGCTTTGTCGTTCTCACCCCAACGCCGTTCGTCCGCGATAGGCGGCAGTCTAAACAGTTAACGGTTGATGTCAACGGAAAGTTTAATTATTCTTGGCGGCAAATCAGACATTTTTATAGCTAATGTTTACTCTAAAGGCTTTACTGGGTGAGTTGCCGCGCCAAGGTTTGGGAACATGGATGACGAGTTTTGACAGGTTTTTGGCGCGGGACTCGCGTGCATGAAAATGATGATCCCCGTTAGCGCGTCCCGGGTTCGAGTCAGCCTTCTCGTATTTGGCGCCATCTGGTTTCTTCGGGCCGCGGAGCCGGCCGCGGCAGCGACGTATCTGGTCACGAATACCGCGGACAGTGGATCCGGCTCTTTTCGTCAAGCCCTCCTCAATGCGAATTCCCATCCGGGGCTGGATTCAATTCTCTTCAGAATCCCATCTATCGGTGGAAGTAACGGTCCATTCGAGATTATCCCCTCGTCCGCGCTGCCCTCGATCACTGATCCGGTCATTATTGACGCCACCTCGCAACCCGGTTACGCCAAAACACCGCTGGTGGAGATCAGCGGCGCCCTCTTGCCAGCCGAGACCGATGGACTGCTCCTCCTGTCTGGCGGCAGCACGGTGCGCGGTCTGGCCATTAACGCCTGCCCGCGGGACGCAATCCGCATCGAAAGCTTGGGCACGAACGTGATTGAGGCAAATTTCCTGGGAACGGACCCTTCCGGCACCCTGCCTTTGGGAAACGGGGAGGGCGGCGTTCTGATCAATGGGTCGCCGGGTAATCACGTCGGCGGAACGACAGCAGCGGAACGCAACGTGATCTCCGGCGGCAACCAAAACGGCATCTACCTTCTGGGGTACTACGCAAGCGGGAATATCATTACCGGCAACTATATTGGGGTCACAGCCACGGGGTTGACTCCTTTGCAAAACCTTAATAATGGGATGGAAATCTCCGGCGCCCGTGCCAACCTCATCGGCGGAACGGGCCCCGGGGCGGGAAATGTCATCTCCGGCAACGGCCAAAGCGGCATCTATCTTTTAACCCCGGGAGCCACCGGCAATGTCATTGCGGGAAACTATATTGGCCTGAACGCGAAAGGGACTGCCGCCGTCAGCAATGCCATGGATGGCGTGACGATCAATGGCGTAGCGGGGAATATCGTTGGAGGGACCAGCGACGGCGCCGCGAACGTTATTTCCGGAAATGGCGGCGCCGGCGTCTATATTTTGACCGATGGCGCCGTGAGCAACCTGGTTATAGGCAATAAGATAGGCACCGATGCGACGGGTAAAGAACCCATCCCCAACCGGGGCAACGGCGTGATTATTGACGCGGTGCCCGGCAACACGATTGGCGGGACGAACGCCGGAGCGCGCAACATCATTTCCGGCAATGTTCAAAATGGCGTCCTGATCATTTCCCCCGGAGCCTCCAACAACGTGGTGCAAGGCAATTATGTGGGAGTCGATGTTACCGGCAGCAACGCCCTGCCCAATACATTTGACGGAGTTACGGTCGATGGCGCAACGGGCAATCTCATTGGAGGCGCCAGCGGCGGCAACGTTATTTCGGGCAATAGCGCCAATGGCATACTGTTAATCAATTCGATTGGGGAATCCAATGGGGGGTCCAATTTTGTGGAAGGCAACCTTATCGGCACAGACTACACCGGAAAAAAAGCCGTGGCCAACGCACAGGGGGGAATTTATATCCAGGCGCCGGGCAATACAATAGGCGGAGTCGCCGCGGCGTTGCGCAATGTCATTTCGGGCAACACCCAAGGCGGGATTTTCATTTACGGGACAAACGCCTGCAACAATTTGATCGAAGGCAATTATATCGGCGTCGATATTACCGGGGAGGCGGGTTTGGGGAATGGCTTTGCAGGCATTGCCGTCACCAACGCGCCCGGCGACACCATTGGCGGAGTAACCGCCGGAGCTTGCAATGTCATTTCCGCCAATGGGAGCAGTGGAATTGTCCTCGGCGGGCAGACCACAGCGAAGACCGCCATCCAGGGAAACTTCATCGGAACGGATGCCACCGGCAGCAACGCGTTGGGCAATCTTTGGGGCGGGATCTATCTTTACGGATCGGGTTCCAACATCATTGGTGGGGCGGTAGCCGGAGCCGGTAATCTCATTTCCGGAAATCTCCAGGAGGGCCTCTCCGTAGGCGACCCCGGGGCCAATTACAATACCATCCAGGGTAATTTCATCGGAACGAAATTGGACGGCATCAGCCCGATGGGCAACCAACTGCACAACGTCGATTTCCTCGATACCGCCGGTAATAACCTCCTCGGCGGGACCGTGGCCGGCGCGGATAATCACATCGCGTTTGCGACGGCATCCCAGTATGACGGGGTGCGGATTCGCGCCGGCTGCCTGGGTAACTTCATCAGCCGCAATTGCATTTTCTCCAACGCGAATCTGGGCATAGTCATCGGGGCCTATCCGGGGCTCACCAGTAACATGGTGACATTGACCGAGGCCGCCAGTGACGGCGCAATCACGAGTATTGCCGGCAATCTCAGCGGCTACGCCAGCAGCTACTTCCTGATCCAGTTTTACGAAAACTTGGCGGCGGACCCTTCCGGGTATGGAGAGGGTCTCTTCTACATTGGCTCGACCAACATTTCCACCGGGAGCAATGGACAGGCCGCTTTCAGCGTAGTCTTGCCGGTGGGAGTGCCGCCGGGCAGATTTCTTTCAGCCACGGCAACAGACAACGCGAACACCACTTGGGAATTCGGACCGGATGTCGAAGTGACCCCGCCGCCGCCGCCCAGTTTGAGCTTTACTCGGGTGGCCGCCGCCAGCAATACGCCGGCGGCGATCGTCTTCTCATGGCCGGCCAAGGCGGCTGGATTCGTTCTTCAACAAACCACCAACCTGACCCCGCCCGCCGCTTGGACCTCCCCGACCAATGCCCAGAAGGTGGACGGAGCGACGACCAGCATTACCGTCAATCCGACAGGCAACGCGATATTTTATCGACTCGTCTCCCCGTAGTGGGAATGATGTCTTTGGGATGAATTAGCCCCCTCAAGCGAGGCATTTTCCTGACTATGGCTGAGAGCACAAAACACGTTTATGACGAAAGCAAAATCAAAACCCTTTCGTCACTCGAACACATCCGCCTGCGCACCGGCATGTACATCGGACGCATCGGCGACGGATCCAATTACGACGACGGCTGCTATGTCCTGCTCAAGGAAGTGATCGACAACGCGATCGACGAATACATCATGGGACACGGCAAAGAGGTGCAGGTCACGATTGACGGCACGACCGTCAGCGTGCGCGACTTTGGACGCGGCATTCCCTTGGGCAAAGTGGTGGATTGCGTCTCCAAGATCAACACCGGAGCCAAGTACAATGACGAGGTGTTTCAATTTAGCGTCGGTCTGAACGGCGTCGGCACCAAGGCGGTCAACGCGCTCTCCAAGGAATTCCTGGTGCGCAGCCACCGCGAGGGCCAATTTGTCGAAGCCGCCTTCAAAGCGGGCAAACTGAAATCGGAAAAAAGCGGCAAGGACGCCAACGAGCCGGACGGGACCTTTATTCGTTTTGTGCCGGACCCGGAGATTTTTAAGGAAACGACGTTCCGCCCGGAATATGTCGAGCGGCGCTTGCGGCATTACAGTTACCTCAACACCGGGTTGAAGCTCATTTACAATGGGCAGGTTTTTGTCTCGCGCAACGGGTTGCTGGATTTGGTGATGGAGGACCTGCGCGGCGATCAATCCGAGCCTATTTATCCGCCGCTGCATTACGCGAGCAAGACGCTGGAATTCTGCTTTACCCACAGCAACAGCCGCTACGGCGAGACCTTCTACTCCTTCGTCAACGGCCAGTTCACCGGCGACGGCGGGACCCACTTGAGCGCCTTTCGGGAGGGGCTGCTCAAGGCAGTCAACGAATACTCGAAGGGAAAATTTGAAGGGGATGATGTCCGCGAATGCATGGTCGGGGCCGTCGCCATCCGGTTGAAGGACCCGGTCTTCGAGTCGCAAACCAAGAACAAGTTGGGCAACACGGAAATCCGCTCCAGCCTCGTCAATACCGTGCGCGAGGAACTGCTCCACTTTTTCAACCGGAACAAGGAAGTGGCCGAAAAGATCATGGCCAAGGTCCAGGACACTCAACAATTGCGCAAGGAATTGCAGGAGGTCAAAAAGCTGGCGCGCGAACGGGCCAAGGCCATCACCCTGCGCATCCCGCAGCTCAAGGACTGCAAGATTCACTTTGATAAAGTGAAGGGCAAGGGGCGCGGTTCGATGGTTTTCATCACGGAAGGACAGTCGGCGGCCGGTTCCATCGTCAGTTGCCGGGAGGTGATGACCCAGGCCATTTTTGTGCTGAAAGGCAAGCCGCTCAACGTCTGGGACCTCAAGCGGGACATCGTTTATAAGAACGACGAAATGTACAATCTCATGCGGAGCCTGGACATAGAGGACACCCTCGACAATCTGCGCTACGAAAAGGTGATTCTGGCGACCGACGCGGATGTGGATGGCCTGCATATTCGCAATTTGCTCATCACCTATTTCTTTCGCTTCTTCGACGGTCTGGTCCACGACGGTCACCTTTACGTTCTGGAAACGCCGCTCTTTCGCGTGCGCAACAAGGAGCAGAACATTTACTGTTACAGCGAGGCCGAGCGGGACACGGCGGCGGCAAGGCTAGGCAAGAGTGCCGAGATAACGCGGTTCAAGGGTTTGGGGGAAATCACCCCCAGCGAATTCAAGCAGTTCATCGGTCCCGCCATGAAATTGAGCCAGGTGGAGTACGCGCCCAAGCCGGAATCGGCGGGCATCTTCGGATTTTACATGGGCAAGAACACGCCGGAGCGCAAGGACTACATCATGGAGAAATTGGTCGTTCCGGTGGAAGAATGATTTCCCCAGCATTCTCTTGAATTCGCGGGAATCGGATTAATACTTTCTTCTGGTGGTTGGCGAAAGGCAATATGTGGACATTATTCATATTAACCCGCCTTTGGCCTCGTCCACGCCGCCGCGGAAAGAAAACGTAGTATGCAAAAGAAAATCACACCCAAGCTGGGTTTCACACTGGTTGAAATCATGATCGTCGTTGCCATCATTGGCATGCTGGCCGCGATCGCGATTCCCAACTTTGTCAGAGCCCGCACCACGTCACAGCAAAACGCCTGCATCAACAACCTTCGGTTAATTGACTCCGCCAAGGCGCAATGGTCTTTGGAGCAGCGCAAGCAAAACGCCGACATCCCGCAAGGCTCTGACCTCCAGCCCTATCTGGGCCGCGGCAGTGCCGGAGAACTGCCTTCTTGCCCGGTGGACACAACTTATAACTTCAGCACCAGTTATTCGCCCAACAACGTCGCTTCCAAGCCGACGTGCAATCTTGTGTCGAGCACGCATATTCTGCCGTAAAAGCGGGATCCGCTAAAGGCTATCGAAAATTCGTCAAAGGCTTGGAGCAATCCAAGCCTTTTTCATTTTTGTTTAAATCCGGCGAGGAGCGGCAGATTCTGGCATGGCTGATGCTAGAGCTAATGTCGCGCGGTTTGTCAGAGCTTATTCATTGGGACATCGCATAAGAAGTCTTTGCTTGGGCACAAGCCGTTGAACAGAACCAAGATGAAAACAAAAAATAAACAATTCGGCTTCACACTAGTGGAGATTATGATCGTTGTGGCCATCATCGGCCTGCTTGCGGCCATTGCCATCCCTAACTTCATTAGGGCCCGCACCACCTCGCAGCAAAATGCCTGCATCAACAACTTGCGCCTGATTGATTCTTCCAAACAGCAATGGGCTTTGGAACAGCGCAAACAAACCACCGACACTCCGCAAAGCAGTGATTTGCAACCTTATCTAGGCCGTGGCGCCAATGGTGAACTGCCCAGTTGCCCCGTCGATACGACTTACACCTTCACCACCAGCTATAATCCGAATAACATGGGCACGCCCCCGGTGTGCAACCTCGTTTCGTCCACACACATCCTGCCGTAACGGCGGGAATCAGAGGAAGTTCCAGACGAATCTGCAACTTGCTCAATCTGCTTGCCCCGGGGCGGTTATGCCTTTAGCCTTACTGCCCTGTTTGGCCGACGTGGCGGAATTGGCAGACGCGCTAGACTCAAAATCTAGTAACCGTGAGGTTGTGTGGGTTCGACCCCCTCCGTCGGCACCAAACGGGTCCCTTCTATTGACTGCCGATTTCTTGGGCGGGCTGCCAAATTCTGAGACAGTGTCTGATAATTATCTGGAACTTCGCGCGGGTCTTTTGCAGAATACGCCCTCATGCGCGTTAAGACCGTTTTGATTTTCCGTGTCTTCTGTACCTGTCTGGGTTTCCTCGCCGCCTCCACCGCCCGAATACTGGCGGCGGATGGCGTCCAGATCACACAACTGGATGGCAAGCTTCGTGTTGAAATCAACGGTCAATTCTTCACGGAATATCATTATCAGGACGTGCCCCGGCCCTATTTTTATCCCGTCCTGGGACCGGAACAGTTGGCCATGACCCGCAAATGGCCCATGGAAGACCCTCCCGGCGAGGAGCACGACCATCCCCATCATCGCGGGTTATGGTATGCTCATGGGGATGTCAACGGTTTGGACTTCTGGTCGGAGACGAAGAATTATTGCAAGATTGTGCATGACGGTTTTGTGAAAATTCAGTCCGGCAATGAGCGCGGCGTCATTATCTCCAAAGACAAGTGGGTTGACCACAACGGCAGCGTCGTTTGCTCAGACCTCCGAACGCTCCGGATCTTCAACCGTCCTGGCAACGAGCGCCTCTTCGACTTTGAAATCACTTTGCAAGCGCCGCCCGACAAACCACTGGTCTTTGGCGACAGTAAGGAAGGCACCATGGCAACGCGTCTCGCCGAAACAATGCGCCTACAGGCCAAGGACAAGCAGCGCGGGGCCGGCCATATCGTCATGTCCACCGGCGTGAAGGACGAGGAGACTTGGGGGAAAAGAGCGGATTGGTGCGATTACTCCGGGCCGGTCAACGGAAAAACGGTTGGGCTGGCCATCTTCGACCACCCGGACAACCCGCGGCATCCCACCTGGTGGCATGTGCGGGATTATGGGCTCTTTGCCGCCAATCCGTTTGGCCTCCACGACTTCGAGAAAAAGCCGAAGGGAACCGGCGATTTCGAAATTGGCCCGGGTCAGGCTGTGACCTTCCGCTACCGCTTTTATTACCATCTAGGCAATGAAATCGACGCACAGGTGGCCGCGCGTTATGACGACTACGCCCATTCCAAACCGGCAACGGAGTAACTCATCGAATAAACGCGCTCTCTTATCGTCAGCATTAGAAGATCAATATGAAAAACATTACCCGCCGTACGTTCCTGAAGCGAACTGCCCTGGCCGCCGGGGCTATGGGCTGGACCGCCCAATCCTGGTCGCAAGTTCGCGGAGCCAATGAAGACATCCGCATGGCCGTGGTCGGCTTTCATGACCGCGGCAAGTCCCATATCGAGGCGTGGACCAAGCTGAAGGGCGTGCGCCTGACCGCTCTCTGCGACGTGGACAGCAAAGTCCTCCAGGCTGAGGTGGAACGTCTCGCCGGTGACGGCCATCAAGTTCAGGGCTACACGGACATCCGCAAACTTCTGGCCGATCCGAACGTGGATGCCATTTCCATTGCCACGCCCAATCACTGGCACGCCTTGGCGGCAGTTTGGGGCATCCAGGCGGGCAAAGATGTTTATGTCGAAAAGCCTGTCTCGTATGATGTCTGGGAAGGGGAAAAAATAGTCCAGGCGGCCAAGCTTCACCATAAGATAGTCCAGGCTGGCACGCAGTCCCGCTCCAGTTCCGCGCTGAAGGAAGGTGTGGCGTGGGTGCAGGCTGGAAACCTGGGAAAAATCAAGGTTGCCCGCGGTCTCTGTTACAAGCCGCGCGCGAGCATCGGCAAAACCGAAGGCCCGCAACCCGTCCCCGCCACCGTGGATTATGACTTGTGGTGTGGTCCGGCGCCGCTGACGCCACCGCGCCGCAAGAAATTTCATTACGATTGGCACTGGTTCTGGAATTACGGCGCGGGCGACCTCGGCAACCAAGGCATTCACGAGATGGACGTGGCCCGGTGGTTTTTGGGTGAGCAAGCCCTGTCCCCGGGCGTCCTGTCGGTGGGAGGACGTTTAGGTTACGTCGATGATGCCGAGACGCCCAACACCCTGATCGCCTTCCATGATTACGTCCGCGCGCCGTTGATCTTCGAAGTCAGGGGACTGCCGGAAAAAGCGGGTTCCAAGCAAATGGACAAATACAAAGGAGGCCAGATCGGCGTCGTGGTGGAATGCGAAGGCGGTTACGTTTTGGTCCCCACCTACGACAGCTATATCGCGTATGACAACGACGGAAAGGAAATCAAGAAGGGGAAAGGCGCCTCAAACCATTTTGAAAACTTTATTAACGCGGTGCGCAGCCGGCGGGAAAGCGAGCTGAATGCTCCCATCCCCGAAGGCCATCTTTCCACCAGCCTCTGCCATACCGCCAACATTTCCTATCGAATCGGTCGCGAACAGTCGCCGGACGCCATTCGCGAACAGATCAAGGGAGATCGCGACGCGCTGCCGACTTTTCAGCGGATGTGCGAACACTTGGCGGCCAACGATGTTGACCTTGAAAAGACGCCGGCCACGCTGGGAATGGTGCTGAAAATGAACCAAGCCAACTCCCGGTTCATTGAGAATAAGCAGGCGAATCTCCTCCTGACTCGCAAGCCACGCGAGCCCTACATCATCCGCGTCTAATGGCGTTCGGATGATTAAGAGGCATGATTGAGAAACCTGCTGAACCACCAACCAGGCCCGCTCCCGTCGCGGCCCGGGGTCACCGGCTCTGGCTGGCATTTTGCATCGGAGGCGTGGCGCTTGCCGGTATTCTCGTCCTCGTTTACAAACCGGAACTTGACCTGAATTTCAAGAGTTGGGCGGTCGTCGTCGTAGCGTCGCTCGGCGCGCTGCTGGAGCTGGGTTGGTTCGTGCTGTTGAGCCGGTTCGACTACCGCTGGCGCTTGGCGGTGTTTGGCATCTTCGTTCTCTTGATCGCCGGCCTGGCGGAAACGGTCCGCGTGGACGGCACCGCCAATGGCACAGGTTTGCCGAAGCTGGTCTGGCGCTGGGCCGCCCGGCGCGCCCCGCTTTTGAGCGGAGGGCCGGACCTTTCCGCCTTGGCCAGGCCGCCTTCGAGGAATACGACGGAGTCGCTGGGCGACGTGCCGCAGTTCTTTGGACCGAATCGCGATGGCGTGGTCAAGAACGCCAGATTGAGCACGGATTGGAAAAACACTCCGCCTAAGGAGCTTTGGCGGCAGGCCATCGGCGAAGGATGGTCGGCGTTTGCCGTAGTGGCTGGACGCGCCTATACCGAAGAGCAGCGCGGCGAAACCGAATGTGTCACCTGCTACGACCTGCTCACGGGCCGCTTGATTTGGATGCATTCCAATGCCGCTCATTTTAGCCAGTGGCAAAGCGGGGACGGGCCCCACGCGACGCCTTCTGTCGATCAAGGACGGGTCTTGGCCATGGGAGCGACGGGGATTCTCAATTGCCTGGAAGCCGAAACCGGGCGCGTCCTGTGGTCGCATAATGTTCTGGCCGAGAACCGTCTTCCTAATCTTGTCTGGGGGGTGAGTGTTTCGCCGTTGCTTTTTGGCGACACTGTCATCGTCACGGGAGGGTTGACCAACGGGCCGACCGTGCTGGCCTACCGCGCCTCGAATGGAGAACCGCTTTGGCGCGCCGGAACCGACAAGGCAAGCTATGCCTCTCCGATCCTTACCACGCTGGCGGGGCGGCGAGTCGTGCTCTCCTGCAACGCATCTTCACTCACGGCGCTCGACCCGGCGAGCGGTCGCATCCTCCTGGATTATCCGTGGACGAATGACCAATGGCCGAAGGCCTCTCAGCCCGTCGTGCTCGAGGGTGGCCGGGTTTTCCTTTCGGCCGGCTACGGCGCTGGTTGCATGCTGTTGAAGATGAGCGCCGGCTCGGATGGCCGGCTTGTGGCGGCACAGCTTTGGAAAAACCTGCGGATGAAAACCCAGTTCAACAGTGTGGCCGCTCGGAACGGTTTCCTTTACGGCCTGGATGACGGATTACTGGCTTGCGTGGAAATCTCCACCGGCGAACGCAAATGGAAGGAAGGCCGCTACGGTTACGGACAAACGCTCCTGGTGGATGACCTGGTGCTTATCCAGGCCGAAACAGGAGACGTTGTCCTGGCCGAGGTGCAGCCCGGCGGTTGCAAGGAGTTGGGACGCATTCCCGCGCTGCACAAGAAGACATGGAATCACCCAACGCTGGCTGGCCGCCATCTCCTGGTGCGCAACAGCGAGGAGGCGGTGTGTTATGAACTGCCGATTCAAAATGGGGAAAACACCAACCAGCCCGAACACGCCGGGCGCTGACGCTGGGTTTCCCGGTGGCGTCACTGGACGACGCTGCCATGTTGCGCGGAGGCAGGGGCGTCAGCCTGATCGACCGTTCCAAAAAGCTGGAGGGCCAGCCGGCTTGCTTTCCGCCCCGAAACGCGGATTCTCAGGCTGCCGTGCAGCATCCGCCAGCGCTTGCGGTTTATGTCTTTAAAATCCAGGACATCCACTCTCGCCTGGCGCGTGTCCACGGAGTCACCCAGGTAGCGAATGAATTTGAGATCCTCCTGGAAGAACCCTGGATAGACGGTTCGGATCACCGGCGCCAGAAATCGGGCATGCCCATAAAGAAACTTGCGGAAGGCTTGCGCCTCATAGTCTTCCGGTGGGCATTTAAATTCCTCGCAGAACAAAGACTTGAACGACGACCGTGTCACGGTCGCCATATTATATTCAATCCGGCAAGCTGTCAACAAACCATTTTAAGATAGCCCCCCGGTTCTCCAGGAATCAGGCCCGCCAAAACGCCCTGCTTCACAAAAGCCATAGCTGAGTTGCGATGTCGAGATGCGCTCTCATCGCCTACATGCCGCAGGATGACTCCCGGCTCCAGGCTCTCGCGCGCGAAGGCCGGCGAACCGAAACAAAGATGAAAAGAGCTTGAACAACTCTGGAATGAAAGGATAATGCCCTCGAACAACCCGCGACAATGATGGACAAGAAGCCAAATGGGAAATCCCGGGTAAACCAAACAAACGACAGTCCACTCACGACATGAACAACAAATCAAATCTGAAATCGCTGTTAACATTTATGAGACGCGGTGTTGGTTTATATCTGTCAACATTGGTCTTTCTTACGGCAGCCATCTCATTGAGAGCAGAATCGCCTTCCTATGCCGGGGTTTATCTTGGGCAAACAACTGACAATTTGGGAGGGTTTGCCTTGTTCGTCGATGGGAATCAACAGGCGGTCCTGATTGGCGGATATCGTTTCAACGATGACAATGGCGATGCCGTCTATGGTTCCTGCACGGTCGATGCCGGCGGGAATGGAAATTCCGATATCAGCGGCATCACCACCTCGTTCACCATTTCGAGCAACGGGTCGGTCAGCCTCAATGCGAACGCCGACGATAGTTCTTATTCCTACCAGATGGAAGGTTCCCTGGTGTCGAGCGGCCCCTTTCTTTCCGTTTCCGGGCTGTATAGTGCCAACATCTCTGGCGGCCAAACGGTCATGGCCATTGTAGCGCCCGACGGTTGGATCTACGGCAGTTCGCCCAACCACGGAGGTGGAGGCCGTGTCCGGGTCACGGCCTATGGCAAGCCCGCCACAGAGAGCAGCCTGGGCCATAAGGTGGGTACTTTCACATTGAATCAGAACGCGACCCTCAATCTTTCCGGCACCTATACGCTCAAGCGCGTGGATGCCGTTGGGCCGGCAACCAACTCCGCCATCCTGACCGTCAATCCACCAAATTCAGGAACGATTGCGGGAATCAAGAATGGGCAAGTGTTGAAAATCGGCGCCAGCTATCCGGTCAGCGCCGTCGCGAGCAAGGGCCATTTGTTCTCCAATTGGACTGACGGCGGCGGAAACGTGCTTTCCAGCGCCGCGAAATTTGTGTACAATGACACGGATGGAAAACTGACGGCGAATTTCGTTTCGAATCCGTTCTACAATACACCTCTGGCCGGCACTTACGTGGGCCTTTATTTTGACACCACGAACGGTTCGTTTGTCGTCAATTCGGGTTACATTACCATCGCGGTGAGCGCGACCGGCAGTCTTTCCGGCAAGCTTTACAACGCGGATTACAGCAAGACCGTGCCGTCGTTGTCCGGGCAATTGACCTTGGCCGGAAACGGATCGATGGCGACGGCAACGCTGCCGGCGGTTCAATTCGGCAAACACTATGCGCAGGTCACGCTGCAGGTGGCGACCGATACGAATCTGAACGATGCAGGCGCGGGAACGTTGACGGGTTTCGTGAATTTCTACAGTAACCTGGAGCTAACCAATCCGATTTATTCCTCCGCCATTGACGGGAAACTTGCGTTTTACACGGGCCACACACCCCTTGGGAATTACAATTTCGCCATTGCGCCGCTTTCCGCTGATCCAGCGCAAGGACCGGGTGGTTACAGCCTGGGGACCGCGACCATCAGCAAAAAGGGCGCCGTCGCGCTGGCCCTCACCCTGGCCGACGGCGCCTCGCCGCCGATTTCCTTTGCCACTGCTTTGGCCAAAGACGGAACCTGTCCGGTTTATGCGGCGCTTTACGGCGGGGAGGGGATGATTATGGGGTGGTTGCAGTTTAACACGACCGTTTCAGGGACTCTTGATTGGTTCACCGCGTCTGAGTTCAAAAGCTCCATCTACCCGAATGGATTTAGCGGCAGGCCGTCGCTCAACGGTGATCTTTATGTGGCGCCCAAGGCGGGAACGAACATCATGGGTTGGACGAGCGGCGGCGTCTTCGAGACTGACGCGGGATACAGCGGGCTGAGTCTGCCGGATGAAACTAACATTCCTCTGACATTCAATCCCGCGAAAAATACATTTGCGGACACAGGCAATGTCTCCATCAACTTCAAGTCGTCCAATGGCGCGTTGTCCGGAACTCTCCCGGATGGCCCCCCAAAAAACAACTTTTCCGGCGTGGTGTTCAAAGGCACGGGATACGGTTTTTATGAAGACGCCAACGGCGAAACAGGACCAATTGTGATTTCCCCGCCTTGACGGCGGCTGGGCAACGGCGGGCCCAAGAGCGTTTTTTTTAATATCTTAAAACTTCATCCTGGCGGAATTGGCCGATTCGGAAGCGCTGTTTAAGATGTGCCCGCACCTCAGGAATTCGACATGTAATGCTTCCTCGCGACGGGAAGGTGGAGCGCCGCGACGCCCTGTTATAATGGGGACTCGCGGCGCTCGCCCCTCCCGAAAACTCCCGTTGTCATGTCGAATCATTTGCGCGCGGATGTATAGTCAGTGTGATTGCCCACACCACGTGCAAGGACGATGCCGACGGGAAGGGAACGGTGCGGCGGCGGATGAAAATCAAATTCGATTTCTCCCGTGCTCTGGTTTTCGTTTCGCTTCTGTCGGGTGATCTGGACCAAGGCAGACTTGGGCTGCGCGGCGTTTAAGAGATACACGCTGACAGCCGGCAAATGCCGGTTCTCAAAAGTAAGCTTGTGCGGCCCAACCGCAAGCACGCCGGTCGTGATGGAGTATTCCATCTGGATGATACCCCACCCAGTGCGGAGATCCGCTGGATCAGGGAAGTTCAGCGCGGCAAGTTTCAACTCGGCATCGCGCCCGTCCAACCGGACGAGAAGGTCGCGTTTCACCAATTGAGCGTAAGCGGCAGCTTCGTTCGTCGAAATTACGTCGTCGCGGTCGCGGTCAATCAGGGCGAGCACCTGTTCGGCGACGGCCACGCCCGGCGTGAGGTTAATCTCAAGCCGGATTTCACCCGGTTCGATGGCCACAAGCGTCGCCTGCAAATATTCGTCAAGCCGATGTGCGAACCCGGCCGGCGGTAATGCCAGCAGTGCGAGCAGCAAGGACAGGTGGCGGATAGTCACGGTCACGGCTTCCACCATTTGGCTCCGTAATCGTTGGTTGGGTCGCGGTAAATGGTGTGAATGTGCTGGGTCGGGTCCCCGCCCAGGCGTTGTGGGGCATATTCGATGAGGACCGTCGGCCCCTGGATGCGGAAGTAAGCGGCGCCGCCTTTTTCCGTGGGGCCGCTCCACGCGAACCAGGTGTCGGCGAGGTTCTTTTTCATCTCGTCCATTTTCGCTTTCGCGACGGCTTCATGCATGATGCCGGTCCATTCGCCGGCCAGGTCGAGGAGCATCTCGCGCTGCTTCTCGGTCAAGGCCGAGCCTTTGATTCCTTCCGGTTGAATCGTCTGCCCGTCCCGTCCCGGTCCGAGCACGAGGTCATGCATCTGGAAGCCAAGAATGGCCTGCTTGCGCTGCGCTTGGTCGAGTGAACCTATCAGGGCAAAAGCCTTGTCCGTTTCGCGGCCAAGGGGGCGCACGGTTTTTCCTTCAAGTTTGTAAATCGCCGGTTGCGAGCCAGTGTGGCTGGGTGCCAGCGTGCCTTGCTCGCCCACGAACGTGATGTTGAGACCGAGGTGATGCCCTCCGAACTTGATCATCCACGGCTCGGTTGGGGAAGGCTGGCCAAGGAAGGAAATGTAATACTCGTCGTGTCCGAACATGGCCGGCCCGCCGGGTCCCCCGCGGTCATTCCTTTTCAACACCTCGTCACCCTCGACGATTCCCGTAACCTTCTCATAGCCCCGCGGACTTAGCGCCGCTGCCAGCACCGCCATGACGGCGCCGCGCTGCGGCTTCGTCAAATCCCCCATGCGCAAACCGCCGCGCTTGACAAATGAGGTTGGCAAATTCGACCAGCGCCGGCGTTGCGCGTCATCTTTAAAATCATAGACCGCCCTGCCCCGCTGGACCTCATCCAGCGTCGCGAGGAACGTTTTGGCGGCGGCGGCAATTTCTCCCGTCGCTTTGTCAGCCGAGGTGCTTTGGGCATGACCATTAAGCGCCAGGCAATTGCACAGCAGACCCAGGGTTGAAATCTGTCTAATTCTCTTGATCATAATCATTGTAATCCAGGCATTTGATTTGAGAGTCGCGATCCGGCTTTATGACAACGTGTTTCTTTAAGCAACATCCGGTATGCGTGCATTAATTTACAAGCAAAATACTTCGCGCCGGGGATTTCGCCAGTTGAGCCAAACTCAGAACTCTCGCCCAACCCGACGGATTTCATGGCTTGGGGATCGCGACCGCTGATGCCGCCGGAGCGATGAGCTCGAAACCCTTAAAGGTCCCTGGAGAAACTGGCCATCAGACCCAGAACCGCGCCAAATAACCCCAGGAGAATGATCGCCGCCTTAAAGTGGCCTCCCCAGATCGAGGCGGCGGAAAAGAATATCACAAATTGAAAGACCAGCAGCAGGACAACGTCGCTTTTGCCCCAGTCCTCAAAGTGCGCGATTTTATAAATGATGCCCACAATCAGGAAGGGAAGAACCATCGCCTTTTCGGCCATCGGAGCATACGTCATGATGATCCAGGCTCCCGTCGCTTCTATCAAAGAAGCCACAGCCGCGACGGCCGCTTCCTTGCCGGCGCCCAACAAAACAAGATCGTTCCCAATAGCACTGTCAAAAATATTCAACAGCACCAGGGCGGCGAACAAACTGGCGAAAGCAGCCACCCAGTAATATAAAAGATGCATCGCCGGGCGTATGCTTCGCTCCAGCCATGACCAAAGTCAATCACTCAACAACGACGCAGTAAAAGCGGGCCGTGCCGGTGCTTGGGTCTCGCAGGATAATGGCCCCGCCGGTACCGGCGACGGCCGCCCCGGGCACGTTGGTCCAACTGGGGTCTGTCAGGGAATTCTTATACTGCAGGATGTACATCCCTCCAGCCACGCTCGGCACAGAAATGGAGAAACCGTTCGTGGTCATGCTGGCGTCGGCGGGGCTAAGAACCGGTGCGGCCACCCCCCCGCTGCTCACGGTCATCACTAAAACGGAGGCGCCGCCGGACGGATTGGAGTTGCTTGTCATGGACGACGCTTGGACCGTGTTGGTCAGCGCCCCGGCGGCGGTGGGAGTCACCGTGATCGAAACCGACTCCCATGCCCCGGCGGCCAGGTTCCCAGCGCTGTAAATAACATTCCCATTGCTCAAGACAGTGCCCGACGACGCCGACACGAAGTTCACATTCGCGGGCAGCGCGTCCGTCACGACCACGCCCGCCGCCAGGTCCGGCCCGGCATTGCTCACTGTCAAGGTGAAGGTTCCGGCCCGCCCGGCAACAAACGGGGAAGGCGCGGCCGACTGCGTGAGGATGAGGTTCGCATTGTCATTGCAACAAGTACGGTACGCGTCCTCGACAGAAATTGTATCCACATACCAGCCGGCCATCGCGCTCAAGTTGCTTTCATCCGTGCCGCACCCCCACCGCAGTTGCACGGTCTGACCGGCCGCGTCAGGCGGCAGGTTGACCGTCGTAGTGATCCAGCCGCCAGAATTGCCGCTCCATGCCTCGCGCCCCGCCAGCGGGTTGCCAGATTCGGCGTAAATCGTTCCGACATATCCGCCCGTGACAAAACTGCCGCCCGCCGAGAGGATATCGTTGAAGCCTCCGCCGCCGATCGCAATTTCCAACACGCCGCCATCGTAGAAGTTTGTCTCGATAGTTCCGTGATGGTGCGTCGTTGTCGCGGATTCCAACCCGTAATTCTGCCGGAAAGTCAGTTGCGCGTTCGACGAAACAATGGAAAAAGGCGGCCCGCAAAGGTAAGCCAGTCCGGCGCTGCCTGCGTCTGTGGCGAAAACGGAATTGGGCGCCGTATCAGAGGATGCGGCGCTGGTGACCCAATCGACTTGCTGGCCAGTTATGAGATTGCTCCAACCGCTGGGCAGCGCGGGCGCAGTCACGCCGTCAAAGTTCTCCGAAAAAGTTGCCGCGGGAACCAAAGCGCCGAGGCCAAAGTTGACTGTAATCGTGCCCAGGCTGGCTGTCCCATCTTGAAGCTGCCAGACCGTTGAAATTGTTCCACCACAAACACCGCCAGCGGTAAAGCTAAATGGGCGGCTGACGGGCGGTCCACCGCCCTGGACCGCTCCATAATTCTGCGGACTGCTCGGTTCAAGCACGTCAGCGCTGGGCTGCAAGGTCGCCACTAGATTGGTCGTGTTGGCCACGGCAAAATCCGTCAATTGCAAGTTGACTGTGACCGTTTCACCAGGATCGACTGCGCCGTTCGTGGGCCAACAGCTCTCCGCGACAAGCGTTGCCGTTCCGTTGAGAATTGGGGTGGTGCTGGGCGGAGCCAGTAAATTGATTAAGTTGGTGCTGGCCGGTGTCCCCCATCCCGTACACAGATCGTAACCCGACACGGCGAAATACATGCTATGGGTGAAATTATTGGTGTTGTTTCCGGTCGTAATGTCATGAAAAGTCGAAGCATAGTTGGCGCTTAAGCCAATGGAGTAAATGGCCGGGTTAATGAACCCAACCGGCGCGCGCAAGTTATTCGACCCCTGCTCGTTGACCAGCGCCGCTAACCCCGCCCAGAGCGGAGCGGCGCAACTTGTCCCGCCAAACGCCGCGCTTTGGCCGCCGCCATAAATCACCCAAACATTGTCTCCTGCCATCGCCACGTCCGGCAGATTGCGCATTGTCGTGGACCCCTGGTTGTTCGCCATCCGCACCGGCGCTTGCCAGCTTGGAATGGAGTAGGTGGCGCTGATCCCTCCGCTGCTGGCGCCTTTTCCCTCGCCGGTGGTGTACCAGTTCCAGACCGTTTCGGACTGCCACGTTCCACCCGGCCCGCCCGTGTTCAGGGTGGTTGCCCCGACGATTGTAATATAGGGATCATCCGAGGGCGCTTCGACCGGGTTGCCCGGATTGACAAACGCTCCGCTATCGCCAGCCGCCAGAAAGAAGGACTGCCCTTGCGCCGCATACTGCTGGAAAATCTGGTCCGTCGCGGAATCGATGCTGAAACCCCAGGAGCAACTGAGCTGTTTGGCCAGGTCATCCGTCGCCATGCGGTTTAAGATTTCATTCGGCACGGTGATGTTATCCTCGTCCGGGCCTTCATAGACAATGACGCTCGCCACCCCCGGAGCCATGGAAATGGCCATTTCAATGTCCAACGACACTTCAGATGCGCCCGAACCGGCCTGTCCTGTCGCGCCGGCAATGTACACATTGACCAGCGGGACATTGGGCAGCCCAGCCTCGCCCTCGTACGACGCAATATCCGAAGCGACGTAGCCGTCCCCTTCCCACAAACCGATCGATTGCCCCGCGCCGGTCAGCGAAGTGCCGGGAACGTAGGCTGCGCGAAAATCGGACCCCAAGTATGTTCCCCCCGACCCGGAGCCGGACCGGGGCTGGAGCGGGTTGCGCTTTGTGGCGCTCTTAATGAGGGGATGCGGCAGGATGTAATTGTTCAACCCGCTGATGGCCAGCAGCGGCACCGCCAGATCAACGGAAGGTTCGGAATCCGGCGCAAAAAACGTCCGTGTTTCGGTAGGATGCGGGAAAGTCCGCAGGCGCAGGTGCAATGTTTTCTCAATGTCGGCCACTGCCCCGTTGAGATCCACCAGGGTGCGGTTGGGATGCGTCCCGGTCACACGCAACCCGTGGGACGTGGCGAAGTTCATCACCGCTTGGTAGTCCTCAGGGCTCGGGCCAAATTGTGCGGCGAACTGCGCCGGGGTGAGGTAATGATGGAAATTCGTGCTGGCCGGGTCGTAGATTTGTCCCAGAAGATTCTTGAGCATGGCCTGGTTCCGCAAGGGCAGGCCAATGACCAGGTTCATTCGGTTGGTTTCCGGCACTTCTCCAATGGGCTGCAAACGCGCTGTGATGGAGGGAATATGGCCGCGCATGACTTGCCTCTGGGCCATCATGCCCGGACTGACAAGCACAGTTGCCGCGACCACCGCGATGAATCCGCACAAACTCCCGCCGCGCCGCGAAGACAACCCATCGTCCTTTGATAACTCGCACTTTTTTGTCATGATTGACCCAAGGAAACGGCAAACCCGGTTCCCTCACTTGGCTTCTAAGGTGCCTTTACCCAGGAAAAACTCAAGGGGCTGGGGCAGGATTTTTGAGTTTTTTGCTCATAATGTAATCATCCATGACAAATCCGCCGCCTATGTCCGTGACCACAGCATCCGCGACTATAAAACCATTGCGCTGGTAAGCGGTGATGGCTTTGGTGTTTCTCTTATTCACCGTCAAAAGCAAAGAAGTGCCGCCCGCTTTGACGGTTTCGCCTTCGCAATGCCGCAAGAGCGAACTTCCCAGCCCCCGACCATGCCACTTTGGATGCAGGTAGATTTTATGCAGCTTGAAGACCTCGGGTTGCCCGGTCGCGCCATACCCGGCAAAGCCGGCAAAAGACCCGGCAACGAGCAGAAGATCGTAACGAATGCCCCGCTGGCCAATATCCTCTCGCAACCTCTCCAGGGAGTACATGTCCGCCAGCATGTACTCGATTTGCTCCACGGAAATGATTCCCGGATAATACTCCCGCCAAATAGCGGCGGCGAGATCGGAGAGGTCTGCCAAATCGCCCTCGGTGGCCTGAATAATCTGCGCCACAGGGGCTGGTCCTATGTTTTTCACATAGTTTAATTACGCGGATTTGTGGCCGCAATCAATCCATTCGCAAGGTTCGCAAGGGATGCGATTAAATGTGTCTGGGAAGGTAAGAGCGCGTCACTCCGTGCGCGCCTCACCCCGGCGGCCAGCGGAGTGGCCGCCCTACCTAAGAATTGCCCGATGGTCTCAATGGCCCCCTCCGCAAGCTATCGGTATTTGATCAGGTTTGCGGTAATGACGGTGTGGCGCAATGGTTCCGCGACAAACACGCCCGGCGCGGCCACCGCCACGGTGCCGCTCCGATAGCTTTGCTCGACGAAAAGCAACGCCGCGTCGGCGTGTTGCTCTTTCGCCGCCTTGGCCAAATTCTCCTCGCTGTCAGTGGTCACCGCGCCGAGCACAATGTAGGGTTGCGACGGATATTGGCCCGGCGGGAAAATGTTCACATGATCGACCCTCTTCACGTAACCTCCAGGGCCGGTAGCCCAGTTTTGCTGTTGTCCAACCCAGGGGCTGAATTTGTAAGGTGATCCGCAACCGCAAAGCGCGGCAGCCAGGGCCATTGGCAAAAGGCGAAGTATCGTTTTCACACTATTTATTACGGCGGGTGGTCATCGATCTTGCGCGCAGCTCCGCGAGTCCCCAACGACAAAAAAGCGGGTGAACGGTTGCCAGTCCAGTCTGCGTGATTGTTTGCGGAGTCACAGCTTCCAATATTGTCTCGGCTTGGACTGCGGCGAGGGTTTTTGCATTTCCCGGATGATCGGCAAAGGCAAGCTGGACAAGGATGTTGCAATCCAGGCCAATCATTGCCGCGCGAACATTTCCTCAGCCAATTCTCCTTGAGAAATGATAGGCGCGAGGACGCAGTGGCCCTTAAGGGAACGAACCAGCAAAGGAGCGCCGGGGGAAATCGCCTGCGCCGATACCACCGTTAGTGGCACCTACTTTTCTCGTCTTCCGGGCCGGCGCGGAGTTCGTCGCGCAGCCACACCAACAGCGCCAGGCCGAAACAAATCGTCAACCCCACCGGCACGACAATCAATCCCCACAAATTCAAATCGGTATCGGTCATAAAACAGCCATAACTTGCCGCCTCGCGCGCGATTGTAAAGGCGATTTTTACCTGCGAAACACATAGTGCGCGGCACAGATTTCTTCAAATCCATGATTTGCGCCGTTCTTTGTTGCCTTGTCCAGATGTATATCTATAAAGACGCCTCAGGATCAAGCTGGTGCGCTTCTGCACCAGACCCATCCGCCGCCGCAACAAATCCTCCATGCAACACGTAAAGCCTGTTCAAAAACCTTCGGTAGGTTTCACATCTTGACGCATTCTTGTTTTCATTGGCGCGCATGGAAATAATGGAACGTTCTCGAGACCGCGATGACGCGCAACGGCAAAATCGCCCGGCTTCCCCTGGCCGTCCGTCAGCAACTCAACCAGCGCCTCCAAAATGGCGAGCTGGCCCAGTATCTCCTCTCCTGGCTCAACCGGCTGCCGGAAGTCCAGGCCATCCTCGCCGCCCATTTCGCCGCCAAGCCCATCGACGAATCCAACCTGACCCACTGGAAGCAGGGCGGTTATCTCGACAAGAAAAACAGGAGCGCATCCGTCAAATCCTCGGCATCGGTGAGGAGTACGGCCCCGACGCCGCCCCGGAAAGCCTGCTTCCACCGAAACCCGAACCTGATCGAACTAAATTGAACTAAATTGAACCAAATTGAGCCGCCGTTACCCCCTGGGGGGGCCGCCGCGCCCCACCGCGATGCCCTCGCTCTCGCTTTTCGGGTGCAAGAATTCTCTCACGCACCCGTCACGCTGGGTTGCGACCGACAAAACTCTTCGCCGGCCGGCTTTTTCCCAGGAATCTTATATGGGCCTCCCTTCTACTTGTGAGGGCCGATCCGTTGAGCTCTTCTCTCTCTCCCCGCGTGCGGGGGGAGCCGGAGGAGAGAGGGGTTCCACTTTTCGACTGGAAGAATTCTGTCGTGCGCACCCTTGCCGCGTCTCCCGGCGTTTTCAGTTGAAAACGAACCGGCAATGCGGTTAACCTCCCCGCCTTATGGAAAAACTTAGTGTCAACGGCTTGAACGTGAATAACCAACGGGTGCTGGTGCGCGTGGATTACAATGTGCCCATGGAAGAAAAAGACGGCAAGATGGTCATCAACGATGCCACCCGCATCCAGGAAACCCTTCCCACTTTGCGCCTGCTGATCGAGCGCGGCGCCAAGATCGTCCTGGCAGCCCACCTCGGACGCCCCAAGGGCAAACGCGAGCCCTCCATGTCCCTTCGCCCCGTTGCCGCTAAACTTTCCGAACTGCTCCACCGTCCTGTGGCATTTGCCGAAGATTGCATTGGCGACGTGGCGGAAAAAGCCGTGGCGGGTCTCAAGGCAGGCGACGTGCTGCTGCTGGAGAATGTCCGCTATTACAACGAGGAAGAAGCCAACGACCCCGCGTTCGCGGAAAAATTGGCCCGTTTGGCCGACCTGTATGTCAATGACGCCTTTGGCGCGGCCCATCGCGCGCACGCTTCCACCGAGGGCGTGGCCCGCGTCATCGCCAAACGCGGCGGCAAGTGCGCCGCCGGGCTGTTGATGGAGAGGGAACTGAAATTCCTCGGACAGGAATTGGAGAACCCGGCCCATCCTTTCGTTGTCGTCCTGGGCGGAGCGAAGGTTTCGGATAAAATCAACGTCATTGACCGCCTGCTGGAAAAGGCCGACACGATTTTGATCGGCGGCGCCATGGCCTACACCTTTAAGCTGGCGCAAGGGGCCAAAGTCGGCAAATCGCTCTGTGAGCCGGACAAAGTGAGCGTGGCCAAGGCCGCGTTGGATAAAGCCAAGACGCGCGGCGTGCAATTCCTGTTGCCGACGGATAATGTCATCGGCACGCCGGTCGATACCGGCAAGCTCAACAAAAAAGGCAAGCCGGTGATTGACATCCAAAAACCGACCGTGAATAGCGACCGGGATATTCCGGAAGGGACGGAAGGGTTGGACATCGGGCCGGAAACGGCCAAGCGCTTCAGCCAGATTCTCAGCACTGCCAAAACCATCATGTGGAACGGCCCGATGGGGATGTTCGAGGATCCGCGCTTTGCGGAAGGGACGAACACGGTGGCGCGCGCGGTGGCGGAGGCCACAGCCCAGAACGGCGCCAAAAGCATTATTGGCGGCGGCGACAGCGTCAAGGCGCTCAACAAGGCAAAGCTGGGAGACAAAGTGACTTTCATGAGCACCGGTGGCGGCGCCAGCCTCGAATTCCTGGAAGGCAAGGTCCTGCCCGGCGTCGCCGCGCTTTCGAATAAATGACACTCTCTAACAAGGTCAACCAACCTATGAAAAAAGAACGAAAATTAATTATCGCGGGCAACTGGAAGATGAACAAAACCGTGGCCGAAGCGCTCGCTTTGGTCAAAGGGCTCAAACTGGAACTGGCCAACGTCAAGGACATCGACGTGGTCGTTTGCCCGCCCTTTACGGCATTGAGCGAAGTTTCCAAGGCGGTGCTGGACACGAGCATCCGCCTCGGCGCGCAGAACATGAGCGAGAACAATTTCGGGGCCTTCACGGGGGAAATCGCGGCCGGAATGTTAAAGGAGTTCTCCGTTCGTTATGTCATTCTCGGCCATTCCGAGCGGCGCCAATTCCAGAAAGAAAGCGACGAACTGATTTCCAAAAAGGCGCACGCCGCCCATGCCGCCTCGCTCAAACCGATCGTCTGCGTCGGCGAACTGCTGGCGGAGCGCGAATCCGGCCAAACCGAAGCCGTCCTGACCAGGCAAGTGCGCGGAAGCCTGGCTGGTTTGACGCCGGAACAAATGAGCGAAACCATCGTGGCCTACGAACCTGTTTGGGCCATCGGCACAGGCAAGACCGCCACGACTACCCAGGCGCAGGAAGCGCATGTTTTTATCCGCAAATTGGTGGAAGGAATGTTTGACCAAAACGTGGCGCGCCATGTCCGCATTCAATACGGCGGCAGCGTCAAGGCTTCCAACGCGCGCGAATTGATGGAACAACCGGATGTGGATGGGGCGCTGGTCGGCGGAGCTTCACTGGACGTGCGGAATTTTTCTGATATAATCAAACACTCTATTTAAAGAGTTAAACATGACATTTAGCATTTTTTATATCTTATTCTCGGTCCTGATGTTTCTCGACTGCGTGTTCCTGGTCTTCCTGGTCCTTTTGCAGTTGCCGAAGAAAGAAGCCGGCGCCGGCATGGCTTTTGGCGGCGCGGCCACCGACGCCCTTTTCGGCGCGGGTTCAGGCAACGTGTTGACGAAGGTGACCAAATACGCGGCGGGCGTCTTTTTTAGCCTGGCCTTGGTCATGGCCGTGATGGCTTCGGGCCGGTCCAAGACCGCCGGAGCGGCGCTGTTGGAAGAAATGACAAAAAAAGGCGCGCCCGCCATGTCCCAAACGGCGACTCCTCCCGCCTCCACAACCGGCACGACGCCAGCCGTCCCTTTGTTGCAGATATCAAACACCGCGCCCGCGCAGACCCCCGCCAAAGGCACCAACAAATAGTCTCTAAAACCACTGAAAGGCCCTGATGACTTCGGCCAGACCCCGTAGTCGGCGGACGAGACGCGAAGATCAGTCGGCGGGACGCCGACTGAAATCGACCGGGACGGTCGCGCTCCCCGAGAGAATGTTCTGCGCTGAGGATTGGGGCACCAAAGCCGGTGCGGGGTGCGATTAACGCCGTCTGACGAAGGTAGGGCGCGCACTCCGTTGCGCGCCTTCCCCGGCGGCTTCCTTAGAATTGCCCGGCACTTTTAATCGCACACTGCGGTGCGGTTTATATTGACAGTCAAAGCTGAAACCACTATAGACAGGTTCAACATGAACCGACGTTTTATGGACGTTGACGGTTCCGCCCTCTGGAAGCCTGGGCACTGGAACCGCGACAACCAACCGCATCCAGAAGCGTGGTCTCCTCCCAGCGATTGGGCCGTCCAGAATTAGTTTAACTGCATCGTGCCGACTCAGGCGGCGTCTTCTTCGGCGAGCTTGCGGTATAAGGTTGCCACGCTGACGCCCAATATTTCGGCGGCTTTTTCCTTGTCCCCACCGGTTTGGGCGAGAGCGCGGTTGACGTAGGAAAGCTCCTGGTCGCGCAAGTAGTTGCGCAGTGGGCCGATGGGCTGGGAAAGCATGTGCGCGGGCGCGGCGCTGGCGCTAGGGGCGCCGCCGACGGACATGACGGCGCCGGACGCAGGCCGGGCCACCGGAGTTTCCACCACGTCATCTTCGCCTTCGGCAGAGACGGCCCGCAGGGCCGGAGGCAAATCGGCCACGCGAATGGTGCCGTCTTCGCACAAAGCGCAAGCGCGCTCGATGGCATTCTCCAATTCGCGCACGTTGCCAGGCCAGTCATGGAGCGACAGAACATTGAGGGCTTTCCGGCTGATGCTGTAAAGTTTGCCGGTGCGCGGGTTGACCTTGTTGCGGAGAAAATGCATGGTGAGCACGGGAATGTCTTCACGCCGCTCCCGCAAGCTGGGCAGATTGATCGGAATGACGTTCAGCCGGTAGTAGAGGTCTTCCCGGAACGACCCTTCTTCGACGCGCTTTTCCAACGGCTCATTTGTCGCTGAGAGCACCCGGACATTGACGCTGACAGGCACGTTGTCCCCCACGCGGCGGACTTCCTTTTCCTGTAAAACTCGCAGCAGCCGGCTTTGCAGGACCGGCGGCATGGAACCAATTTCGTCGAGGAACATGGTGCCGCCGTCGGCTTCGTGAAAAAGCCCCTTTTTGTCATTGATCGCGCCGGTAAAAGCGCCTTTGCAATGGCCGAACAACTCTGATTCCAGCAAGTTTTCGGGCAGCGCGCTGCAATTAATGGGAATGAAAGGAGCGAATTGACGGCGGCTGTTGAAGTGGAGCGCGCGCGCCACCAATTCCTTGCCAGTGCCGCTTTCGCCCAAAATGAGGATGGTGCTGTCGGTATCGGCCACCCGCTCAATCATTTTGAAGACGGCCTGCATCTGGGGCGAATTGCCGATCAACTGATTGAATTGATATTTCTTCTTGAGCTGCTTGCGCAAATAAATGTTCTCAGAAATCGCCTCATTGTAAGAAAGGGCCCGCTGGATGCACAGGCGGAGATCGTCCACCTTAAAGGGTTTTTCCAAATAATCGAACGCGCCCTTTTTCATCGCCTCCACGGCCGTTTCGATGGTGGCGTAGGCGGTAATCACGATGACGGTCGAGGGAGGATTGAGCGCGCGGGCCTTTTGCAGGATTTCCAGTCCGTGCGTGCGCGTTTTATCGAGGTAAAGGTCGGTAATGACCAACTCCGGACACTGCGCCTCAAGCGTTTCCACCGCCGCGCTGAAGCTGCTGAAGGGAAAGACCTCATGCCCCTCACGACGCAGAAGTTCCGTCACCATTTGCACCATGGTCACTTCGTCGTCGATGAGTAGAACCTTTGCCATGTGTCAAGCTTAGCGAAACTGAGCCGCCACGGCAAGCACTACTGCCACTGATCGGCGGTTCCGAATAACCGTCTGCCCGCTGGAAACAGCGTAGGGGCTTGAAATTCGGAACCGCCGGGGATCGGTAGGGCGGTGCAGGGCGGTGCTGCCGCGCCGCCCATTCTTTTTTTATAGAAGGGCGCATGAAATCCGCTGCTGAGGGAGACATTTGGGCGGAGCAGCAGCTCCGCCTGCCGGAATTGCCCGACATTTTCATCGCGCGCGGGAGCGAAGAACCAATTTGACACCCTGCCTCCATCGCTTCATTCTCGCCTGTAAGGATGAAATGTCTTGTGCATGCGTGGGTGACTTTCTCCCGGACGCTGCTCTCCATCGGCTTTGCTTTGCTACCCGGCAACAGGCTCTGTGCCCAATATGTTCTGCCGGCGGATGCCGGCTCCATGGTCAATGGTTTTCAAGACGGCTTCTCTGGCAGCGCCCTAGGAACGAACTGGGTCGTCTGCGGCGCGAGCGACTTTTACGTGAGCGGCGGGGCTTTGCATGTCGTCACGGGAGGCGGCAGTCTCAGCCATCTGCTCTACGCATTGCCGGGCTATAACCACACGGTGCAGGAAATCCTGGCGCGCATCCGCGTCCTGGATTTTCCATCCGGCGGCGGCTACTGCGGCGGCCTGGCGGTGGGGGTTAATCCGGCGACGTGTGAGGGGATCGACTATGCCTTTCGAAACGGTCCGAGCGAGGGGCAATCGGGCAATTACCTCGGATTCATGGACGATTTCGCGGGTTGGGGGCCGGGCCAGGAGTTCGGCTGGCAGATGTACCAGTGGTACTGGCTGCGCTTGCATCTCGAGCCCAATGCCACGTCTCAGGGCGGGGCCAACGACGTCTTTGCCAAGGCCTGGGCGGCCGACGGCAACACACCCGAACCGCCCGGCTGGCAGCTAACCTGGGATTACACCCCGGCTATCAACCCGTCGCCTTGCGCGGGTTTTGCCGGAATTGCCGTCCTCTCCGGCGCGGTCGCGCAATTTGACGTGGATTATATCTTAATCAAAGCGGGCGGATTGCCAGTTATCCAAGTGTCACCGGGCACGCCCGCGTCGGGCGGGGCGGCCGCCCCTTCTTTTCCCGCGGGGGAATCCACCGTGCCGGCTTTGCGGACGATTGAAGTGCATTTTAACCAGCCGGTGACCGGTGTGGCAGCGTCGAACTTGTTGATCAATTACGTGCCGGCCACCAATGTGACGGCCTACGCGCCCTGGCAATACGTCTTCGATTTTCCGGAGCCGGCGTTGGGCATCGTCCATGTGAGCTGGGCCGCCGACGCGAACATCCGAAGTCTGGCAAACCAATCCAACGTCGTCCCCGGGGGCGGTTGGAGCTACACGCTCAATCGGTTGGCACCGCCGCCCAGCCTGCAAATCTCGGAGTTCATGGCGTCCAACAAGAACACGCTGCTCGACGAGGACGGCGACAGCTCGGATTGGATTGAGATTTACAACGGGACACCGAGCGCCGTGGACCTCGCGGGCTGGTTCCTCACCACCGAGGCGACGAACCTGACCCAATGGGGTTTCCCAGACTATGTGCTGGCCTCAGGCGATTACCTCGTGGTGTTCGCTTCCGGCAAGAATCGGGCAGCGGTCACTGGCGAACTGCACACCAACTTTAAACTCCCTTCCGCGGGTGGCTTTCTGGCGTTGGTGGACCCGCAGGCCAATCTAGTGTCGGCCTTCACTTATCCGCCGCAGCAGACAGACATTTCCTATGGCGTGGACCCGGTCCTGCTCAACGCCGTCGGCTACTACACCACGCCAACGCCCGGAAACGCCAATGACCCCGTTGGGAACGGTTTCACGGCAGAGCCTGCGTTTTCCCAGCCGGGCGGGACCTTCCTCAACCCGTTCTCCTTGAGGGTGAGCGATCGAACCCCCAACGCCGTCATTCGTTACACTGTCAATGGCACGGTGCCGACGGACGCTTCGCCGGTCCTGGCGGGTCCGCTGGCCGTCACCAACAGCGTTCAGGTGCGGGCGCGGGCCTTCGCCCCCGGATTGTTGCCCGGGCCCATGCATAGCGAAAGCTACATGCAAATTACCAAAGCTGTGGCCAATATCACCTCGGACCTGCCCGCCGTGATCATCTATAACTTTGGCGCGGGCGCGGTGCCGATTGATTCGGGCGACCCGGAACAGTTTGCCAATTTTTCCTTTTACGAACCGGTCAACGGCCAGACCTCGCTGACCAACGCGCCCACTTTGAGCAGCCGTGGTGGATTCCACGTCCGCGGCTCCAGCACGCGTTACCTGCCCAAGCAAGCGTGGGCGGTCAAGTTCTGGGACGAATTGAATAACGGCACAGACTGCTCGCCGCTGGAATTGCCGCCGAGCGCGGATTGGGTCTTTTACGCCCCGGATTCGTTTGAGCCGGTGCTCATCCACAATCCGCTCATCTACCAGTTGAGCAATGAAATTGGCCGCTACGCTCCGCGCACGCGCCTGATGGAGGTCTATATCAGCACGAGCGGCGGGCCGGTCACCCCGGCGGATTACAACGGCATTTATGTGCTCACGGAGAAGGTTGAGCGCGGCGCCAACCGCGTGGATATCAACAAACTCCAGCCTGACGAAAGCATCGCGCCGGCGGTCACTGGCGGATACATGTTGAGCATTAACCGCTTGGAACCTGGGGAGCACGGGTTTAACACCGCCGGTCTGGCGCTCCTCTATGCCGATCCCGGAGAAGCCGACATCACAACGCCCGAGCGGGCGCCGCAATCTCAATACATTAAGAACTACATCAACACCTTCGGGGCGGCGCTCAACGCGGCCAACTACACGGACCCGGTCCTCGGTTATGCCGCCTATATCGATGTGGACTCGTGCATCGACTACCACATTCTCAACGTCGTGCCCTTCAATGTCGATGCCATGGTCTTGAGCACCTATTTTTACAAACCGCGCCAGGGAAAACTTTTCTTTGGTCCCATTTGGGATTATGACCGCGCGCAAGGCTCGACCGACGGACGGGACTTCAACCCGTTCTGCTGGTTTGACTCAAATACGACCTACGGCGCAACGTTCTACTTCCCCTGGTGGCAGCAAATGTTCACGGACATGGATTTCTGGCAGAAATGGATTGACCGCTATGAGGATTTGCGCACGGGCTTGCTTTCCACCAATCACATCTACGCGGACATCGACGCGCTCACCGCCCAGGTGCGCCGGGAGCAGCCGCGCGAGGCGGCGCGTTGGCCCGGCTATACCACGCCCCGCTCAGGAACCGTTTCAGTTTTAGGCTATTCCTATCGATTCCCCGGCACTTACCAGGGCGAAGTGGACTTCCTCAAGCAATGGTATCGCGACCGGCTCAATTTCATTGACACGAACCTTCTGGCCAAGCCGGTTTTTAGCTCCGTTGGCGGGCCGGTTTCATCCGGCCAGCCGCTCGCGATAAGCGGACCCGCCGGTGCGGTGATTTACTATTGCACAAATGGTTCCGATCCCCGCCTGCCGGGAGGAGCGGCCTCTCCCAAAGCGCTGATTTACCACTCCCCGATTACGCCGGATAGCGGCACCGTGATCATGGCACGGTCCTACGATCCCAACTATCACAGCCTCACTGGGAGCAAAGGTCCGCCGCTTTCCAGTCCCTGGTCGGGCTTCACCACCGCCAGCCTGGGCTTGGTGACCTCCCCTGCCCAGTTGGTGTACGGTGGCGCTGGCTCGGTCTATATCCAGAATTTCGATTCGCTTCCCAATCCCGGCACCAACAGCGTCGATGCCGCCAACCCGGCGGCGATTAACGGTGTGACCTACTCGCTGGCCAATCCAATCGGCCTGGGCCTTCCGGTCCAAGGGCCGGGCGGGGTCGGCGGCTTGGGGCTCTCCAACACCATGCCCGGTTGGTTCGGTCTCGCCTCGCTTACCTCGAAGCTCGGAGCCAGTGAAGGCGACCAGAGCACTGGCGGGATCATCAGTTTTGGTTTGACTAACAGCCCCAGCGCCAGCGCCAACCGCGCGTTGGGCCTGCTGGCCACGAGCAGCACGGGACCAACGGCCTTTGGCCTCTGCCTCGTCAACGGCACGGGTTCGATCCTCAACCAGATGACCCTCAGTTTCACTGGCGAATTATGGCGTCAATCGGCCGTGGCCAAACAACTCTCCTTCGGCTATTTGATTGACTTAACCGGGACAAATGGTTTCCCGACAAACCTCACTGCCTCCCTGCCCGTCTTGGACGTGAGTTTTCCCACGGCGTCCGAGGACAAGATACCGGTGCCGGTGGACGGCACTGCGTCGGCAAGTCAGGTGTCTTTGAGCGTGACCGGCCAGGCAATTACCAACTGGCCGCCGGGCGCGGCCCTCTGGCTGGTCTGGTCCATGGCGGACACGAGCAGCAAAGGCCAAGGCCTGGCGATCGACAACCTGGCCTTCTCGGCTTCAGCATCGGGCCAGCCAGGGCTGGCCATTCAGCAAACGGGCACAAACCTGATTCTATTCTGGCCGTCCGGGCAACTCCAGTCGTCCTCGAACGTTTCAGGGCCATTCTTGCCCGTGACGAACGTTGCCTCTCCCTTCACGAGCACACCGACCGGCGCCTGTCAGTTCTACCGGGTCGTGGAACCGTAGGCCGGGCAAGAGCGTGATCACCGGCTGAGAGTCTGATAGAAGGTCCACCCATCATTCATCGGGAGAAACATCTCGAACTGGTTGCTGACCGCGATCGTGTTCGTGGAAATAGCCAACCAATCGATGAGATTGCTGGTGGCCAGTGTGGTAAAAGTCTGACCGTTGGCGCCCCAAAAGACCAAGTCAAACATTCCATTGGAGACGATGGACGCGCCCAAGCTGTTGGGCGTAACTGACCAATATTCAAAAGCGCCGATATCGGGCGCGGAACCGAATGGACGCGGGTAGCCGCGCTGATCGGTCGGCGGAAAGCTCGCGGGATCGGCATGATCAATCGCGATGCTGCCGGGCAGCAGCGGGATCGTCGGCGTCGGTCCGCCGTAATTGCCGAGCGTCCCCAAACCGGGGTCAACAACGCTGTTGAAACTAGTGGCATTGGTCAAAAACCCTGTCGCATCCGAATTGAGATTGAAGCCAGCGTCAACAATTGGCCCAAAAGCATTGGTCTGGCCAGGGGCGCAGGAAAGGATCGAATTCAAGAGGGTGAGAAGTCCCGGCCCGACAGCGATAGTGTTTCCTTCAACCACATCAGGTGAACCGGGTAAACCGGTTTCTCCGGTTCCCCCACCCCCAGCCTGCCCTCCTCCACCTGCTGTCGAAACGTTGCCGACGAAGGTGGCATTAGTCACGTAAGCAGAAGCGTTCGAAACGCAGATTGCCCCTCCTTTGGCGTTTCCTCCATTACCACCGTTGCCACCTGTAACATCATCAGCAGGGTCGCCTGGGGCGCCGTTGTTGCCAATTCCTGCTAGAATCGTGTTGCTCACGAACGTGCAGTTCACAATGTTGAGCGTTCCTCCGTCAAGAGAGGCACCTCCGCCAGCGGCTTGCCCGCCAGCCCCTCCGTTGCCGGCGGTGTAATCTGCAACCGAAACCCCAAAAACGCTGGTGCCAACGGCTCCGTCTCCCCCTAAGGCTAGATTACTTGAAAACGTCGTGCCAAGAAGCGAAACGCTGCCGGACACCGAGAGCAAACCGGCCCCGCGGGCATCGCCGCCCGGGCCGCCTGCACCGTCTTCACAACCCTCTCCGCCTGGACTCGCCGTGCAGTTGTTGGAGGCAAGAACTGAATCAATAATTACGAGTGCGGATGAGTTATAAATTGCCCCGCCGTTCGCGTTCGCTCCAGGACCTCCAGGCCCACTAAACCAAGGAATACCCGGTCCAGAACACCCACCGTAGGAGCCGGGCCAGCCGCCAATCGTAGAGTTGGCATTGAAGAGGCAGTTTACTATCACCGCGTAATTGGCATTATAAATGGTGCCTCCATAACCACTCCCACCGCTACGCATTACGCCCCCTGGGACGGAGCGGTCGAGGTAGCCAGCCCCTCCTTGGGCCCAATTGGTGAGGAATGAGCAGTTAGTCACGAGCAGAATGCCAGCGTTGAAGATCGCTCCGCCCTCTCCGGGATTTTGGCCCCCATCTTCACCTTCAGCACCGTTGTTCGTGAAGAGGCAACCGATAACCTGAACCATCCCGGTACTGCAAATCGACCCGCCAAACCCTGAAGCAAGACCATCGGCCAAAACAAGATTGCTCAAAACGAAGGTCACCGATTGTGGAACAAATGAACAATTGCACTGTCTTGTTGCCGCTGATTGTCACGCTCTGGTTGCTCGCGATGAGCATCGTGTTGGTCGCGACGGTGATGGTGCTTTCCAGGCCAATCGTACCATTAAAGGCCAGGTTCACCGTGCCCCCTCCCGCCATGGCGGATTGCAAGGCAGCCTGAGTGGCGTTGGTGACAACGCCGGCCCCAAACAGCGGCAGCGCCGCGCAAATCGAAGAAACAACCAGAAGAGAACGAAATGCACTCTGTGCGAAAAACCTTCTCATGCCCGCATCATCCACCGAAGCAGCTCCCTGTCAAGGCAAATCGGCTGCGATTAAAAATGGCAGGCAACAACAATCGCTGAGGCGGCGCTGCCAGGCGCTGCCGCGCCGCCCATTCTTTTTTCTCGGCGAGGTGCATGAAATCCGCTGGTGAGGGAAGAAATTTGGGCGGAGCGGCAGCTCCGCCCCACCAGAATTGAATAAGATGGGGCTGGCGCTTGCCCGTGCTATTTTCTTTCCAGGGCCTCCATTTTCCGTGATGCTCTGATCGGCAATTAATGATTAACTCGAGCTTCCAGGCAATAAATCCGGTGAAGCCGCACGGCAAATGCAAAGGTCTCGTTCCAAGCGCTCGTCCTCGCCCAACCCATCGGCGAGAAATTCCAGAGCACCCATCTCCCCGGCGCGGCGCCGGCTTTTTCGTCTTGCGGCCATGGGGCTGGGGCCGCTGCTGTTCCTGTTGATTTTGGAGGCGGGATTGCGTTTGGCTGGGGTTGGCCATCCGATGTCCTTCTTTCTGCCCATGCGGATCGAGGGGAAGGGTTGCCTGATCGAAAACGACCGTTTTGGCTGGCGCTTCTTTGGCCCGGACATTGCGCGCACGCCGCTTCCGTTCGTCATCCCCAACGTCAAGCCGGCCAATACGATCCGCATTTTTGTCTTCGGCGAGTCAGCCGCCTATGGCGATCCGCAGCCGGAATTCGGACTGAGCCGCGTTTTGGAGGCCTTGCTGGAGGGACGCTATCCCGACAAACAGTTTGAAGTGGTCAATACGGCTATGACCGCCATCAATTCCCACGTCATCCTCCCCATTGCCCGGGATTGCGCCCGGGAAGACGGCGATTTCTGGGTCATCTACATGGGCAACAACGAGGTCGTGGGGCCTTATGGCTCCGGCACGGTATTCGGCGCGCAAGCCGCCAGCCTTTCCCTGGTCCGGGCCGGTGTGGCTTTCAAGGCCACGCGGGTCGGACAGGCCTTGGGAAGCCTGATTCGCGCGGCGCACAAACGTCCGGCCAACGAGAGCGAGTGGGGTGGGATGACGATGTTCCTGGGCAACCGCGTCCGCCAGGACGACCCGCGTATGGCCACGGTTTATGGTAGCTTTGCCGAGAACCTAGAAGATATTATTGACATTGGCCGCCGTTCCGGCGCGAAAGTTCTCGTCAGCACCGTGGCCCGCAATCTCAAGGACTGCGGCCCTTTCGCTTCGGAACATCGTCCCGGCTTGCCGGGGGGAGAATTGTCACAATGGGACAACTTCTACCAGGCGGGAGTCCGCGCGCAAGAGGCGGGGCGCGCGGCGGAGGCGATGGACTCCTTCCGGCAGGCCGTGAAAGTGGATGACTCCTATGCCGAAGCCCACTTTCGCTGGGGCCAATGTGCGTTGGCGCTGGGCCAGGACGCCGAGGCGGCGCGCCAGTTCGCGCTGGCTTGTGACCAGGATGCGCTCCGGTTCCGCGCGGACAGCCGCATTAACGAAATCATCCGGCGCGCCGCGTCCAATCGCGAGCAGCAAGGCGTGCAATTGGTCGATTCCGAGGCGGACGTGGCCCGGCAAAGTCCGCATGGTTTGCCCGGCAGGGAATTTCTTTATGAGCATGTCCACTTGAACTTTGAAGGCAATTACCTTGTGGCGCGAGGCCTCGCGGAACAAATCGGGCGTTCGTTGACCGCCAGCGCCGACCATCCCTGGCCCACGGCGGACGATTGCGCCCGCCGCCTGGGATGGAACGATTTCACCCGCCACGAGGCGGAGACAAAAATTCTGAGCCGCCTGAGCGATTCCCCTTTTAAAGAACAAGCCGGCAACCGGCAACAGTCCGAGCTTCTGCTCCAGCAAATCCAACGGCTGCAACCGGCGATTCGTCCCGAGGCCCTGCGCGCGGAAGAAGCCCGCACCAAAGCGGCGGCCGACGCCGTGCCCGGCGACTGGATTCTTCAGGAGAACCTGGCGCATCTTCAGCAGCAAACCGGGGACGCCGCCGGCGCGATCGAATCATTGCGGCGTCTGACGCGTTTGCTGCCGCAAAGCCCGGACGCCTGGAACGATTTGGGCATGGCCCTCGATGCGGCGAAGCAAGACAATGAGGCCATTTCGACTTATCGGCAGGCCATGCGGCTCGGCCCTGAATCGGTTTTGAGCGGGAACAGTCTGGCCGAGTTGTATGCGCGCGAAGGACACCGTGAAGAAGCCGCGCGCGAGTTCCAGCAGGTGTTGCGGCAAAAACCTTACTGGGGGCCGGCCCACTTGGGCTTAGGAAAAGTCCTTGAGGCCATGGGCAAAACCGCGGAAGCAAAGGAACAGTTCCAGGAAGCGCTCAAGAACCGCGGCGGGAGCCCGAAGTTCCTCAACACGCTGGCAGAATTTTCGTTTTCCAAAGGGTGGTACGATGCCGCCGTGACCAATTTCACGGAGTCCTTGCGGTTTAATCCCTCCGACCCCGGCACCCACTTCAATCTCGGCCTGGCTCTGGTCAAGCTCGAAAGGCATGCGGAAGCCAGGACTCATTTCACGGAAGCAGTCCGTTTGCAACCCAGTTTTGCCCAGGCCCATTTTTTCCTCGGTATGGAACTGGGCAAAAGCGGCGACGCGCCGGGCGCGGCGGAGCAGTTTGCGGAGGCAGTGCGTCTCAAGCCGGCATCAATCGAGGCGCGGCTGAATCTGGGGATCGCGCTCTTCAATCAGCATCTCAATCAACCGGCCTTGGAACAATTCAACGAAGTGCTGCGCCGCGACTCCAAGAACCCGGTCGCCCTGAAATACGCCAAAATCCTTGACGCCTCCTCTCCCGGCGCGCCGCAGGATCAGTGAAGGCAGGGCGTGCCACTCCGGCGGGCCGCGGAGTGCCCGCCCTACCGTAAAGTTGACTGGCAGTTTTAATCGCCGCCCGCTGTCAAAAGGAGCGTTGCAACAGGGGCGCCGAGGAGAGACCCTCATTCAATGCGCTATCGCACATTGCTTCTGGTTGCTTTTGCCGCCGCCCATTCGCTCTTGAGTCAAGCCGCTCCCAAACCGCTGGTAGGTGTCTATTACTTCGATGGGTGGGCGGATCGCACGGCGGCCAACTTCCACATTAAGACAATGCCGGCCGATTATCCGCGGCGCGAGCCCTTGAGCGGTTGGTACGACGACACCGCGGAAGCCGTGCGTCGGCAGGTGGCGGACGCCCGGTCCGCCGGGATTGATTTCTTCCTGTTCGATTGGTACGACACCGAAAGGGTTGCAGGGGACGTAACTGACAAAACTCTGAACACGGCCCTGGCGTTGTTTAAAGCAGATCAGGCAACGGGCGGGTTGAATTACGCCCTGCTCTACGTGAATGACGGCCCATTCGGCGTTCCGCGAACTAACTGGGACGCCGCGTGCCAGAAATGGGTCAAGGAATTCCTGACCGACCCCAATTACCAACGAATTGACAACCGGCCGCTCTTCGTTGTTTACAACCCGCGGGAGATGGAACGTCTCTGGGGCGGGCCGCAGTCCGTCGCCGGCGCGCTGGCCCATTTGCGTCAGACCGCCAGGAACGCCGGGTTACCGGGCCTTTACTTGATGACTTGCGCCTTGCCGGGTCCCACGAACGGTTGGAATGACTTGGGCAGCCTCGCCCAGGAAGGCTATGACGCGTTCACAGGCTACAACTACATCGGCCTCGCCGGAACCCAGAAGGGATCAAACTCGTACGAGAAGCTTGTCAAAGGCAGTGTGCAAATATGGGACGCCTTTGCCGCCGATGGCCGTCGTCCCTACGTGCCGGTCGTCACCTCGGGCTGGGACTCGCGGCCCTGGGCCGAGACGGACTTCTGGTATGAGCGCACTCCGGCGGAGTTCGAGGACTTTGTCAATTTGGCCATTAAATGGTGCGGAGATCACCCGAAGATGCGCGTCACGAAAGAACGTCCGTTCATTCTCATAGAAGCATGGAATGAGCTGGGTGAAGGCAGCTACATCATGCCGACCAAAGGAGATGACGGCGCTTACCTGAAGGCCTTGAGTCACGCGCTGCAACACTGATCTTATTTCTCTTGGCGCCGCCGTCTCCTCAGACCGAGCAAGGCGCGAGGATGGCCGTGCTCATGCCGTGGATGATTTTCTTGTCCGCCGGGCAGATGGTGGCCAGGATGCCGCCGAGGCTGGCCCGCGCGGCGTCGCCGGCGCCGGAGACAAAGTAATAGGGACAGAGCCGGACCCGGCCGGGCATTGGCACCACTTGCTCTTTCTCGAAATCGAACCACTGGGCCTGTTCGAGCGACGGTTTGTGGTAGCGTTGCAGGACGCAGGGCGATTGCGGAAAGGAACGGATGGCGTCCTCCACCGCGACCGACCAATCGGCCGTCGAAAGATCGCTCCCCAGGAAGACGCCGCGCGCTCCCCAGGCCTTATCGGAAAAGCCCGACACCTTCAGAATCAAGTCGCGTTCGCGCTGGGAGAGGTCCTTGAGTTGGCGCCAATCTGTCAAGTTTAATTCGGGGATGGCGGAGTGCGGCGGAAGGGGCGCGGGGTCCACGATCCAGGTGTACGGGACCAGGCGGCGCAAGCGCTCAAAGAAGCCTTCGCCCAGTTCCTGCCGCCAAAAAGCGCGCAGGTGGCGGTTCCACAGCAGGCCAAAAAGCATTTTCTCCTCAAAAATCGGCTTGGGCGGAGCTGTCAATTCCATTTCCTTCGCGCGGGCCATTTCCAGGATGGCGGGAGCGCTGGGAACGTTGGGCAAATCGAACAGTTCAAAAAACCGATAAACCCCCTCCCCGCGCTGGAAGCCGGCAAATTGGCTGTCCCGCACTTGGAATCTTTCCCCAAGCTGGCCGGCCAGCCAGTCCATTTCCGGACGGTAAGTCTGCGCCTCGTCGGATATGACAATGTTGACCGTGGGCGCGCCATTAAACATGCCCGCAAAGCCCCGCAACATCCCATCGGCGCCGCCAATGACCGGCGCGGCCTCTTGCGGCAAGGCGGCGTAGGTCTGGTTCAGCCAGGCGGTCAGGCCGATGCCGCCCGGCACGCTGTCCAGTTCCGTGATGCGCGGGCCTTCAGCAGTCAATAGAATATCCGGGCGAAGGACCCTCGGCAGATCGCTCCGGAACGCGGCATCCCGTTGCGTTTCAAGCAACGCGGCCGGCTTGCCCAGGTCCAGCCATTGCGCGACCCACGGCGGCTGTTTTCCGGCCACGCTCTGGCGATAAAGCAGGTTGACGGCCCGATTGAATTGCAGGAGCACACGGCCCAAACCTTCCAATTCCTTGGCCAATTCGGCGCTCAGCCGGAAGGGCGTCGGAGAGACCCTCCATTCCTGCCCGCGAAACAATCCTTCTTGCGGCAGGCGGGAGCGAACAAAACGGGCCTGGGAAGCGGCCGTTTCCGGGGAGGCGGATGAGTCAATCATAGTAATTTGCGCCAGAGCAGTGCGGATCAATCCTCAGCCTCGCAATTGCCCGTTGCCGAAGCCGAGCCATTTATAGGACGTCAGTTCTTCCAGGCCCATTGGGCCGCGCGCCCCAATTTTGTCCGTGCTGATGCCGATTTCCGCGCCCATGCCAAACTCCCCGCCATCGGTAAACCGCGTGGAGGCGTTCCAGTAAACCGCCGCGGAATCCACTCCGGCCAAAAACTCCCGGGCGCGCGCCTCGTTGCGCGTGACAATGCTGTCCGAATGCGCCGAGCCATAATGGTTGATGTGGGCTATCGCCTGCCCCACGCCATCGACCACCCGGACATTTAAAATGTAATCGTTGTACTCTGTGAAATAGTCCTGCTCCGAGGCAGGTTTGAGCAGGCTGGCGGTGGGAATGCTTGCTTCCAGGATTCCGCGCGAAGCCTCATCCGCGCGCAGTTCCACTTTTTTTGTTTGAAGGCGGCGGGCCATCGCCGGCAGAAACGAGGGTGCCACGGCCCGGTCCACCAGCAATGTTTCCATGGCGTTGCAGACCGCGGGACGCTGGCATTTGGCGTTGAACGCGATTTCCTCGGCCATTTTCAAGTCGGCATCGGCATCGACATAGACGTGGCAGACGCCCTTGTAATGCTTGATCACCGGAACCTTGGAAACTTCGGCCACGGCGCGGATCAAGCCCTCGCCGCCGCGCGGCATGCACAAGTCCACAAATTGGGTCAAAGAGAGCAGCTCCCGCACCGCCTCTCGGTCGGTGGTGGGGACAACCTGGATAGCCCCGGCCGGAAACGCCGCCAGATGTTTGGCGCCGGCGGCCAGCATCAATAGCGCGATGGCCTGGTTGGATCGCAGCGCTTCCCTGCCGCCGCGCAAAATGCAGGCGTTGCCGGATTTGAAACACAAGCTGGCGGCGTCCGCCGTGACATTGGGGCGCGATTCATAAATGATCACCACCACGCCAATCGGCGTTGAGATTTTTTGCAAGCGCAAGCCATTGGGCCGGGTGCGATCCTCGAGGATTCTCCCGACAGGATCGGGCAAGGACGCGACTTCGCGCAAGCCATGCGCCATGGCGGCGATGCGTTTTTCATCCAACTGCAGGCGGTCGAGCATCGCGCGGGAAAGCCCGCCCGCGGTCGCGGCCTCCATGTCGATTTCATTGGCCTCCTGGATTTGCCCGGCGCCCGCGACGATGGCCTCGGCCATAGCCAAAAGGCAACCGTTCTTCTGGCCTGCGGTCAATTGGGCCAACTGGCGCGACGCGTCCTTGGCCGCGCGGCCCAGGCGAGTCATCTGTTCAGTCAAAGTCACGGCAATAAACCTAAAGCAAAAAGGGCACTTATGCCAGACTTCATCTTGCGGCAAGGTTGCGTGTTCCAAACGACGGCAATTCGCCGTTGACAGGGACATCGGTTGCGGCCATTTTTCGGTATGGATGCGGTCGTCAACTCGCTTGATGCGTTTTCGCAAGACCCGGAAGTGATGAGCGGCGCGTTGGTCTTTCGTGGAACACGCATCCCGGCACAGACATTTTTTGACCACTTGGATCACGGCGGCACCGTCGATCAATTCCTCGAATGGTACGACGGCGTCACTCGCGAGCAATTGAACGCCGCTCTTCAAATGCGATCCGTAAAAGCGTCGGATAATTGAGAATCCTTTTTGATCAAGGTGTCCCAAGGCCGCTGCAAGCGCACCTCTCCCTTCATCTTGTCAGCCTTGCTTATCATTTAGGGTGGGCGAGGAAGAAAAACGGAGAACTGCTATCATTAACCGAAAGCGCGGGATTTGAAATGCTCGTCACCACCGATCAGCGATTACGATTTCAACAGAACATGGCTTCGCGACGCCTTGCCGTTTTCGTGCTCGGCCGAGGAAACTGGCCTGAGTTGGTGCCTTACGTTTCGGAGATCGTTTCGGGCGTCAACTCTGTCAAAGGTCCAGGCGTGTATTTTTTCCCGATCCCGCCGTCCTCGCAAAACCATTGCACTTCGGGGTAGTGCCTTTTATTCGAAATAAATTCACTTTTTGGGCGGTTGGTGTGGCAATTCTTGCCAGTGTCCGAATTTGAAACTCACCGTTCATTATCCGGCCCGCCAAATTGCGAATGTGAAGGCAATTTCCGCCAAACTTAGGACGCACGGAATGATCAGCTACAATTCACGGCCCTCGGCTCCAACCTTATCCCGTGCGTTTTGGCCGCGGGGAGCGGCGCAGGCCGTTTTGCAGCAAGAGCCGCCAGACCATGGCCAGCGCTTCCCAGACAATTTTTCGCGACATCTTGGAGTGCCCTTGAAAGCGCTCGCTAAAGATGATCGGGATTTCCACGATGCGCATTCCCTTCCGCCAAAGCTTGTGGGTCATCTCGATTTGAAAGCTATAGCCATTGGAACGGACGGCATCGAGGTCGATGGATTGGAGGGCATAACGGCGGAAGCATTTAAATCCACCCGTGGGATCGGTAAAGGGCATGCCGGTAATGATGCTCACGTAGCGGGCGGCAGCGGTGCTCAACAGGAGCCGCCGCATTGGCCAGTTGATCACGCGGATGCCATTGCAATAGCGGGAACCGAGCACCAGGTCGGCATTTTGGGCGGCCTCCAAAAATCGCGGGATGTCGTAGGGGTTATGGGAAAAATCGCCGTCCATCTCCATGATCAATTCAAACTCGCGCTGCAAAGCCCAGGCGAAGCCGGCGCAGTAAGCCCGGCCCAAGCCGTTCTTCTCCGCCCGATGAAGGACGTGAACGGAAGGGGATTGGGCCGCCAATTGCTCCGCGACCTGGCCAGTCCCATCGGGAGAATTGTCATCGACCACCAGCAAATCCACCGGGACGGGCAGCCGGGCGAGGCGCTCGGCCATGGCGGGAAGATTTTCCCGCTCATTGTACGTCGGAACAATAACCAGGGTCTTACTCATCGGGCCTTGGAGCGAACATCAGAACATTGGATTCCCAATGACAAATACTCAATGGCAAATTTTCAATTTCCGGCGGCGGATCACACCTAATGGGTTGTCAGAATTGAAAACTGGTCATCGAGAATTGGTCACTAAAGACCGCCCTCAATGATGAGTCCCATCCGTGAGATTCGTGTTCTCGGTGAAGGTCAGCGAAGCGGAATTGAGACAATAACGCAGCCCGGTCGGTTTCGGCCCATCCTCAAAAACGTGGCCGAGATGCCCATCGCAACGCGCGCAGAGGATTTCGACGCGCTCCCCCCAACTGTGGTCCGCTCTGGTAATCACGTTTTCCGCCGCCACCGGCTGGAAAAAGCTGGGCCAGCCGGTGCCGGAATTAAATTTGGCCGCCGAGGTAAACAAAGGCAGGCCACAACAAACGCAATAGTAAATGCCTGGTTTGTGCTGATCGTAAAAGGCGCCGCAAAACGCCGGCTCGGTTCCTTTGCCCCGGGCGATCCGGTACTGGTCAGCGGTCAATTGATGGCCCCATTCGGCATCCGTCTTAACCACTTTGGCAGTTTCGACCAGTGGGCCGGGAAGCCCTTTATCATCCAAAAAGCGTACATGCACCATAGTGACTGGATTGGTGGAGCCCGAGTTAGGCGGTGGCGCCGCGGCGATCTGCTGGCCGCCGCAACCGGAGACGGTTGCCGCCAGCGCTGCCAACATGGTGAGTTTCCAACCGATCATGACCACAAAATAACCCGCGCCGGTTACGTTTACAAGACCCGCGAATGAGAAATAGACCCAACGTTAAATATGCGAAATTTGGGCGTTGCGGCAGCAACGCCCAACCCACGGTGGGTGGGGCGGCGCTGCGGCGCCGCTCAAATATGAGCCCTTTCGCACCTTCCAGAAAGCGAGACCCCATGAGCAAAAGAGCGCACTTCCGGTCAAAATTTGGTTGCGCAGAACAGAAGGTCGTGGCTCTTTTGGCGCATGGTTTGTGTCTGTTTGAATCTGAATATATGAGCAACGCCGCGCTGTCCCCAGAGGAACTCACCAAAATTATCGCTGACCTCAACCATTTGGCCCACAATCTTTGGTGGACTTGGAACCAGGGAGCACAGGAAATCTTTCAGGAACTCTCCCCGCGTTGCTGGCAAAACCTCTACCACAACGCGGTGGCCGTGCTCCGCGACGTCTCGGATTATGAGTTGCGCGTGCGCCTTCAGGACACCGAATTTGCCGAGCGCGTCCGCCAGGTTTTGCAGGATTTTGAAGCCTACATGACGGACAAGGACACCTGGGGCCGCCAAAACGCGCCTGCCCTGACCCAGCACCCGGTGGCTTATTTTTCCGCTGAATTCGGTTTCCACGAGACGCTTCCGATTGCCGCCGGCGGACTCGGCATCCTGGCCGGGGACCACGCCAAATCCGCCAGCGACCTGGATATCGGCTTTATCGGCATCAGCCTATTTTATCGGGAAGGCTATTTTCAACAGCAAATCAACCAGGACAACTGGCAGACGGAATACTACACGTTGCTCAACCCGGAGAATTTGCCGCTGGAACCGGTGCTCGACGCCCGGGGCGAACCGCTGGTCTGCGCGGTGGAAATCGAGTTAACGGATGTTTTTTTCCAGGTTTGGCGCGTCAACGTCGGTCGGGCCACCGTCTATCTTCTGGACGCCAACAGGCCGGAAAACCCGCAGCATCTTTGCGATCTGACCCGGCGCGTCTATGGCGGCGACAACACCATGCGCATCATGCAAGAGGTGCTCCTGGGCGTGGGCGGCGTGCGTTTGTTGCGGACTTTGGGAGTCCAGCCATCGGTCTTTCACATGAACGAAGGGCACGCGGCATTTTTGACGCTGGAGTTGGTGCGGGAGAAACTCGCGGGCGGGCTTTCCCTGGCCGACGCCATGGCCAAGACGCGCGAGCAATGCATTTTCACCACTCATACCCCGGTCGAGGCCGGGCACGATCGATTTAACCGCGACCTCATGGGTTACGTCATGCGCAAGCTGCTGGGCGAATTGAAAATATCCCTGGAAATCCTCATGGGCCTGGGCCGGATTAACCCTCGTGATGAAGAGGAGTCTTTTTGCATGACGGTGCTGGCCCTCAAACTCTCCCGCGCCGCCAACGGCGTGAGCGAGCTGCACGGGCGGGTCAGCCGGCAAATGTGGAAGACGCTCTGGCCGGACCGGCCGGTGGAGGAGGTCCCCATCGGCCACATCACAAACGGCATTCACCTGATTGGCTGGATGAAAGGGCCGGTGCGCAAATTCTGGCAGCATAAGCTTTGCGGGCCCGGACCGCGGGAATCGGCTTCCGGGGAGACGGGAGTGGCTTGGAAGCAAAAACGCGGGGTCTCACTGGAGAAAGAAGTCAATTCGCCCGAGTTCTGGCAAAAACTGGAGGACCCGTCGTTCCTTTCCGACGAGGAGCTGTGGGCGCTGCGCTACAAGCTGCGGCGCGAGCTGATCGAATTCGCGCGGCGCCGCCTGGGCCAGCGCGTCTCGCAATCGGATTTCATCGCGTTTGACCAGGTGCTGCAGCCCGACGCGCTGACCATCGGCTTTGCCCGGCGGTTCGCCACTTACAAGCGCGCACCGCTCATTTTCGATCAATTTGACAACATTGTAAAATTGATCCATGACCGCCGCCGCCCGGTGCAGTTCATCTTTGCGGGCAAGGCCCATCCGCGCGATGAAGACGGCAAACGCTACATCCAGCGGATCATTCATTTCAGCAAGTACAGTGAACTCAAAGGCAGCGTGGTTTTCATCGAAAACTATGACGTTCATGTGGCCCGGCAAATGGTGTCCGGCTGCGACATTTGGCTGAACAACCCCCGCCGCCCGTTGGAAGCCTCCGGCACCAGCGGACAGAAAGCGGGATGTCATGGCTGCCTGAACCTGAGCATTATGGACGGCTGGTGGCGCGAGGGTTATGACGGCACCAACGGCTTCGCCATTGGCGGAGACAGCCACCCCTCATCCATCGAAGAACAGGACAAGCAGGACAGCGCCAACCTTTACCAGGTGCTGACCGAGCAGGTCATTCCGGCCTTTTACAATCGCGACGACCGCGGCATCCCGCGCCAATGGCTGCACGTCATCCGCCGCGCCATGGTCACCCTCGTGCCTAAATACAACACCTGGCGGATGGTCCAGGAATACACGCAAAAATATTATTTGCCAAAACGCTGACCTGCCGCCGTGGACTACGAAGCTGTCATCGGGCTGGAAACACACGTCCAGCTCAAAACCAAATCGAAAATGTGGTGCGGTTGCGCCAACGAATTCGGCGCGCCTCCCAACACCCATGTCTGTCCGGTTTGCCTTGGCCTGCCCGGTGTCCTGCCGGTGGCCAATGAGGAAGCCTTGCGTTTGACGGCCCTGGCCGGGTTGCTCCTCAATTGCGATTTGCCGCCCGACGCCAAATTCGACCGGAAGAATTACTTCTATCCGGACATGCCGAAGAATTACCAGATTACGCAATACGACCGGCCGTCGGCCATCGGCGGACGGGTCGATTTCGAGCATGGCGGCGCGTTGGCGCATGTCCGCCTCACGCGCGCCCACCTGGAAGAGGACGTGGCGAAAAGTTTTCATTTTGACAAGAATAGCGGGATCGATTTCAACCGGGCGGGCGTGCCGCTCCTGGAAATCGTTTCCGAACCGGAGATTACCGGCGGGGAGATGGCCTACGAATACCTCAACGCCCTCAAGGAAATTCTCATTTATGGCGCAGTCAGCGAAGCAGACATGGAAAAGGGAATGGTGCGCTGCGACGTCAACGTGAGCGTGCGCCCTCGCGGGGAGCAGGCCCTGGGCAAAAAGATTGAGATCAAAAACATGAACAGCTTCAGCGGCGTGCGACGGGCGCTGGAGTACGAGATTCCGCGGCAAATCGAGGTCTTGCAAAAAGGCGGGCAATTGACCCAGGAAACCCGGCGCTGGGATGACGTGGGCGGCATTACGGAAACCATGCGCAGCAAAGAAATGGCCCACGACTACCGCTATTTCCCCGAACCGGACCTGATGCCGTTCCAACCGAACGCAGCGTGGCTGGAAGAAGTCCGCCGGCGAGTGGTCGAACTGCCCCTGGCCAAAAAACAGCGGTTCATGCGCGAATATCAGTTGCCCGCTTCGGATGCGCAAACTTTTGTCTGGGACCGCGCGTTGGGCGATTACTTTGAGGCGCTGGCCCGCAAGGCGAAGAATCCCAAGGCGGCGGCCAACTGGGTGATCAACAACCTGCGCGCGCAACTGGCCGCCACCGGCGGAACTTTGGCCGGCCTGAAATTCCCGCCTAAATATATACTTGACATTATGGAACTGGTGGAAAGCGGCAAAATCAGCAGCTCGGCCGCGCAAGTCGTCTTCGCGGAAATGTTCGCGGGCGGCGAAACCCCGCGCTCCATCGTGGAAAGTAAGGGGCTGGCACAAGTCAGTGATACCGGCGCGATTGAAGACCTTTGCCGGCAGGTCATCGCCGCCCACCCCGGCCCTGTGGCGGATTACAAATCCGGCAAGGCGGCGGCGCTGAATTTCCTCAAAGGCCAGGTCATGAAGTTGAGCAAAGGCAAAGCCAATCCCAGCGTCGCGGGTGAAATCCTGCAACAAACGCTCAAATAAAGGCGCGGCTTGTTTCGGAGCCCCTAAGAGGAGAACAGGAAGCCTGGCAACCACAACACCAACGGTCAGTGTGGGATTCGGGGTCATAGGTAGGCTCATCCGGCAGACCGACAATCACGATATTGCGCCCGCCCACTTTGGGCTATTTTCATGCAATCTTGTGGCTATGCTCGGTGCCCCCTGCTTTGGACCCACTTTCGCTCTTGACGCTCAATACCCTGTGGAGCTCAGTGCCAACATGTATGAATACATTCGATAAGGTTTCCGGGCAATACCAGCAGAAGGCGCTGGTGCAGCAAGCCGCCGCTCAAAAGTTGCTTGCCCTTCTGAGCATCGAGGCGAATGACAACGTGCTGGATGTCGCCTGCGGCCCAGGGCACCTCACCCAGCAGATCAAGGCCATGACTCAAGGCCGGGCGGTCGGAACGGATATTTCTGGCGGGATGATCGACGAAGCCCAGACCAAGTATCCCGGCATCGAGTTCAGGGAGCTGGCCGCCGAGAGCTTGGACTTCCAGGAGGACTTCGACGTCGTGTTCTGCAATTCTTCCTTCCAGTGGTTCACCCAACCAGGCAAAGCCGTGGCGGCGATGCATGCCGCTTTGCGATCGGGTGGAAAAATAGGCGTGTCCTGCCCGGCCACTGAGAACTGGTCAACCTGCTTCAAGAGCGTTGCGGCTGAGGCAGGGGCAAATGCGGATCTGTGCGCGACTTTTGCCCGCTGGAAATCCCCTTGGTTTTGGCTGCCGGACGAGCGGTCCTACCAGAATCTCTTCGAGAGCCACGGTTTTAGCACGATCCGGTGCCGGATCGAGTTGGAAGAAAAGCAGTATGATGCCGACCAGGCAGTCGCCGTTTTTGCGTCCGGTGCAGCCCAAGGATACACAGGAAAAGAGTTCTACGACGTCCCCATAGACGACGATTACGTCCGGCGATTCACCGACTGCATCCGGCTGGCGATGGAAAAACGGGCACGCGACGGAAAGGTCATCGTGGATTTCCGACGCCTCTATTACGTGGGAATCAAAGCGTGAACGGACATTAATTCTGACCCACGGGCAGCGCCATTGCAGCCTGGACCAGGCGCAAATCGTTAAGGTCAGACGCCGTCACATCAGCGGTATAGTTTCCGGCCACAGCTTCCGCTTCCAATAATTTTAGGATCTGACCTGTTCATTGGAGATCCCCAACATGGCCGTCCGCAAAGGAGAAGACGGCGGCGTTGCCATGCCTGGCAGTCGGGTAGTTGTTCCAATGATTTGCCAATGGGTAACCAGTGCCCAGCATGCTTGGGATGACCCCAAAACTGCAATCATCAATTGTGTTCTCACATTCATCCACAAAGACGATTCTTCGCGCCGGCGTCGGCGAGGTCATCGGCGAAAGTTTGTTTTGGACAGTGTAAACCCCCTGGACATCGTCAAGGACGGCAGCGATATCATAGCCGTTCAGATACGTATTCATCGAATAGCTTCTAACGGTCACAACAAAGCTCTTGGGATTGGGCCGTACGTCAGCCGGGCATTTGTAGATCGCCGTTGATTTACAGTATGAGTAAAGCGGCCCTTGCTCCAATAGCATCCAATTCGTCGCCTCCGACGGACTAGAATTTGCGCTCGTTGGGGTCAAATCTAAACATTTTTACATTCTGGTCACGACAATTGGGGGTTTGCCGGGGCATGTGGGCCTGAGGTGACACTCTTGAACGGAATCGTCAGAGCTCTTGAACTGACTGCGGCTCATGAGGCACGACCGGCGTTGTTGGAGGAATGCAAGCTGGCGGAAAAGGCGTATTGCCAGCCGGCTTCGAACGCATTTTCGCCGTCCGGGGCCGATTCCGCCGCAGGTGCGGGGGCAGGTTCGCCTCGGCCCAATTAATGGTCTGCTGAATGTGTTGCCAGCGGGCGGCCGGATCATAGGCGGCTTCCCGTTTTCGCTCCTCCCGTTTCTTCAGGGCGTTCAGGTTCATGGGTCAACCCCTTTGTTTTGGCGAATGGCCTCCCGGAGCACTTGGATTCGCCGCTCCTTTCTTTCTTCGACCGGCAAAGCTTCCTGACACGCCAGCATGTCCTCGTCCGCACGGCTCGCCTGCCATAAGGGCAAATCGAATTGCGCTCGGTCCTCACAGCAGCCTAACGTAAACCCCGCCGCATTCAAACGCCAAACCGCGCACCGGCAATCACGTCTCACATTTATAATCCGTGAGGCAGAATCTGCCATTGGGGTTAGACGCGTGCGAGCATTTGGTCAGGATAATTGAACACCAAGAATTCGGAATGAAAAAGTCATGGGTGCTGCTGCCGTTTCTGAATCTCCCTCAGTTGTCGAACGCTAACCCTGTCGTGGTCCCGGTTCATCGCCTCTTTGGCACGAATCAAGGACTCGAGGTCGAGGATTCTGCAAGGTCCAAAAGGGAGTTCGATCTGAATGCTGTGGGACAAGACTTCGTTGAAGCCGCCCAAGCCGAGGATTTCCCCGAGGCAATCAAGCGGCCCGAGGTCCGTGCGCAAATACAGGTTCTTCAATCGCGTGCATTCATCCGCTGTCAGATCAAACGGCAAATCCGGCCTCGAACGATGTATGGGGTGCAGATCAGCCACCGCGGTTTGGATACGCCTGAGGTTCGGTTCGTCGAACCTGCAGCATATATCCACGTCGCGCGTCAGCAGAGTTACACCATGTGCGGCGGCAGCGAATCCTCCAACCAAAACGAAGTCCACGTGCGCGTCAATCAGTCTGCGGGTCAATTCAGTCAGATTTTGCATGGCGTTCCTGCATGGCGGCACCGAGGGTGTCGGCAAAATTGACGGCATCGTCGTTGGCTTGCATCCGCTCCCAAGGTGTCATGGCAAGGCTGTCCTCCAGAAGCGAAAAGTCCACGTCAGCGGCCGTAACATCTGGCTTCGCTTTCTTTTCGTCCGATTCAGCTACGTTGCTCATTTCCTTAACGTCTTGCGGACAATATAAGCCATGGCCTAAGTATGCGTGATGGCGGCAGTCCGCGCAAGCCGGCAGCCCGGCGCACCCTCGCGCGCGTGCGGCCCATTAGTTCAGGGGCGTCGGCAAGGTCCGTGCTTTTGCAATGGTCTTTGCCGTGATTTCTCCGCATTCTCCGCCTCAGAAACTATGAAAAAACTCATCCTCTTCCTGGCCTTGAGCGCCGCCGGCGCCGCGCAGGCGCAATCGACCAACGCTCCCCTCACCTATTTTGAAGCCTATAGCGCGGTGGCCGACGCGCCTTTGGTCAAAGGCATGTCGAGCATTGGCGTATTAAATAATCAGATTACCTATCCGGTCGAGGTCCGGGCGGAACGGCTAACCAACCTGCAAACGACCAACACCCTCTATGCCGTCTCCCTCCGCACCCGTGTCGCCGCCCGCCAATTGCTGGTCGATTATATCGATTATGACGAACTCGATGGCATCATCCGCGGCATCCAGTGGATTTCGCAAGCCGGCCATTCCGCCTCGCCGATGGATAACTTTGAAGCCATTTACCGCACCCGTTGCGGATGGACTGTCTATAAAGTTTCCAACGCCGGAAAATTCACGATCGCGATGAAATCCGGCGACCCGGCGGTGGGGCGCAATCAGATGGCACCCTTTGTCCTCGACGACTTGGGCAGGTACTTGACCGCCGCCAAAGCCAAGATTGACTCCGTCGCCGCCAGCGGGCAGTAGCCCCGCCCGCGGCAGAGCCTTGGCGGTATCTTAAGGAATTCCTTTGCTTCGCGAGGGCATTCTGTCTCAATATTGTTGGCAGTCGAAGCCGAATGAACGTTCCGAACAAGTTGACCATCTCCAGATTTCTACTCACGGGAGCGTTCTTGGCCGTGATCTTCATCCGGGCGCGGTTCTACGCCCCGCTCTCCCTCCTGCTCTTTATTGCCGCCAGTCTCACCGATTATTTTGATGGAAAAATCGCGCGGCGCGATAATTTGATCACTAATTTTGGCATTCTCATGGACCCGCTGGCCGACAAAATTCTGGTCTGCTCGGCCTTCATCGCCTTCGTCGGCGAAGGATGGATGCCAGCCTGGATGGTCGTCATCGTGGTGGCCCGCGAATTAGCCATCACCGGGTTGAGATTGCTGGCCGCGTCGCGCAACCTCGTGCTGGGGGCCGAACGGTTCGGCAAACACAAAACCATTTCGCAAATCGTCGCGATCATTTCGGTGCTGGTTTTGCATAGTTATAAGCAGGCTGGGGCGGTGGGCGATCTCTTTGGGCTGCCCCTCTTTGGAGAACCTTGGGTCATTTGGTTTACAGCCTTTTCCATCCGGGTGGCGGTATTACTGACATTCACTTCCGGAGTGATTTACCTCTGGCGCAATCGCGCGCTTTACATGCGGGATTTATGAAAGTCTGGATCGCCCAGGGCTTCGGCGTGGGCCGCGTCGGAGTGGCCCCGGGAACCTTTGGCTCCCTCGTGGGATTGCTGTGGTTTGCCCTGCTTTTGACCTTGCGCTCCTGGCCGCTCTTCCTCGCCGCCAACGCTGCCGCCATTGCCCTTTCCATCTGGTTGTGCGGGGAAGCGGAAAGGGCCTTAAAAAAGACGGACCCTGGATGCGTCGTCCTGGACGAGATTATTGCCATCCCCCTCTGCTTCAGCGGCTGGCTGGCGGCCATTTATCTGCGGGAAGATCGCTGGCCGGATGCGGGATATTTTTGCGCGCACTGGGCATCCTCAGTCGGAGTTTTCGTTCTGTTCCGGCTTTTCGACGTCCTCAAACCCTGGCCGGTGCGCCAAAGCCAAAGCCTGTCTGGCGGCTGGGGAGTCACGGTGGACGACGTCCTCGCGGCCGTTTATGTCAATCTCGTCGTCCTGGCCGTGATGAAGCTGGGGTATTAGATCCGCTTCGATCTTCCCAAAGTGTAGCGGTTCGATTCCTGGATGTGGGCCAGGGCGACGGCCAGGGCATCGGCGGCGTCGGGCGCGGGCGTTTCGGAAAGCCGCAAAAGCCGTTGCACCATTTTAGCGACCGCGAGTTTTTGCGCCGCGCCATAGCCGACGATGGCTTGTTTGATCTTGCGCGGGGAGATTTCATAAACCTCCAGTCCCGCTTCTCCGAGAACCGCGAGCGCCGCGCCGCGCGCCTGGCCCATGATCAACGCCGTTTGCAGGTTTTGCGCGAAAAACAGGCCTTCAATGGCGCAAGCGGTGGGATGGTGCAGCCGGATAATCTCCCGCAAAGTTTGCGCAATTTTGGCCAAACAGCGGGAATGCTCCCAATTGGCCGGACACGAAATCGTGCCGTGCGCCAATGCGCGGTGCGCGGGCTTGCCGGCCTGGATCACGCCGTAGCCAGTGCCCCGCAAGGAAGGGTCAATCCCCAGGACCACGCCAGCCGCCACGGAAGAAGTAATGGTGGTAAAGACAGGAACTGGCGCGGGCTTCCGCCCGGCCACTCTCGCCTGGAGTTGTTCAAATTGCCTGGACGTGATGGCCATGCGGCAGGATAAGGGAAAACTATTCCCGAACCGAGACCCGATTCTCGATGGTTGCCAGGCTGGCGGCAACAGCCGCGAACATCTGCCCGGTCAAATCCTCCAAGAGCCTTGATAAGCCGGGTTCAATCGTCTCATCGGCAGCCGCTCCCGCCAGGCTGGCCAGTGCTTCCTGCCCGTAGAAAAGCAGCCCTTGGCGCAAGGGGACGGAATACACCGCCAAGGTCACCCCGTACACCAGGGTGTGCCACCCGTGGGCTTGGCCGGACTCGACGGCTTTCAGGTAGCGCTGCACCAAACGGTCATCGCGCAACGGGCGCATCCGCATCAGCTGGCTGCGACCCACTTGCTGGCTCGGTCCAGCAAACGGTGTTTGCCGCAGGGGGGCGCCCAGGCGCTGGTCTTGCAGGATCAGTTCCCGGATTTCCCCGCGCGCCGCGTGGCCGCAAGCTTCGGCTATAGCCGGCAGCTCCAGGGGCAGCAGAATTTGCTCCAGATAGTTCTTTAAGAATACTTCCGGAGAGCGGGACTTTGTCGCGGCCGAACTGGTTAAAGTTCCGCGGGATGTGATGCCGCCGATAGGTACGCCGACCTGCCGTAAAAGGGCGGAGAATTCGCCCAGCAGATTCTCTGCTTCACTTCTCGCAGCCGGCGACCCTGTCAGGACTGGCTGCGGTCTCTTTTCGATTGGCCTCACACAACTCAGACATTGCTTTTCCCCAAGCCGCCTTTACCCAGCTCGGGCTTACCACTTTTAGGCTACAACGGCCTGTGGCGTCCAGTTGTAAAAGTGCAATTTCCCTAATTATTTAAGTTGCTTTTGCGCCGGAATTGCTTCGGTTTTCCGCCTTTTTTTTGCCCGCAACTCGGTCTGGCGCCCGGCCTGGAAACCGCTATAATGAGCGACCATGAGCGTCAATCGACACTGCCACAATTGTGGCTGGGAGTGGACGTTGCCCGGTTTTCCCGGGCGCGGCGATACCTGCCACCGCTGCAACGCGGACCTGCGCGTTTGCCTCAACTGCCTGAGCTACGATCCCAAGGTGGCCTATCAATGCCGCGATCGGCGCGCCGACCCGGTGATGGAAAAAGGCGCGGGAAATTTCTGCGAATATTTTGATTTTGCCAAGCGCGCCTTCGTGCCGAAGCAGGAAAAGAACACGCGCGAAACCGCCGCCCGGGAGCAATTAAAGAAGCTGCTGGGCGAGTAATATCGCTCAACCCATCGCCGCCACCACGCCGCGCAGGTAGCCCGCGCATTCCATCACGTAAGGCTGCGGGTCATCCCCGTGGGCTTCGTACTCCAGGCCAATGTGATAGGGAAATTTGCGGGCTGAGAGCGCCTTGAGGATGCCGACAATGTCAATGACCCCGCGCCCCAATTCTGTCGCCTTTCCCGCTGGCTCGGCTGCGGTTTCATCCTTCATGTGCAGATCATGCATGCGGTCGCCGCAGCGTTCGATGCATTCTACAGGGTCCACCTTGATTCGCACCGTATGGCCTACATCCATGCAAATGCCCATGAGCGGGTCGCGGTCCTTGACCATGGCAAAGACGTCCATGGGCGATGGATAAAGCTTGTCCGACGTACCGTGGTTGTGAATGGCAATGAGGATGTTGAATTCCCGGGCCTTCTTCTCGACGCTGTCCAGGAGCTTGGGATCCATGCTGCAAACAATGCAAGGCATCCCGGCATCCCTGGCATATTCAAACGCTTGCTGCACTTCCGGCTCGCTTTTCATATAGATTACCCCGCCACCCATGAGCTTGAGCCCGGCAGCCTCGACCTGTTGCCGCGCGGCCTGCCGTTCCTCCGCGGTGCTTTTCATCGGCAAATGTGCATCCTTCAAATTGATATACTTGAACCCCGCCTGTTTCGTCATGGCAATGGCTTTTACCAGCGGGAAATTGCGGTAGGTATAAGAGGCCATGCCGAGTTTAAGCCCGCCGTCCGGATCACGTTCCGGTTTGGTCACGGCGGCCAGGGCATTCCCGCCCAGGGTCGCGGCGGTCATCGCGGCTGACGAGCCGAGCAGGCTGGCACGGAGAAAGTGGCGTCGATTGAGTCTCGTGGGTTGCATGGAAACAGGGTGCGAAATACCCAGCGCCATCGCAAGAAAATAGAGGGTTGAGATTGATAATGTTTCTTCAGACCTCATACACTCCGGTTCCATGCACGAGACCCCTGATTGGTCGGCGCCTCAACGGTTTGCCCTGATCCTCGCGGCAATCGTCTTTATACCATTTTGGAATGTCATCCTCGGATTCGAGACCTTCGGACTGAGAGATTTCGGACTATTCAGCATTCCGACGGCCTACTTTCAGCGCGAGTGCTTTTGGCGGGGCGAATTGCCGCTGTGGAACCCCTACAATTGCTGCGGCCTGCCGTTCCTGGCGCAATTCAACACGTTGAGCCTCTATCCGCTCTCCCTGGTTTATCTGCTGCTGCCGCTGGCCTGGGCGTTGCCGGTGTTTTGCCTGTTACATCTTTTTATGGGCGGCTTGGGAATGTATTTCCTCGCCTCGCGCTGGACGGGTTCACGCGCGGGTGGCGCGCTGGCAGGAGTGGCTTTCGCCTTCAACGGGGTGACCCTTAATATGCTGATGTGGCCGAGCCATAGCGCCACCCTGGCCTGGATGCCCTGGGTCATTCTCCTGGTGGAACTCGGCTGGCATAGCGGCGGGCGCAAAATGATCCTCGCTTCCCTGGCGGCGGCAATGGAGGTTTTGGGGGGCGGACCGGAAACCATTCTGTTTACTTGGGCCATCTTGGCTGCCTTGGCTGCGCTGGAGTGCTGCCGCGAGCCAAACCAAGGGTGGACAACGGTGCGGCGTTTTTTGGCGATTTGCTTTGTGGCTATGGCCCTGACGGCGGCGCAACTGTTCCCTTTCGCGGACTTTGCTCTCCATTCCAGCCGCAACAGCAACTTCGCCGGGTCGGAATGGTCGATGCCCCCGTGGGGTTGGGGAAACTTTTTGGTGCCGTTGTTCCAGACCTCGAGCTGGCAGCAAATCACGGTGCAGCGGGACCAATATTGGACCTCTTCCTACTATTCCGGCATCGGCGTGGTCTTTCTGGTTGTGGTCGCCTTGTGGCGGGCGCGGCAAGCGCGCGTCTGGCTGCTGGGAGGAGTCCTGCTGGCAAGCCTTGTGCTCGCTTTGGGAAACAACGGGTTTGTTTTCGGACCGCTCAAGCGGATTCTGCCGTTTTTGGGCATGTTCCGTTACCCGGTGAAATTTGTCATTCTGACGGTGGCGACCGCGCCGTTACTGGCAGCCTATGCCGTCGCCTCCTACGAGAATTCCCCACGCGACGGCAAGGGTCGATGGCTGGCGGAGATCTGCATAGGGACGGGCATGCTTGTCCTGGTCGGGGTCATTCTTTGGGTGGCGCGCTACTGGCCGGTCGAAAACACCTCCTGGCCCGCGACTGCCGCCAATGCGTTGTGGCGAGCATTTTTTCTGGGGTTGACATTTCTAACGGTGTGGCTTTTTGCCCGCTGGCCGCAGGCGCGTCGATGGAGCGTGCTGTTGCTTGTGGCCGTTTGCTGGGGAGACCTGGTAACGCACATGCCGTGGCAAAATCCCACCTTGGACCCTGCCCTCTATGCGCCGGGCTTTGGCCGAACCGACGCCAAACTGACGCCCGAGCCGAGCATCGCGCGGTCCCGCTTGATGATGTCCCCATTTTCCGCAAGGCAGCTCTATTACAAACCGGCTTCCAACATGAAAACCAATTACGTCCTGGATCGCATTTTGTTTTTGGCCGATTGCAATTTGCTGGATGACCTGCCGAAAGTGGACGGCTTCTTCTCCCTGGCCTTGCGCGGGACTGACCGGGTGCTATGGCTGCTGGACCCGAGCACTGGCTTGGAATTGGACAGGCTGGAAGATTTTCTGTCCGTTTCCCAGACGATTGCCCCGGGGAAGGTTTTCGATTGGGTCACGCGCACCAACTTCATTCCGATCGTGACCATTGGGCAGGAACCCCTCTTTGCCGATGATGAGTCGGTCTTTGCGGAGTTGGGCAAAATCCGGGTTGATTTCCGCCAAGTCACCTGCCTGCCGCCCGAAGCGAAATCGCTTGTCAAAGCCCAACGCCAGCCCGAAGCGCGCATTCTCGCCACCGACTTCACGCCTTCCCGGCAAAAAATGCGGGTGCGAACTCCCGGCCCGGCCCTGCTGGTCCTGACTCAATCCTACTACCACAATTGGAAGGCCGCCGTGGATGGAGTGGAGGTTCCGTTGTGGCGGGCCAACTACGCTTTCCAGGCTGTTGAGGTCCCGGCGGGAGAACATGAAGTCACGCTGGCCTACCAAGACAAGGCCCTCTGGGCTGGGATTACGGTTTCCCTGCTGGCGGTCGCAGGCTGTCTCTTGGGGTGGTTGGTCTTGCCTTCGGACGGGAGAGCGCAAGCGTAATGCGTCGGTGAAGGCGGCCGGGGAAAGGTAGGGTCGCCTCGCCGAGGCGATCACCCGGCGGGAAACACCCGCGGACGGTTCAGCGGAGGCTGACTCAAAAGGATCCCGAACAGGCGACTTGGGTAGGGCGCGCTCTCCGAGCGCGCCATTTGTCCGAACGCCGGCTCCGGCTCGCACGGAGTGCGCGCCCTGCCTTTCCGCCGCGCAACGTTATGAGACAGCCTCGGCGCGGCGTCCCTGCCATCCATGGCCGACGCGTGACAAGTGCGCACCCGGAATGTGCAAAAACTGCCCTTTGCACCGTTTCTTTAAGGCGCAATAGACTTTGGCGTGTTCTGTGCTCTTACCTTAATCCTTGCGGCTTTGCAGAGGGCAATTAGTGAACAATTACCGCATTATTATTATATAACTGCCTTTTGCATCGTTCACGGCCGCGAGGACAGAAAGGCTGTAATATGCAGGCCATGAAACAGGGGCGGCGGGCGTTCACATTGGTCGAGATTATGATTGTCGTGGCGATTATTGGGATGCTGGCAGCGATTGCCATCCCCAATTTTATCAAGGCACGGACAACTTCCCAGACCAATCTATGCATCGACAACTTGCGAATGCTGGACGCGGCCAAGCAGCAGTGGGCGTTGGAGCAAGGCCAGATCAGCTCAGCAGTGCCGCAAGCAACCGACATCCAGCCCTATCTGGGCCGTGGAAGCGGCGAATTGCCGGTATGCCCCATCGACCCGAGCTACTCGTTCACCACCAGCTATAACTTGGAGAATTGTCAAACAACTCCAATTTGTTTAATCGCTCCGACGAATCACTTCTTGCCGTAAAAGAAAGCGATTAAGCGGAGCGCAAGGCGAGAAACCACGTCGCCAGGAAGATGGCGGCCAGCGTGGCCAGCGCGGCCACGTTGGGCGCGCCACGCTGCAATTTCTCTGGACGCCAAGGACCGAGCACGCACCCGAAAAGCGTGCCCGTGATAAAGCCGCCGACATGGGCGACAACGTCCGATTTGGGGCTGAAGCCAATGAGGACCAGGATCAGGATGCCGGCGGCAAACGCCCGGAAGAAGAACTGCGCGCCGCTCCGGTAAATGCGCCATGCGGCGAAAGACTGGGCGCTGATCAGGCCCAGCGCTCCCATCACCATTCCCGAAGCGCCAAGGCTCAAATAGGGGCGAGGATAAAACGCCCACCCAGCCACGTTCCCGGCCGCCCCAGCCAAGAACGCGGCCAGCAATCCCACTCCCGCCCCGTACCGGGCCATGGCCGCGCCGAGCAGGATAAACCCCGTCGTGGCGTTGGCCATTAAATGGGGAAGGTTTTCGTGCAGGCTTTCCGCGGTAAAAAGCCGCCACCATTGCCCCTTTGCCACCGCCGCGCCGTCCATGATCCCCACCCGCGCCGCTGCCGGAAAAAGGACCGTGCTCCAATAATAAGCGGCGACAATGGCTGCCACCCACCCGGCGCTGCCCCAGTGAAACAGAATATTGGTTACTGGCAGCGGTTGCCGCCAGCGCCACCCGCGATTCTCCGCCTGATACTGCCGAATGTGCGCCTGGGCGCGTTCGTAGTCCCGCTCCTCCACGACCAATTCCCACCCCTCCTCAGATCGATGTAAAAATGCTTCGATGCCCTGGCTGGCCAGCACCAGGCCCCAGTCCATCACTTGGCGCCGGGAGCGCGCCGGGATGCTAATCTGCCCAGGTTCCATACCCATTACCCATTACATTGCGAATGTCTGTGCCATACATCCGGTGTTCGACCTCAATTCAAGCCCAAGGTGACAGGGCAAACGCATCCGATGTTGCTCACTCTTGCGCCTTTGCGTTTCATGTCTTTCTTCCTGCGTCGAATCCCAAACTCGCGATACACCCGGCTCGCCATCGCACAACCCATGATTCTCTCGGTCAATTGCTCTTCTTCCATCTCCAAATCCTGTTCATCCGGTTCATCCTGTCAATCCTTACTCCCATCCAATCGGCCGCCCTTTATTCTGCTCCTCCAGCCAGGCCATGAGGGGTTTGAAATATTCGACCATCGCTCGCGTCGAAAGGTCTTCCCCCGTGGCCTCGCGCAGCACTTTCCGCCAGTCTTCCGTGCCTCCTTTCACGAGGATGCCGCGCAAAAATTCTCCCACCGCTTTGTTGTCGGCGTAATTGCTCGCCTGCGGAGGCTGATGCAGGATGCGGCGCGCGATGTAATCATGCAGTTGGAACTTCAAGACGGTGGCAATGGCGTAGGAGTAATAATAACATGGTGTGTCGTTGATGTGCGTTTTGGTGGCGGCATCGCAGAATTCCTCCCCGCGCGGTGACGGCGGTTCAATGCCCTGGAAGTCCCTGACGTATTGCCACCAGCGCGCGTTCCATTGGCCGGGGTCCAGTTTTCCGGCATAAACGTCCGCTTCCCAATGCGTCATCGTGCCGGAACTCCAAAAGATAAACGGCACCGCGCGCGATAAGGCGTCGTCCAGCAAAAAGTCCGTCGGATTGGCCTGGAAATCTGCCGGCAGAACGCCGACGGACTTGAGATAAGGCACCTGGCATGAGGCCAGCGCGATCAACTCGCCGATCCCTTCGTGAAACGCCGGATTGGCGCCAATGCGCAACAACGGCGGCACTTCGGGCCGCGTGTAGCTCATAAAATAATAGGCGTGCCCCAGCTCATGATGCGCCGTATAGAACCATTCCGCGTTCGGCTCCACGCTCTGCAACGATCGGATGTCTTTCTCCAAATCAATGTGCCAGCAGGAGGCGTGGGTGTTTTTCTTGCGCGGATCGCCCGGCTTCACCGGGTAAAGGTCGGACAACTTCCAGAAACTATCCGGCAACTTCGCGAATCCGAGGCCGGTATAGAATTGTTCCGCCGTCTTGACAATCCATTCCGCCGTTCTGCCCTTGAAGCGATCATCCATATTCGCCGATTCGACAATCCCGTCCCAATTCTGGCTCCAGCGATTATTGATCCAGTGCGCCGGAATCAACTTCGGCACCGGCTGGTGGTAGCGCCTGGCCAATTCATATTTCACCCAGGTGTGCAACTGCAAGTAGAGGGGGCGCAATTCGCGCATGAAATTGTCCTGCATCGCGATCATTTCCTCCGTCGTCATCCCGTAGCTGGCCACCTGGAGGGCGAAATAATCCGGGTAATTCAATTCCTGCGCCACGCCGTTGCGCGATTTCTGCAAGTGGACCAATCCCGGTTTCAGCGCCGGGCCGGACATTTTCGACGCCTCCCACACTGCCCGCCGCCGCGCCAGATCGCGATTGGTCGCCAGGCAATCGTCAATTTCGTTGGCGGTGATCACCTTGCCGTCAAGATGAAACACAAACGAGTTCAGCGTCGAAGCCTGCTTTGTCTCCGCCGCGACCCGCTCCGCCACCAGCTTGGGATTAGTCATGGGCCCCTCCGCCGCGTTCAGGATGACGCGGTCGAGTTGGAGCACCGTCAGCGGTTTCAGCTCGGTCCGATGTTCGAGCAACGCTTTGGCTTCATTGATCAGCGCGGGATTGCCGGTGAACGCCGCCATCGCTTCGCCGGCCGTGTCCGAGGCCGCGTCGTGCGCGGGAGTGACATCGGTGGCCGCGTTCCACAGGGCGATATTCTGCACTCGATAGAGGGCCTGATAACCCGCGTTGGCCAGATCAAGAAACCGATCCGCCCGCTCCTGCAAGGGAGAATTTGTTTGCCCCCAAGCCATCATCGGAAGGAACAGAATGCTGCCAGCCCCCAGCAGCGAATAGACGAACCTTTTCATGGACGTCATGTTTGGCCCGCAGCCCGACACGGCGCAAGGCAAATGAACGGGTCGGAAAAACCCTGTGCTAATTACAAGACCTTTGCGCCCTTCCATTGCAGTTCATTTCATTCAAGTCCGACGACGCACGAATCAGTCAAACTGAGCCAGGCTCGATCTGCATTGCGGTTGACCATATCGGACAAACATGGATAATGGCCGGATGAATGCTCAGTATGCTTGGCCAATCTAAGGTGACGAGGGGCACCAGCCTGACTTTCACCCCGGCCTTGACGTTGACTCAAGTTGAAATGGACCAGGCTCTGGCAATCCTGGAAAGCGCCGTTCCAGAAGCCGAAACCGCAACGCGATGATTGAATGTACATCGCACGGAAATTTCATCTAAAAATCGCCCAGTTTATTTGTTCAGAAGATCGTCGTGCTTTCTCGATTGCCGGCGGGTTGCTGCTCGCCAGCCTGAGTATCATCGGGTGCCTCGTCCTCAAATTCGGCTCGCCTCCAATGAACGGATTAGCCTGGGATTCACCAGTTATCCTGGACGGCGCATGGAGAATTCACAATGGAGAGGCACCGCACCGGGATTTTTACAGCTTTATCGGCGATTTTCCACTTTACATGACCCTGCTGGGGATGAGATGGGCCGGGCCGGGGTTTTCGGCAATCGATTACGGAGACGTGGCTTTGATGGCGCCGCTGGGTGGGATAGCCTTCCTGGTTCTGCGCCGCCGAACCAGCGCTTTGCTGGCTTTTCTTTTCAGCCTGTTCATTGCCTTGCTCGTGGTCACACCCAGGGCTTTGGGAAATACTTATGATTCCACGGACCATGCCATGCTCTACAACCGGTACGGGGAAGCGTTCATCGCGCTGTTGACGGCGCTTCTGTTTTTGCCGGCCAAGCCGGGCCCGCGGAACCGCTGGGCGGACCTGACAGAAAGAGCCTTGATCGCGCTGGTCCTGGTGGCACTTCTTGGTTGCAAAGTCAACTATTTCGTTGTGGGAATTGTTTTCTTTGGCGCAGCCATTTTGCTCCGCCGCATAAGTCTGCTCCTGGGCGCGGCGTGTCTGGTTGGAAGCGCGGCTTTCCTGGCCATCGCCCTGGCTCTTACAGGCATCCCTCTTGCCGGCCTGATCGGCGATTATCGAATTGTGGGAGCATGTCAAAGTCTGTCTGACAAAGCCATCGGCCTCGCCATCCAATCCGCCAAATATTCTCTATTGCTGCCGGTCTTGCTTTTCTTCCTTTGGGAGGCTGTGCAAGGCGAACGCCTCGAGAGTGATCGGCGGCGTTTCTGGGAACACGCTTTCCTTGTCACGCTGATTTTTGCCGGAGGCACTCTGCTTCTCTCCTCCAACAGCCAGGTCGGCGAGATTCCGCTGCTCGCCTCCGCCGCGCTCTACGTTGCCGAAATGATTCGCAGACAATCGCCGCCGCCGGACGAAGGCCCTTTTTTCGATCTCGCGCGCAAGGTCTGTGCGCTGTTGCTGTTTTTGTTTTTTTTGGGACCGACATTTTTCACCGATTTGAAAACAACGCGGTTTGTGATTTATGCGCAAGTCCGACGCCACTGGATTCCAGCCGAAGCTTTGAAAGACACACCCTTGCGTGATTTGAGGTTTGTTTCCGGTGGATCGCGGAATACGGACATAGCCAACTACCAGCGGACCTTGGGCGAAGGTATGGGTTTGCTGCGCCGCCAGGTTCGGCCAGGCATGCGCCTCAACGTGCTTCTATTCTCCAACCCTTTTCAAGTGGCGTTGGGACTTCGGCCTGCCACCGGCGGGATGTTATGCGTAGCGGAAAACGGTATGTCAAAAAGCTCGCATCCGTCGCTGGACCGGGTAGTGGGAAACGCCACTCACCTCCTGGTAGCACGCGGCGCTCCAATTCTTCATGACGTTTTCGGACCGGAGTGGGAATCAATGAATTTGGAATTAGTCGAGCAAACGGAGCTCTTTGCGTTCTACAAGGTGCCGCCAGGATTGGCGGGCCGGCTGAAAAAATCGGTTGAGCCGGGCCAAACCCGGTAGCCCAAATAGCGCGGGCGAAAAATGCATAGTCCTGGGTTTTCACCTGGCAATTTTCCTTGCGCTTAACGGGAAAGTTCCTTGAAAATAGGCGAAATGGATGCTGGCGATAGCCTCAAAGCGAGGCCCAAACTCGGCGTAACCGTGCCTCTGGCTAATGAAGAAGGCACGATCAATCGGTTCCTGGACGAGGTGCTGCTTCATTTAATGGGGCAAGACCGGCTCTACTGCGCGATGGACAATGTTTGCAAGGATCAGACCAAGGAGATCGTAGCGAAGCGGGCGGCTGGGGACCCACGACTGGTGTTGGTTTGGTCGCCGGGGAACCGGTGCGTGGTGGATGCTTACTTTGCGGGATACCGCGCAGCCTTCGAGGGAGGCTGCGAGTGGATATTGGAGATGGACGGCGGGTATAGCCACTTGCCGGAACAGATTCCAGAATTTATGGACGCGATGGGGCGCGGTTATGATTATGTGGGCGGCAGCCGCTACCTGCCTGGCGGACACCATAAGAGCCCTTGGAATCGAGTGCTCGTGAGCTGGGGCGGCACTGTCCTGGCGCGGCGCTTGTTAAAAGCAAAGATGACCGACATGACGAGCGGCTTCGAGTGTTTCAACCGAAGGGCCATGGGAATGGTCCTGCAAAGAGGAGTGGCCAGCAAGGCGAACTTTTTCCAGACGGAAATCCGTTTCATGATGCACGAATTGCGCTGGATGGAGGTTCCAATCCGTTACAGCAACACACAATATCGAATTGGCCGCAGCAGCATCCGCGAGGCGTTTCGCATTCTTTGGAGGATGCGCTGCGCACAGGGGCAGCAAAAGAAGAGGGATTGAAGATGGACAAATTGAAAAATCAAAGAGTAAGCATTGTTTTAACAACCATTAATGCCGGAGGCGTTCTCGACGGCTATTGCGCGCGGGCCCGCCAGGAAAATATCCGCGATCAGTTGCGATTTATCGTCATTCCCGACCGCAAAACTCCGGGGCAGCTCTATAAGAAATGCGACGAGGTCAGGGCTGACGGTTTTGACATTCAATGCCCAACCCTCGACGAACAGGAGAACTATTTGAAAAAGCTCGGGGCCTTTTCAGCGTTGGTTCCGTACAATTCGGACAATCGGCGTAACATCGGCTACCTCATGGCGCGGGAATCGGGAGATAATGTTCTACTATCCATTGACGACGATAATTACTGCATTGGAGAAACATACGGAACTTCACGTATTGTCTGTGAAGACGCAGTCGCTCTTCCGACTGTACATAGCAGCAACGGCTGGTTTAACTTCTGCGAGATGCTTGATATCGAGCCCAGCTGCCGGTTTTATCCACGAGGATTTCCGTATCACAAAAGACATCAGGACCCAGCCTTGACCTTCTCCGAGGAAACAGGTCCCGTCCGCATGAACGTGGGACTCTGGCTACAGGAGCCGGATTTGGATGCGATTGCCTGGCTGACCGCCCCGGTGCGGGCCAAAGGATTCAAGGGAAAGTCCTTCCTCTTGGGTCATGGCACATGGGGGCCAATCAACACCCAGAACACCGCCCTGCATCGGGACTTGATCGTCTCCTATTACTTCGTTCGCATGGGCTATTCCTTGGCCGGAACGCCCATCGATCGTTACGGTGATATTTTCAGCGGCTACCTTTCCCAGGCGTGTGTTCGTCACATGGGCCACCGAATCCGGATCGGAACTCCTATAGCCGACCACAGACGAAATTCCCATAATTATCTTCGCGATTTAACCGGTGAACTGGCTTGCATCCTGATTTTGGAGCCCTTCACCGAATGGATACATGACCTGAAGTTACAGGGAAGCACATACTCGGAAACCTATTTGTCCTTGGCGGACGCGATTGATGGCCAGGTCCAACATTTTTCTGGTCAGATTTGGACAGATGCCACCCGTGGATATTTTCACCAAATGACATACTGCATGCGCCAATGGGTGCGAGCCTGCGCGGCGGTGGGGTGACACGCGCCCCAAAAAAGACTTCTGCCAGAACCTGAAATCATTTCCCAAAATGCGAACGGTCCTGGGCGATGAGATTGTTGGGGGCTGGCCGAGCCCGTTGCACTTTAATCTTTGAACTGCGGGAGCGGGCCGTTATAACAACGCGCATTGATGAGCGGTTTGTCTCCCTCGGAAAACTCTTCGGCCAACTCGGCGTCGGCCGGCCCTAACGCTTTAACCCGCGGACCGCAAAAATTGCTCGCGGCCAATCGCAACGAAATCGCCATTCGCGTTTTTCGCGCGGCGACCGAACTGGGCTTGCGCACCGTCGCCATTTACGCCCAGGAGGACCGTTTGAGCATTCACCGCTTCAAAGCGGATGAAGCTTATTTGATCGGCCAGGGGAAAGGCCCGGTCAGCGCTTATTTGGATATTCCGGGACTGATTGCCCTGGCCAGGGAGAAAGC
>JBKQWF010000136.1:0-8105 GCA_052139695.1 Limisphaerales bacterium
CAAAAATATCGGGTCGCTGAACTTGAGCAATGTGGTGATGAGCAATTCAATGCCAGCCGGAATCAGTTTGGATTATGTGCAGTATGGCCGTGGTTCTTGTGATATTGAGGACACGTATCTCCTTTGGTCACTCGGCAACATGAACACCAACGTCACCGCCTCAATGGTTGTCACCGCCGACACTGCGGCGAACGGAATCTGGACGAACTCGTTTGCTGTGGCGGATTCTCAGGGCGCAGCATCGGCCAACGCTGTCCAGGTTCTCTATATCGGAGTGACGCCACCGGTCACGTTGAACATTTCGCTTACGAACAATCAGGTGATTCTCTCCTGGGCGACGAACGCTGGAATCTACGGCCTCCAGTCAACGACGAACCTTATCCCACAAACGAACTGGAACACCGTGACAAATAATCCGTCGGTGATTTGTTCCTCGAATTCTGTCACCCTGCCGATCACAAACAGAAGTCAGTTCTTCCGGCTGCAAAGTCAATGATCTCGGCTGTTTTTACAATGCGTTTTAGCGATTGATTGAGTGCCCTGACGAGGCAAGCAATGGTAGTGGGCAAAGATTCCGCGAATTGCAACGATCACTTTTTTTCGATGGGTGCGATTTTGATAGAGGCGACGAAGGTCTTGAATCGGTCAAAGTCTGCGTAGCGTTTGGGCAGAATGCGAACCACGGCAAGTTCGTTTTCGCAGAGCCTTTTGGCCAGGGTTTCGAGCCTCCAGCCCAAAATCGCCACATCGGCCATGGAGAAGGCAAGCGTGAATTTCTGCGGTGGCGCATTCCTGTCGTCGTCGGCGTCCGGGTTTGGTTCGATGATGTAGTCAATCAACTGGCTGGTGTGGAAGCCGTGATAATGTTCCTTGTCGAGTTGGAACTCAATGCAGGCGCAATGCTTGTTCATTGTTTCATAACAATCTTCCATCGTGATCTCTTCCGAGCTGTGCTCAGAACCTCTAAATTTGAGTGACATAGGCGTTTATATGTGAATGCCGCCAGAGCGGCGTTGTTGTTGCTGTTGTCTGCGGTGACGTTCAATGTTTTGGCGCGCCTGCTCTCGGAAGGACCGACGCGGCTTTTGTTCAGGAGTTTCCTTCACATCGGGCGAAATCTTTTCCGTTTGCTCGATCTTTTCGATGACCGATTCCTTTTGTTCGATGCCGAGCCGTTCGTTTATCCAGCGGCGTGTGTCGGCGACGATTTGAGCCAGCCGTTGCGTAGGAGCCATGCGGGTAGGTCGCATCGCGCGGCCCGTCTCGCGCACCGTACGAACCGTTCTCAAATCCTGATATGCGGCTGCTGGCACCATTTTTCCCTCTGGCTGATCCCTCCGAACGAAGCCGAGCTTGGCCATATCGTCACGCAGAGCTTGCAGTTCGACAGCAGCCTTGCGTTCGCGTGAATCTGTCACGCGCCGGGCCAGCAATTCAGCGTCATCGGTAAAAATGTGGACGCGCTCACGACCACGGGAAATAGAGACGTAGAACTGTTCGCAGTTGACGGCTGCGAACGATTTTGAGGAGGCGACCAGCAGCACTTCGTCCACCGTTTTGCTTTGGGACGAATGCGACGTGACAGCGTACCCGTGGGTGAAGGCGTTGAACTCGTCTGGAAGAACTCGCCCGTCGGCGAGCGCTATGCGCCCGGCCCGGATTTCCCGCACTTGGACGCGCTCGCCGTTGATGAATTCTTTGCCGTGATTGGCTAGGAGCAACAGCCACTCGCCAGCGGCCACTTTCAATTCGCGGGCTTCACCCACGTCGAAGGACGCGGCGGCGCTGGCCGGGACGAAATTCACTTCTCTTCCATCCGAGCGGCGCACGCGCAGGGCGTTTTCGACCGTGGCCACGATCTCCACCGTACCGCCACAGCCAAATTGTTTGGTCTGGCGAATGAAGCGCAGTCGCTGGCCCGGTTCGTACTGGCTGACATTCCTTTTTTGCGCTTCCGTCCATGAAAGCGAATCAAAGACGGCGACAGTTTCATCCCGCTGGCCGACAATCCCCTCGGCTTTCAACGTCTTACGCACCTTTTCCGTGACGGCCTCGATCTCCGACCATGTGGGCGAAACGAGCAGGGCAGTTTTGCCCTGACGGACAGCGGACAGATATGTTTGAGCGGCCTTCTCATAGAGATCGGCTTGCGGACCGTCGGCCAGTGCTTCAGTGACCGCGCCAAGTTCGAGCAGCTTGGCAAACGCTTTGTTAGTTTGTCTGGCGGCGGCCAGTTCGACAATCTGGCGGAATGCTTCCGGCTTCTGGCGGCGAATCGTCGTCAGTTCGCTAAAACGGTATGACGAATATTGTTCAAGAATGCGGAGCGCATCGCCACGAGCAACGGAGGAGTGCTGGCCGGTGTCGCCGGAGAACACAACCCGGCAATGGTTTTGTCGCACCAGTTCAAAGAGCTTGGCCATGTCGTCCAAACCGACCGCCCCGGCTTCGTCCAGTACAATGACCGAGCGCCCGGACAATTGGCTTTGAGCCGTCGGATCAGCCAGCAGTTTGGCCAGTGTGACTGCTTCCAAATGATCTTTACGGAGCGAATTGGCAGCGGAAGCGGTCGGGGCGCAGAAGACCGGCGCAAAGCCCGCGTCCTGAAGCGCACGCGACAATTCGACCAAGGTGGTGCTTTTGCCGGAACCGGCCAGTCCACGGAACCCCGTGAAAATGTCGGGACTCGTTATTACGTGCGCCAGAGCCTTGCGCTGGTCCGCGCCGAGATGACCGGGCGCTTCATAACGATTGGCAACGGGGTCAACAGCGTCAACACCGGCATTGACCGTCCGAATCAGGAAAAGCTCTTTTTCGAGAATCTCCCGTGTCGAGAAATCCGAACCGACGCGCACCAAATTTGAACGCTCCGCCAACTCCCGCTTCAATTCGGCCAGATCGAGTTGACCGCAGCCCTTCATCAATGCGGCTTCCAAAATCCTATGCTGTGGCACGACCGAGTTGCGCTCGAAGACATGGGCAATGCCGTGGTCAACGGCGGCGTCCGTCCAGACCCGTTCGGTAAAAAGCTTTGGCTGGCCGTTTGCGTCGGCGACCACTTTGCGAAGGCCGCGTTTCTCAAAAAAGCCGATCTCGCCAAGTTGCTGCTCCCGCACCTGTTCATCCGATGCGCCCTTCAATTTCTTGGGCCGGGACTGGTGGACGACGTGGGCGACCTCTTGTTTGGTCAGCTTGCGACCAAGCCGTTCCTCCTGACGCTTGACCGCCATGTCCCGTTGTTGCGACCTCTTCGAGAACCGCTCGATCAGCCTGGGGTTGATGCCTTCAATCTCAAATCCATTGGTGGCTTTCCGGGTCTGATACCCGATTTCATGCAGGCGTTTGACCAGCTCGTTGCGATAGACTTCCGTGGCGTAGTTGACCGCGCCAAACATATCGCCGGTTTGCAGGGCCTTCCAGCGCCGTTCCCTCCCATCCCAGGTGCTATTGAACAGGACGAAGTGGGTATGCAGTTGCGGGTCGAGAGAGCGTGATGTGGTATGGACAAAGGTCGCGCCGACCACATTGCCCGTTATCCTGTCCCGGTCTTCAATGCCGCCCTTCCGAATTCGTGCCGCCGCGAATTGTTCCAATTCCTGAATGGCGATGGCAGAGGCTTCCTTGTGCGCCTCGACAATCCGCCGGTCATCCATCGTGACCGCCAGAATTGAAACGCTCTTGGGTGGTGAACAGGTGAAGTCGAAGAAAATCCTGCGCCCCTTGAAATTCTGCGGCGTCAATTGCTCATTCGTCTCTGGATTCCGATTGTCGCACAATTTCAGGAACGTCTCGCGGGTGACGACCTCGCCCGGTTTCAAACCCAGCATTTCGGCGCCGACACCTATCCAATGTCCGCATTCCTTTTGGCCCTGGCTGTAATAGTCGTTGTGCGAAAGGTGTTCGTCAAAATACGTTTCCGCCGCCTGCCGATTCTTCTGTGGAATGCCGCTGAACATCGGGCCTCAATTTCACCGCAAAACCATCTGCCATGTTGTAATGAAATCATTACAACCTGACCCTGAATTCTCCGGTAATTTTCGCTTCATCATGGCTCAAACTATGGCTCGTTTTTCACAACTGATTGTTCAGAAGCCTGAACAACCTGATGCCTTGATCTCTGGCACAGTGACGGCAATGAGAACCATTGGTCATCCAATGAAGCCTGTCAGAAACGAAACCGTATTTGGTGCAGATGTTACACAAAATGGTTCGGCGTTTATGCTACGAGTAAATCATGAAAATGGCATGACACTTACCCCGCCTTGGGCCGGAGAGGAAACTGCTCGCCGCCGCGCTCAATTGTGGCGCGGTAGAAAACCGGCAGTCGAACGAAACGCAGTCGGCACGAACGCCGCCACGCTGACGGCAGAAAAGAGAAATGGAGTTGTATGAATGCACGAGTTGATTACGGCCAACTGGCCGCAAAGTTGGATTACGAGGCGCTCAACAAAAAGCTGGAACAGTTGAGCCAGCGTGAAGCGCCCAAGAAGCGCAAAACCGTGGTTGATGCGCTGGAACCGCTGCGCGAGCGGTTATTGGCCTTGCATCGCAAAGGATGGAGCAGCGGACAACTGGTGGAGGAATTGAAAGCCGCTGGCGTCCCGGTCAGTCCGGCGCGAATGCGCGAATGCTTGGGCCGCTGGACTGGCGGCGGCAATGGCAGCGCCAAATCACACGCCAACCGTCGAAAAGCCGGAGCCTCGGCCCGCGAGTCTGGCAACGGGCCACTGGCGGCAGCCGCGTCCCCCGCCAGTCGAACCAGAGGCGTTGGTGGCGACGGACAGGGTGGACTTAAATTTGGGGCAACTGCAAGCGCATCCGCGCCGAAGCCATGAAAACGGAGTTGCCGAATAAAGCTCGCAGGCCCGTGCCGTCAGTCCGCCTTGCCCGACTGGCCGGCGTCCTGCCATCACGCGCCTGCTTCGCCGTTGGGCGCAAAAATCGCCCGCCTGTCCGTGGCTCCGCGCAGCCGGGACGATTCGCCCGGCGCTGTTCGCCACCGACGGCAGCAGCCGACAGACACTCGGATGTTCCCACGCTCATCAAATGGCCGCTCATTCGCGGAGGCAGCATTCGTAGTTGTGAGCATCAAAGTGACATTGAAATGCTGGTCACAAAACGGCGTTCAAAGTATCGGCGCATCAGCGGATGCAACGGGGTGCAAGGCTGGCCGAAGCTGCCGCCTCATGCTGTCAATGTATTGCTCGCCCTGCTCCCTCTGCGCTCCACGTTGACAGCGGCGGCGTTTCGGCCCCGGTTGCTCTTAGGTTCCGGCTTTGGAAAGTCCAAAGCCGGAGCTTTGTCTTTTCACAAGACGCATCTTCCGCTCATTTCAGGTGACAAGGCAATCGCCAGCAAAATTGCGATGGAACATGCAGCAGCAGCCGCGATTGCGAGCATTCAACTGCTCAAACTAAATCGCTGGCTTGTCCGGTTGTGTGGCCACGTCCCGCCGCAATTGGCAATCATCTGCACATCCTTCCCGCTCCCCTTCGCTTTTAGGGTGGTGTTTCTTGCTTCGACGGAAGGGTGTTGGACATTTGCTGCCGGGTCGTCGTCTTGGACACTCAGGGCCGAGTCAGGTTGCTTCTGCGCTCTGGCGCCGCGCGGCGCACCGCAATTGCTCGCCCCCAGAATCGGCCCCCGATCAACTGCCTTTCCATTCAGCCGTCGCTGTTGCGCTGGTTTTTGGATACGGCGTCCGCCGGTCCATGACTGAAAAGAAATCCAAGATGAATTGATATGCAAACCATTCCCACCCTTGAAACGCCGCGGGTCACCGCGTCCCTGGAACGGCTGGCCTACTCCATCCAGGAAGCTGCCGACATGCTCGGCGTCAATTATTTCAGCGTTTACCGTCTCATTCAGCGCGGCAAACTCAAAGTCTGCCGGGCTTTGCGCGGTAAATTGCTCGTGCCCCGCACCGAACTGTTGAGGCTTTTGAAAACTGAATGATTTCCAATAGATGCCAACGAGTCACCCGCTTCTCGATACACGCCTGTCCAACGTAAAGTGGGCCGCAATGAACCGTGTCCATGTGGCAGAGGCAAGAAATTCAAGCATTGTTGTTTGCGGATTTCTCAAAAACAGTAACCTCTTGCCACCCAGTAATGCCAGTCTGCTAGAACTTGGCGGGTCAGTTTATTCGACTGCGTCGAGGTTTCCAATTGATCGAGGGGAACTGCCAGCTTCTCTCCTTGCCACTTTATCAAAACCATCAATTCATGTGCGCAGTCATCGGTGTCGGCCATTCCCGTCACCTCGACTGACTCTCCGACTTTGAGGGGCGATGCGGCGCGTTTTGCCGAGCACTGAGCTTTGAAGGGAAAAACGATGTTGTCAGCGGCATAATAATACCAGCCCATCGCCCGTTCTTCCTCGCCGTAAGCGTCAACGACCACTTCATCCGTAAACCGATCTTCTCGGTCTTTATTCTCCGAGGGTCGTTTCATGTCTTGCCCATCGGGCCTTCTGCGCCGCTACGATTTTGGCTCTGGCGGCGGCGCTCATTTTTCGGACGCTCGGCTTGTCGCGGTCGGCTGCTGCCTTGATTTTGTCCCATCGCGCTCGTGCCGCTGCCGCGATCTTCGCCCGGGCCGATGAACTTATTCTTCGGCTGGCCTTTTTCGGCGGCTTTGTTTTCGGCTCTTGAATGGACACCGGAATAGGTGTCTGGTTTTTTGCATCAACAGACTTGTGAGACTTCCCGGTCGATTGGACAGGTGTTGGCGTGTCGGCCAACTCGATGCCGAAGACGTCCGCAATTTCCGCTTCGCTCATCGCAGCCGCGCCTTCCGCACGGGCTGACTGGCGCACGGTTTCGGCGGCGGATGCCTGGCTGATGAGATCGGCGGGATCCACGCCGCGAAGAAGGAAAAGCAGTTCGGGGCTTTGATCCAGACGCGCACCGACGCCATACAGCGAAGCGGCGACGTGCTTGCAGAGATCGGCCCAATCCGGGCAGGAGCAGTCCAGTTCGATTTCTTTGGGCGTCGGGAAAAGTCCTCGTTCGGGACGGGTCACGATTTGCATAACCGACGAGGAAAGTTTGCCTTGAAGCAATTCAATAAGGGAATCAATTTTCCCGGCGCATTCGGATTGGATGGATTTCCAGAGGCTCGGCGCCAGCGGCTTGATTTTGATTTCGATTTTGTAAAGGCTCGATCCTGAAACACGGGCTGTCACTTTGCCCTGGCTGACTTCGAGATGGACCACCGAGCCGTTACGAACATAGCTGCGACCGCGCGGCAGGCGGTTGGCATAGTCGCTGTAAGCCTCCAAATTGTCGCACCATGCTTTGCCCCAAAAGGTGCTGGCGATTTTGCGGCTGTCCAACAGGACGGGCGACGATGCCTGGCCGTTCTTTTTGGCCAGTTTTGCCAATTCACGCGCGGCTTTGGCGCGGCGCTCCGCCACCGGCACATAAGGCCGGAACCCATAGTAATTCCAACTCATATTCTTTCTTCAAAAAAGGTTATGGGCATTCGCCAAAATTTCTAATCTTCGGCGGCAGCTTTTATATCCAGCGCCACAAAGCGAAGCAATTCGGAATTGTTCATTTCCGTCATCAATCGTTCAGCGCCTTCCCCTAGAATGTCGTCGGCCAACGCGCTTTTGCCGGCAATGATGTCGTGGATTCGTTCCTCAAGGGTGCCGCGACAGGTGAATTTGTGGACCATCACGTTGCGCTTTTGGCCGATGCGGAAGGCGCGATCCGTGGCTTGATTTTCGACTGCTGGATTCCACCAGCGGTCAAAATGAATCACATGCGATGCGGCGGTGAGGTTGAGGCCGGTGCCCCCGGCTTTGAGCGAGAGGACAAAAAAGGGCGGACCGCCGTCACGTTGAAAGGCATCCACCAACTCCTTGCGCTTGGAAACGGGGGTTCCGCCGTGAAGAACCACGCCGGATTGGCCAAAGACGGATTCCAAATGCCGCGCCAATGGGTCCGTGACCTCGCGGTATTGGGTGAACACCAAAACTTTCTCCTGTTTGGAGGCGATTTCCTCGCACAATTCACGCAGGCGATGGAATTTGCCGCTGTCGGCTGGAGAATAGGCCCCATCGCCGAGCCATTGCGACGGATGGTTGCAGATTTGTTTGAA
>JBKQWF010000137.1:0-61400 GCA_052139695.1 Limisphaerales bacterium
TTATGGCGCAGGAGTTTTGGTCGCTGGCAAGGCGCTCGCGAGGCGCATATCCGCGCGGATCTGTAACGAGCGAGCAACGCCGCCAGCGGCCAAAAGAACAAGCCAGAATTGCTCAAGTTATTGTTTCGCGATGACTAAGGTGCTTGAGCCATTGGCTGATCATTTCATCAATCATGGCGTCGAAGCTATAGGCCGGAGTCCAATGCAGCACTTGTTTCGCTTTGGAACAGTCGCCGCAGAGGTAACGCAGCTCTTCCGGGCGCATATATTTGGGGTTCTGCACCACATATTCTTTGTAATCCAAACCCAGCTTCTTGAAGACGATTTCGCAGAACTCGCGGATGGAGTGGGTTTGACCGGTGGAAATGACGAAATCGTCCGGTTCCGTATGCTGCAGAATCAATCGCATGGCGCGGACATAGTCTTTGGAATGGCCCCAGTCCCGCTGCGAATCCAGGTTGCCCAGTTCCAGTTTGTCGAGCTTGCCCTGCGAAATCAAAACGGCGTTCTTGATGATTTTGCTCGTGACAAAATTCGAGGCGCGCCGCGGTGATTCATGGTTAAAAAGGATGCCGTTGGAGGCGAACAATTTGTAGGCGACACGATAATTGCGGACGATGCTGTAAGCAAAAAGTTTGGCGCAGCCGTAAGGGCTGACCGGAACCATTTTCGTGGTTTCGCGCTGCTTGCCATCCGGATCGACGCTGTTGCCGAACATCTCAGAAGAGGAGGCCTGATAGAAATGAGCGCCGGGGGCGTGGGAGCGGACGGATTCCAGCACGTTCAAGGCGCCCAGCGCATTGGTCTGCACCGTATATTGAGGCACGTCAAAGCTGATCCGCACGTGGCTTTGCGCGGCCAAATTGTACACTTCGTCCGGCTTGACCCGCATCATGACCCGGTCGATGGTGGAAACGTCGGAAACGTCGCCGTATTCGTTGTGAATCTCCTTGGCGATGGGGTCGAGCCGGCTTTGCTGGTTCTCGGTGATGGAATTGCGGCGGATCAAGCCATAAACTTCGTAACCGAGCGAAAGCAAGTGCTCCGCGAGATAGGAACCGTCTTGACCCGTGATACCTGTGATGAGTGCTTTTCTAGCCATTGGACTTTCTAAATGAGTTAACAGTTTTTTGCAAACCTTCTTCGAGGGTATGGAGTTTGAAGCGGCCAGGCCAGCCGGTGGTCTGCGCCGCCAGGCCGGTGTTGAGGCGGCGATTGGCCGCCCCGCTGGCCTTCGATGGATCGAAAACCACCCGGCCTTTGTAATCCATCAAACGGACCAGAATCTCGACAATTTGGTGAATGGAGGAGGAACATCCGCTGCCGATGTTGAGCAATTCGCCCTCATGGTCCAGGTGTTGAACGATGCCTTGCAACTGGTCTTCGATGTAAATGAAGTCCCGGGTTTCGGTCCCGTCTCCCCAGATTTCCAGCAACTCGGAATTCTGCCGCATCCGGTTCATCAATGAGGGAATGACGTGGGTGGTGGCGTCTTCCGGGCCATAGACGCTCCCCAAAACCAGGACCGTTCCCTTCAATCCATGCTGGCGTTTGCAGGCTTCGAGGCCGACACCCAGAAATTTTTTGTTCAACCCGTAATGTTCCGTCGGCCGATGCATGCGTCCGTTCCAATAGTTTTTTTCCGCGGCATCGGTCACTTCTTCCGGATAAGCCCAGAGAGAGCTAAAACAGATCAAGCGGGCTTGAGGCTGCCAGCGGGTCCATGCTTCCAGCACATTTAAAGACATCTTGGAATTGGCCAGGAATTGCGCGGCGGCATTTTCGGCGGACCAGCGGGCGTTGCCCTGAACATCCGCCAGATGAATGATGTAGTTGAATGAGCCAAAGGCCTGAAAAAGTTCCCCCACCCTCCGCGCATCCGTCAAATCAAATTCACGCCCGACCGCGGTGATCGAATGCCCCGCCTCACGCTCGCCCAGAAAACGGACCAAATGCCGGCCAATAAAGCCTTTGCTTCCTGTGATCAGAAAACGGCTCATGCTTGCAGCATTTGCGGAGTCAGAATGGGCGGGACGCGGAAAGTGTCACTTTCGTAATCCTGGCCGCCGCGCTGGCCGTGGCTGAAGACAATAAACTGGTTCGGCTCGAGGATTTCCAAGGCATGGATTTCAAAGGGCGGTGTCGAGACCAGTTCATATTCGTGGACGTCAACCGACTTGACAGGCTCGCTTTTGTCCACCGGCTGATACCAATAGCGGAGGGACCCTTTGGTAATGAAAATGTGCTGCGTCGTGGCTTTATGGTAATGGTTGCCGCGGATCAAGCCGCCGCGCTTGGACTCGATGATGGCGGCATGGTGAATCTCTGTTTTATATAAAATGTCCGATATGGTGCCACGCTCATCACTGGTGGCGGGCGAGATTTTGCGGTGAATCATGGTTCGTAAGGATTTAAAAATTGGATGCGCGGGTTAATCTTTTTGAGGATGGCCTGCAATGCGGCGGAGATGTTCCAGGAAAGAATGATGGCGTGAACTGACTCGTATTCAGCGAGCTTTTGATCGGGGCAAATTGGGATGCGGGTCCGCGGCGTGTACTTGCCAATTTTGCTCGGCGAAGACTCGGTCACGCAGTCAATCACTGAGGCATCGAGATTGTAATAGTTCAAAAAGGTGTTTCCTTTGGCGGCGGCGCCGACGCATACCACCGGTTGACCCTCCAATTTCAGGCGGTAGATCTCCCGCAAGAACCGGTTCCGCGCGGCTAAGATTTTCTTCATGAAAGCCTGGTAAGTTTCGCGTTGAAACAAGCCGGCGCGGGTTTCTTTTTCGATGAACTCCTGGACGGTCGGGCCGGAATCTTTGACATGATATGCCATTGGCTTATGCCCGACAAACACCCGAATGGAGCCGCCGTGGTAATCGACTTCCTCGACATGGTTCACATGCATGCCCGCGAGACGGAACAAAGCCGCGGCATATTTGACGGTAAAATAACTCACGTGCTCGTGGTAAATCTGGTCAAATTTCCCTTGCACGACCGACTGCATCCAGTAGGGCAACTCAAAGACGAAGACCCCGTCCGGAGCGAGCAACGCCTTGACCGCGAGAGCGAATTCCAGAGGGTCGTTGGCGTGATTGAAAACGTTGTTGGCGGCGATGAGCTTGGGTTTTTTGCCCAGCATGGTCTCGACTTGATTGACGCATTCCGCCCCAAATAGCCCCGTGAGGGTCTGGACATTACGTTCCGCCGCCAGCCGGGCCATGGCGGGCGAAGGATCAACGCCCAGGACGGGACAGCCGATTTTTTTAAACTGCTCGCTCAAAAAGCCGTCATTGGAGCCGATCTCCAACACCGCGTCCTCGCGCGTCAGTCCAATGGCCCCGGCCACTGTGCCGGCATACTCGATCCAATGGTTTTGCGAAGTCTTCGAGTTGGAGGAAGTGTAAGAGTAGTCATACTCGGCATAGCGTTCCGCCGGGCTGGTGACGGTGCGCAATTGCACTTGCCCACAAGAGGGGCAGAGATCGCAGATCAAGGGATAGACCCGGTCGGCCTCATCCAGGCGGCTGGCGGGCACAAAGGTGTCCGCCATGGGATGCATCCCCAGATCGATAATCTCGCACAGGTCTGTGGATTTGCAGGCGAGGCATTGTTTTCTGAACATAATCTCTTTTCTGCTGGCTCTGGCTTCAGCTCGGCTCGAACACGGTGTAATCCCTTCCCTGATACGGCCCATTTTTACATTCAATCATCAGAGCGCCGTTCGCCTCGCATTCCAACGCATGGCCGCCGTAGAAAGTCATCAGCAGGTGCCCTGACAATAAGGTTTGCTGGTGGAGAAGGGTTTGGTCAAGGTCAAAGAGCCGGATTTTTATCTCACCTCGCAGGACAATCCAGCATTCCTGGGTAATGCCCGGACTCCCGGGCGGCGGCTGGGAACGCGCTTGGTGAATATGAGGACTGACTTTCTTCGCCGGCGGCAGGTTGAGGACCGAGACCTGCAACCACTGGCCGGCCTCGCACAAGTCGAGCCGGCCGGCAAAAGGCTCGTTGGCATCCAGAATGACATGGAGCAAACGGCCGGGCTCGGTTTTGGAATGGATTTTAATCATGGAGGAATAGGATGGTCGTTAATGACTTCACGAACGATCAAATCCGTAAATGCCTCGGGCCCCATTGGTTTGATCGCTTCGCCATGGACAAATTTGTGGATGGCTTGGCGCACGGCCTCGTATTGGGCTGGCGGCATTTCTTTAAGATAGCGATAGAGAGATTCGTAGTCCGCAAACTGACGCTTGTCAATGAAAGCTTCTTTGGGCACAAATTCGGCCACTTCGGGGTCACCCTGATAAATCGGCACACAGCCGGCAAACATCGGATCGAGGATTTTCTCGGTGATCCAGCCCGGATAACTCGCATTTTCGTAACAAATGGAAAACTTATATTGCCGCAGAATATCCCGTTTCGTGGCGACGCTGCCACGAGCAGACGGAAAGCGCCGGCGGCGGGGCAGCCACGGACACTTGCGGTAAACAAGATTTAAGACCGGATTAACCACGGAGAGCTTCTTTTGAAAGAAGAACCGGTCCCAGCGCTGCCCGTAGAGATCAAACTCCCCGGGGTGGTTTTTTTCAAACCAGCGGATGGCCCGCACGCGCTCCGTATATAATTCCTGGGATGCCCAACTATATTTTTGGCTGGCGATGAGGCAGCAGAATTTGTCCGCCTGGCTGGGCTGGTAGGGCGCAAAATCCGGCAGTTTGAAAGGCATGCGCATCCGGATGTATTTTCGGCCATCCGCCAAAGCCGGGGACCAGGTGAAGACCTTCTTAAAAGGCGCATGGTTGGCGAGCCTCCAATTGTCTGGACGCACGGCCGGACTTTCAAACATCACCAAATAAATAGGTTTGTCTCGGTTTTTGACCAGCCGCCGGAAATAAGAGTTTAAGATCGTCGGATAATCCAAAAAGACGACGGCATCAAAACTCTCCAGCGGGGCGGTATCAATCGTCGCCACGGAATGCCCCAATTCCCGGACCCGCTTTGCCAGGTAAACCGAGGGATAAATTAAATCGTCCCCAATCTCGGCTGAGACGGTGTGAAACATCCGGTTCTGATTATATTGGCGATAAAAGTTGTAAAAACCGAGGTTCATGGTGGCAACAGAGCCGCTTTAGCCAGGCTTTCGCGGGCGGCAGGGTAATGAATCGAAGCAAGGCGTCAATGGGAATCCTTGGGCCATCCGCCAAAAAAGGGTCATTTTCCACGTTGACAGCGGGACGGGGCGGCTGCATTGTAACGGCCCATTTAAAGAGCGGCGGCTATGAAGGCCATCCGCTAAAGCGGAGAGGAAGTGAAAGTTTTTGACCGAGATTAGACTAAAAAAAGGCGAACCCGTCGATAAAGCACTACGACGGCTGAAGAAAAAGATCGATCGCGAGGGCACCTTGAAAGAGGTGCGCAATCACCGGCATTTTGAAAAGCCCAGCGAACGGCGGCGGCGCAAAATGAAAGCGGCCCGGTTTTCCGCAATGTTGTCCGCTCGCTACGCGGACCTATAAGACTGTCCCGCAAATCCCATTGTCGAGTGTGGCCGATCATTGTGCCGCGCTCGGCTTTTTTTTAAATGTATTCATTTTCGACCTGCTGGAATTCCCACCGGCACACGGACGGACGCGCCATGCTGGCCGAAATCCGGTCGCTCGGTTTCGATCATGCCGAATTGAGCCACGGCATCCGCATCAGTTTGCTGCCGGGCATCATTGAGGCGGTCGAGGCGGGGGAGATAAAAATCTCCTCCCTGCACAATTATTGTCCTTTACCCATTGGGGTCAGCCACGCGGCCCCCAACCTTTATCTCTTCTCCTCTGAGAATCAGCGCGAACGTGAAAATGCCTGGCGCCACAGCCTGAAAACGCTGGAAACGGCGGCGCGCTTCAAGGCGCAGGTCGTGGTGCTCCATTTGGGCTGCATCGAGATGAAGGAATACACGGACCGCCTGCTGGAAATGATCCAGCGCGGGCTGAAGGACAGCCCAAAATTCGCCTCCTTGCGCGACGAAGCGCTGGAGAAACGGGAGAAAAAAAAGGAAAAGCACATGGAACTCACCTGCGAGTTCCTTGGGCGCCTGGCCGTTGCGGCCGCGCAACACGGGCTCAAGCTTGGGCTTGAAAACCGCGAAGCGATGGAGGAAATCCCCCTTGAATCGGATTTTCAGTTTCTGCTTTTGCAGTTCAGCCAGCCGGAGATTGGTTACTGGCACGATTGCGGCCACGCCCAAATCAAGGAGAACCTGGGCGTGATCAACCATCGCGACCATTTGCAGTCCCTGGCCTCGCGTTTGCTCGGCTTTCATATCCATGACGTGCAGTTTCCTGGGCGGGACCATTGCGCCCCCGGCACGGGGATGATCGATTATGCGGCGTTGCGGCCGATGGTCCAACCGAACCACGTCAAGGTATTTGAACTGAGTCCCAGCCTTTCTCCCGAAGAAGCCGCCGCGGGCGTGGCCCATATCAAAAAGCTCTGGGGTGAAGAATGAAGAGGCTCAAGGCGGCTTGGAGCGTCACCTGGCGTGTTGGGGTTTGCCTGCTGCTTCTGCTCTGGATCTTCCACTCCATTTTTCTCAACGAAGGCAGGCTGGCCGCGCAAACTGCCGGTCGCGATTGGCAAGGGATGAGTCGGACGGACCAGTGGCACTGGGCCTGGAGCAATGGTCCGAAGGACCTTTGGCGGACTTTGTGCATGGCCCGTCTTTGGGCCTTGGTTGCTTCCACTTTGGTGGTCGGGCTGGCCTTGTTCATCGGGGTGATGCGATGGCGCATCGTCCTGGAAGCGCAGGGACTGCATCTGCCCCTTGGCCGGGCCACGCGGATTTCGCTGGTGGCGCAGTTTTTCAATTCATTCCTGCTCGGCTCGACCGGCGGCGATCTCATCAAGGCCTATGCGGCCGCCCAGGAAACGCACCACCAGAAAACGGAAGCCGTCACGACGGTTTTTGTTGACAGGCTGGTGGGATTGTGGGCCATGCTCCTCTTTGCGGCATTAATGATGCCGCCGAATTACCACTTGCTGCGGGCCTCGGGTGAATTGGCCGCGCCGTCCCTCTTCATTCTGGTGATGCTGGGAGCGTTGAGCGTGGTGCTCGGCCTGGCTTTTTGGGGCGGAGTTTCCAAGCGATTTCCGCGAGCGCGACACCAATTGCGCCGTCTGCCGAAGGGACCGATTCTGGAGCGCGCTTTGGATTCGTGCCGGCAATTTGGCAAGCAGCCGCACTTTCTCTTCAAAACCGTGGCCGTGTCCCTCTTCCTCAATGTCCTATGGGTGGTGCAGGTTTCGATTCTGGGCCGCGGATTGTCTTTGAGCATTTCCCCGCTGGCGTTGCTGGTGATTGTGCCGATCATTTTCTGCATTTCTGCCTTGCCCATTACGCCCAACGGATTAGGGGTGCGTGAAAATCTTTTCGTCCTGATGCTGGCGGTCATCGCCGTGCCCCGCACGGCCGCCTTGTCTGTTTCCTTGATCGCCTCGGCGGAAGGACTTTTCTGGAGCCTGGTTGGCGGGCTGGTTTACATGGGCTTGCGCGATAGCGAGCCTCTCGCCCAAATCACGCATCGGCAGCCGGTCGCGGCGGTGGAAAATGAGACGGAATAGGTTCAGTGTCGCCGCCACGGCGGATTTTTTCGACCAAGAGGGCTCTCCCAAATTTCGCGACGCCGGGTTTTCGCTGTTGTGGCCGAACCCTTGAGGCTTCCGCCACGCTTCGCGGAGTTGGACAACGTCCTCCTGGCACCGCACGCCATTGCGTGGACCCGGGAACCATTCCGCTCGATCGGCCGGATGCCCTTCCAGGGCATGGTCGATTTCTCACCGTCCCCACGCGCCTGTAAACCCGGAGGTTTATGACCATCCGGGTTTCCAGGAGAAATGGCGTCGCGCTCGCGCTCTCGGTTGAGCGCTTATTGCAGATTCTTCAGCGCTTCTTCGGCTTTCTGTTTGGTTTCTTCTTTGGTGGATTTCTGGATGGCTAGATGCAAAGCCTTCTGGCGCTGTTCAAGGGAGAGAGAGGCGTGCTTGCCGCCGGCGGATTGAACCAGCGCCATGCAGGCATCGTTGGCCACGGCCGGCTCAGAAGCAAAGTTCGAGAGCAAGTCAAGCGCTTGGGGTGCGGAAATGCCCTGCAAAACGGCGATGGCGGTAATTTTCTCCTCGGGCCGCTGCAGCAGCGGGAGGATGTCCTGCAATTTGGCTAATTTGTCGTCTTTGCTGAGTTTTTCGTCGCCCAGCAAGAGCTGCAAATAGCCGCCTTGCGCGAGAATCTCGTGGGAGGAATTGCTGTCGTTCTTGGCTGTGCGCAAGAGTGGGGCGGCGACCGCGGCGTCCTCCGGCCAGGCGTTGGGCCACGAACACAACGTGCGAACCGCTTCATCCTGGATAGCCTGGTCCCTGTCTTCCGTGGCAGCGGCCACAGCGGCGAGAGCGGCGCCGCCGCCGGCGGCAACTAGGGCATGAAGGGAGGCTTTGCGATTTCCCGCGTCCGGGCTTTGCATTAACGACACCAGGGTCGGCACGCAGGGCGCGCCGATCCGGCCACTCAAGTTCACGAGGACTTTTTCGATGTGAGCGCGTTCGTCCGGAAGATTCGATTTCTGCAAAGCGCGCCCGAGTTCAGCCACTTCATTGTTGCCGCCCAGGCTTAAAAGAGCCTGGATCGCGGCGGCGCGGATTTGCGCGTCGGGATCGCTCACGGATTGCACGATCACGGGCAAGGCCTTGGCAATGCCGCGACGAGCCGAAATCGTCATGAGGGCCTGGCGCATTCTGCCGGTGGAATCCGTAAGACGAGAGCACAGCTCGGAATCCACGTTATTGCCCGCGAGCCGGGTCAGCGCGGCCAGGGCTGGTTGCGAAATATCCGGGTCTTCGTCCGTGGCGTCGTTCAGCAGCACCGGCAAGGTGGCTGGGTCCCCTAAACGATCCAGTATATCGATGGCCACGACACGCATGTTCTTTTCACCCCGAGCCGCCACATCCGTCACAATGGGCAGCGCGGCGGCGTCACCGCGATCGGCCAGCGCCATCAAAACCAGCGGCTGACGGTCCGCGGGCGCGGCGCGGAATGCTCCCGCGACGGCCTTGGTGGCCGCCGGTCCAGGAAGTTCCCGAGCCACGCGCAAGCCGAGGTTGAAGAGGTCGCGGTCATTGGATTTCAATTGCTCCAGCAAGAGCGGAATGCCGGCATCGCCGCGCGCCAGAATGGCGCCGCGGATGCCTTCCAGAACTTTTTCCTTTGGCACGGTTGCCTTGCGAACGGCGTCGTACAGCCTGACGGCCCCAGAGCGTTTTCCATCCGCCAGGAGAACCTCGGCGCAACGGACGCTGCCCTCCGCGACGGCAGGACGAACGGCTTCGCTGCTTCTCGCCAAGGCGCGTTTGAGTGCGGTGGCGGCTTTAGGATTCCCTATCTTGCCAAGCGAAACCGCGGCGGCGGACGCGACAGTGGTATCGCTGTCACTCAACTTGCGGGTGAGTATTTTAACGGCGCCGGGATCGCGGCGGACGCCGATGGAATCGATCACGCCCACCAGCAGCTCCCCTTGCAGTTTGCCGGCCGCTTCGCGCAAAGCCAAATCTGGCGCTGAACCCGGAATGGCTTCCAGAGCGATGAGTGCCCACGAAGCCAATTGTTTATCCGCCAGGAGCGGGGACAGCGCCGGCACCGCATCCGCGCTGCCGTAGATGGCCAGTTTCTTGCAGGCAATGGCCTTGTCGCCGGGCGGCGTGTCCGCTTGCAGGAGATGAATCAAAGCCTGTTCTTTGTCTTTGGCGCTTTCCTCGGCAAAGGCCGGCAGGCCCAAGGCGATGGAAACGGCGAAAAGAGTGAACGACCGGGTGAGAATGGAGCAGTCAATATGAAATTTCATTTTATTTCTCCTTATAACCGCCACGGTTCACGCATCGCTTCGGAACGGAGCCGGTTGGCCTGTTCGTCGCCAATGAATTCATTTTTGACAGGATCATAATGCACCTTGCGTTCGAGCAGCAGGGCAATGTTGGCGGCGTGGCAGGTGATGTGCGCCTCGCAGGCGGCTTCGATGTTGGCCCGCGGCCTGGCTCTATTCTTGACGCAATCCAGGAAGTTGCGCACGTGGAAGTTCGCCGGGTAGCCGGAAACTTTCGCCTTTTTGTTGGCCAGGAGCGCGGGGTCGCTGGCGACAAGATCGCCGTCGTCGCCGGTCTCCACCCAGCCCGTGTCGCCTTCAAAGCGCACCGGGCAGGAGCCCAGGCCGATCCAGCCATTGTCGCGCATGACCAATTTAACGCCGTTGGCGTAGCGGGCATGCAATTCGTTTCCTTGACGCTCGTATTCGATTGGCGCCGTGTTGTCAGCGTCGTTGGCCCATTGGCAAAGATCAACGCAATGGGAACCCCATTCCAGGCAGCCGCCGCCGGTGAGTCCGCCGCCTTTTTCAAAATTAAAGCCGTCGAGCCACTTGTTATTGAAGGGCCGCCAAGCCGCGGGGCCGAGATACAGGTTCCAATCAACCTGTTCTTTGGGCGGTTCCGTTTCCGCCGGAGCCCAACCGCTCATGGAAGTCGCCAAACCGTCAGGATGCGCATAGACGGTCTGAAGTTTGCCCAGCTTCCCCAGCCGCGCCAAATCCACCGCGTACATGAAATTCGGCAGGCTGCGGCGTTGCGTGCCAGCCTGGAAAACCCGGCCCGTCCGCCGGATGATTTCGCGCAGGGCCAAACTCTGCGCGATGTTTTTGGTGCAGGGTTTCTCGCAATACATATCCTTGCCCGCCTCAGCCGCCACGGTGGCGGCGGTGGCGTGCCAATTGGGACCGGTGGCAATGAGCACGGCGTCGATATCGGGCCGTGCCACCAATTCGCGCAGATCGCGGTAGGTGGCACAATCCTTGTTCCCGTACTTTTGGTCGGCCTTCTCCTTGATAGCGGTGCGGCGCGCCGCTTTGATGTCGCAGACGGCGACAAATTGCACATCCGGTTCACCCATGAAGCAGCCCAGATCATACGTGCCGCGGTTGCCGATGCCGATTCCGCCCAAAACAATCCGCTCGCTCGGCGGGACAGCGCCATTTAAACCGAGGACGCTGCCGGGGACAATTTGCGGCAGGAGCAGCAATCCGCCCGCTTTGAGGGTGGATTTCAAAAAACGCCGGCGCGAGAAGGCTTTTTTCGCCCGGGTCCGGGAGGTGTTGGGTGAGTCATTCATAGAGTGTTCTTTCCGTCAGGTGTCATGGTTAAAGATATTGTAAGCGCGGGAATGTAACCGCAAGCATGGAAATTTAGACGCACTGGCGCCGGCCGCCATTCGGTCATTGTGCCTTTTGATAAGCGCGAACGTATTTTACTTCCAAGGCCGCTGGAAATTGGGTCTGATCGTCCGGCGAACCGGGCCAGTCGCCGCCCACGGCAAGGTTCAAAAGCAGGAACATTTTCCCTTTTGGAATCGAATCCTCCGAGCGAAACCGTTCTTCGCCATCGACAAACCAGACAATCCGTTCCGGTGACCATTCCACGGCAAAGTCATGGAACCCGGCGGAGAAATTCGGCCCGCTCCACGATCCGCCGTGACTTTTGTGCTGGTGTTCCGCGTCTCGGAAATGGTGCGTCATATACACCTTTTCGGGCTCGTGTCCGAGGACTTCCAGGACATCGATCTCCGGCGGCCAGCCGTGCGGTTGCGGCAAGAGCCAAAAGGCAGGCCACATGCCTTTGCCTTTCGGGACCTTGCAGCGGATTTCGAAGCGCCCAAATTCCTGGGCGAACTTGCTTTGGGTGGTCATCATGCCAGAGGTGATTGCACGCGTTTTGCCGCTGTAAAATGCTTCCCGCTTCTCCGCCTTAACGCGCAAGATTCCGCCTGCGACTTCAAAAGCGTTGGTGACATACGCCTGCAACTCATGGTTGCGCTCCTGTCCGCCTGGATCATTTGGGTTCCATTTCTTGAGGTCCAGCGACGTGCCGTCGAACTCATCGTCAAAAGTAAGTTTCCATCCCGGCTTGTCAGCCGGCTGGCCAGAGGCCGCCGTGACAATAATAAAAACAAGAAGAAGAGGCACCATCCCGCGAAAGGAGCTTTTCATCTCCAATCTCATACTATGCGGCTCAACAGACAGCAATGTCGGAAAGGAGCAGCGCAGCAAGATTTTACAGACGATTCCCATGGGAGAAGACGTCTGTCGCGGAGCGACATTGGATCTTAGCCAGACACGCCAGTGCCTGGAATACGCCCCCCATTACTCTGGCGGATACCCGAACACGAATGTACCACCGCGGGCTTGAGTTATACGACATCGTGGCGGAACATCCTAAAGAAACTCCGCACGCCGCGGAGCTGGAGGAAATGATGACGAGCGAACGATTTCGTATTTGTGTCTCCAAGCGCCTGCTTCCCTCGGCGTGCCGTGTTGCCTGGCTGGCCCTGGCGTTGACGGCGCTGGCCCAAGCGCGGGCCGGGTCGATTACCGTTCAGCCCGCCGGCAACCAAGGATTTGATGTGTATGCCAACGGCGCGCTGGTGGCGCCCATCCGCCTGGCTGCCAATGGCGCGATTGTGGCCGATAGCGTGACGGCCGATAGCACGGGCCTGACGCTGTCGGGCCTTCGCTGCGGCGATCCGCTGGCCGTCACCTTCGGGAGCAATGATTTTGTGCGTTTCCTCTTGCCCGCGGCCGATGACACCAACAGCCGGGCGGAAGTTCAGTTTCAAGTGACCGTGCAAAGTTTTGACTCGAACCGCTGGCTGGCGCTGTTCCCCGGCGGGCCGGCGCCGTTTCATTTCCTGGTTTGCTCCATGCCGACGGCGCAAGTATGGCATCAGCGCGGCTGGCTGAACGCCACCCCCTACGCGGATGCCTTTCCGCTGTTGGAGGACGTGCATGAGGGCACGCCTGAGATTTCGTGCCTGTGGAATCGCAACTGGAGCTACCTTGTTCCGCTCGGCGGGTGTCCGATTCCGATGATCGGCCTGTGGGACCCGGCGGCCGGGTTGTATGTGGGTTACGACTTTCAGGGGGCGCGGGCGGCGGACCAATCTGAACGCTACATCGCCACCGCTTATTGCTGGACGGAAGGGGCTTTGACCAATTTCATCACCCTGGCCTATCCCTACGGCGGAGTTCGCTATGGCGAACAGGTTTTTCCTCAAGGTGGAGAAGTGCTGGCGTCGTGGTTTAACCTGGAAATCGCGACGAACCTGCCGGCCACGGAGGACCCCAACGAACGGTTTCAGCAACGGCTGTTCGCCAGCTATACCAACGCGCTGCCGCCGGTCCCGGCGATGGACGATTTGGGATGGATGCCCGGACAAGTGCATTTGACTGATTTCGCCGGGTCGATCGGCCTGACGCTTTACGGCGATGGAGGGGAAACCACATTTTATCCGGCTGGCACCATGCTCACATTTGGCTGGCGTGGCGAAACGGAGATGCCGGTCGATGCCGCCCTCGTCAGCGGCGATTTGGCAAGCATCAATGCCGCCCGCAGCCAGATTGATACGCTGCTGACCAACTATGCCCAGGTCTTCTCCGTGGGCGGAGACACCTGCCTTTATTGGCCCAAGCCGCTCAGCGGCGCCTGGAACACCAACTGGGGCGGCGCGCCTGTCACCACGCTTCATAATACCGAAGGGTGGTATGCGGCGCGTGTCCTGGTGGAACTCTATCGCTACGACCGTTCCCGCGGCCAGATTGACACCAATTATCTCACCGCCATTGATGAACTGTTCAACTGGTCGAAGCACTTCGTCTGGACCCGCAACGAGTTTCCCGATGTGCCCTCCTCGCCCTTCGCCATCGGTTGCACTCTCAGCACCGCCTTTCTGATGGATTACTATTTCACCTTCAAGAACGATCCTCAACGAGGGAGCAATGCCGCGTTGGCCCTGCACCTGGCCGACAATATCATTTGGCGTTATCTCCAGCTTTGGGCGATGGATTCCGATCACTTTGACGCCGCGCTGGACGGCTCATTTCTGCTCGAGCCGAACAGCGGACGCGACTGGTCCTGCCTGGCGTGCGCGAACGAGGTTGCCTGGACGCTGGACTCCCTCGCCCAAGTCTATGTCAATAGCGGGGACCCGCGAATGCGCTACTATCTGCGCGGCATCCTGCAACGGTGGCCGGCCCTTTACCAGCCGAACTATCGCGCTGCGGTGGCCGACTACGGCAGCGCGGACTTCACGGAGGGGTTGGGACTATTTGACGGCTCGGGTCCGGGACGAGGTTTGCGCTATCCCTACGGTTCTTGCGAGACCATGCCGGTGGTGGAGCCGGTGGGAAACTCCACCATGCGCGTGGTGGCCGGCGACCAGGCCTGCATTGCCTTCGATCGCTTCGATCAGAGCACGGATGTAGCCGATTATCGCACCGGCAGCAATGGATGGTGTTCCTTCCGCATCGTCTCGTCTTTGTCCGGCCCCTTCGACGTCAGCTTCTCCTATCCCTTCGTGAATATTTCTGAGTTCGCGGTCAGTCTTGTCCGCAACGGTCAAACCAATTACCTCACGGGCAGCCAGGTGACACGCCCGGCGCAATCGCCCAGCTCTCTTTACTTGCCACAAATGCGGAATGGCGACGTGGTGACCATTGGCTATGTGGCCGCGAGCGCGCCAACCCTTTCGTTTGATACTTCTCTGGTCTATGATGAAACCAACGTGGTGCCGGTCACAAACGGCCTCTTTGTCACGGTGCCGTTGGCGGGCGACTATCTGCTGCCGCGGAACTGGACCAATACCCATTCGTTTGCCGGCATCATCCCCGGCCTGCGTTGGACCTGCGGCGTGCCCTACCAGCAAACGCTCCACGCCATGACTGGCGTTGTTTCGGTCAAGGCCCCCGCCGCCAGCGTCATGCTGGCCGCCTATGCGCCACCGGAATCGCAACCGCTGGGCCTGGAACCCAGCCTGACGCTGGACGACGGCTCGACGATGGCATTGAGCGGGCAACCGGTCCCCGGCTGGCGCGCCTGGCCGATCATTTTCGACCAAACCGTTCTGCTGGACTTTGCCGTGCTGCCCAATGGCCGGTCGGTTTCCAAGGTGAATGCCAATGGGACTCTGGTCATGGGGCTGACCGCTTTCACGGGCGATTCCAATGCCTGGCAGGCCGCGCGGACAACCCTGACCAACGCTTCCGCCACGTTTGTGGACGAGGAGAAACAGCAAATGGCGACGGCGGCGCTCCAAGCCGGCTTTGCCCAGTTGCCGTCCGGGCGCATCGCGCTGCTGCCGTTGAGCACCGCCGGGCCGGGCGCGAACTTTGCCGCCGCGACGGGACTTTCCGCGAAGTGGGACGTGCTGACCGAAGCGCAATTAGTCAACAGCAATGTATTTAACGCTGCGCGCTATCCGCTGGCCTTTTACCTGGGGGGCGAGAACTACCTCAAGACCGTGGTCGCGCCTGGCGACGGGAAGAGCGCCATCATCCGTTACCTGGCGGGCGGGGGCACGCTGGTGGTCCTGGCCACCGGTCCATTCCCCTTTTATTACGGCTATGGCCCTTCCGACCAACCCGGCCCGGCGGACCCGCTGTTGCCGGCGCTGGGCCTGCCCATCGCCATCAACTTCGAGGCCGCCCCTTCCGGCATCTACATGCAGCGCTATACGAACCAAACCATCCTGCAATCGGTGCCGGTGGATTTTGCTTTTCCGCCTGGCGACCAGCGGCTGCGCGCGGTCGCGTCCAGCCTGGTAAGTTCTCTCAATCGCTATGAACCCTTGATCAAGGCGCTGGCTCCGGGGATGAATTACGGCGACGCCGCGGCGTTCATCGCTTTCGGGACCGGGCCGGCCGCGGGAGGGAAAATCCTTTATGTCTGGGACACGCTTTTATCAGGACCACAGGGCCAGTGGATCATGCTCGACACCCTGAATTGGATTGTCAACACAAGCTTGCGCCCGCCGCAGCCGAGCTTCGCCTCCGCGCAGGCGTTGGGACTGGCACAGGCGGTGTTCAACTTCAATGCGCAGTCCAATGTGGATTATGTGTTGGAGGAGCGGACCAGTTTGAGCGCGGGCGGATGGAGCAAGCTCCAGGACCTGTCCAGCGCGCCCACCAACCGCTTGATTTGGCTGACTAATTCCATCAGCGGCACTACCGCGCGCTTTTATCGGCTGAAAGCCGGCCCGTAGCCGGGCGACGGCAATGTTGGTTAATGGGTTGGCGCGCGGCGGAGTGCGCTCCCTGCCGCGCAGCAGGTTTGGTAGGGCGCGCACTCCGCTGCGCGCCAGGACGCACTGCGTCGTTCCGGCTCAAAAGTCCCAACAAGCTGGGACGCAAGCACGCCAACAATGCGCAGCGACCGCCTTAATGGCCATTTCCGGAGTATGGGTTCCACCACAGCAACCCCTTGCCACCATTCCCGATGCCTTCATTGTTGGAAATCTGGTCGAACTGGTTGGTGACCATGTAATCCACATGGCCATCCATGGCGAGAATGTTCCCACCATCATGGCCGTGCAGACGCCCAATTCCTTCTGAGCCATTGGGCGGGCAGTCGGGCGAGTTGCTGCCATCATTCCACTCAAAATTCAGTTCTCCTTTGGGATAACTGGAGCACACAAGATGCTCGTCCGGTTCCCACATCAGGTAGCACATCGGAGACCAAATCTGGGTGAGTGTAACCTTTTTAGAGGGCGGGTCAGTAAAGGCTGAGGCGGCACCATCCATGACGTAGGTTGACAGTTTATTGGGCCGACCCCCGCCTCCGGCTGTGTCTGAAACCGGCTCTTTGGCATAATCTGGGCTTTGGATGTCCACCGGACAGAGATAAGAATTAGGGCTGTTCATGTAAGGGTACCAGGCCCCGGTTTTCCAAGCATCCGCGGACGAATATCCGGCAGGCAATTTGAACGGGTCGGGGATGCTGCTGGATCCTGTAAGTTTGTTGGGAAAGCTATAGAGCCAACCGGGATCCGGAGAACCAGCGTTGCCTCCGTCCCAATTCGCATAGGCCATCACACCGAGGTTGTCATCGAGGTACATGTGGCTGGCGAGGCCGAGTTGATTGAGGTTGCCGGTGCAGGTCGTTCGTTGCGCCTGGTCCTTCGCTCTGGACAAGGCGGGCAAGAGCATCGAGGCGAGGATCGCGATGATGGCGATGACCACCAAAAGTTCAATGAGGGTAAAGGCTTTGCCCTGACGGCTTTTTCTCTTAGTGCCAATGTTGAGCATTCGGTTGAGCACGGTTTGTGGGTTTGAGTTCATAAAATCTATGATTGTTCAAGCGGCGAAAAAGGAAGAGTGGCGGGCCATTTATGAAAGCAGCAGGCGCACTGTGGCGGGGTTAAAGTTAAAGCCGCTGCTGGTTTGTCCGACATGTTTGCAACTATAATCTGGCATAACCAACGTTGCAAACCAAAAATGTCCCTTGTTGTAACGCGCCAGTGACGGCGGGCCTAAGAAGGGTAGGGTCGCCTCGCCGAGGCGACCGCTCCGGCAAGAAAACCCCCGGACGCCTCGGCGAGCTCGACGAGGCGTCCCTGCCGTCCGTGACTGGCGCGTCACTTATTTCCGACGCTTTTTTCTTGTGCTTTTCCGAAAATAAGCTGTTATGTCGAGCCGTCGTTGACAGCCTGATTGGCCACTACCGATTCCGTCGCGACACCGTTGTTTTTATTGCCATGGAAATGGTGAAAGTGAGGACGGAACGCGTTCTCATCAGAAAATGGCGCATTTAGGATTGAATGGACAGGTTTCAGCCTATACCACCGGTTCAACAATCTGAGGAAGCCCTGCTCCGGGCTGCCGCGGAACTGCCGCCGAGCGTTCGCCGTGTCTTTTTGGACAAGGCTTGCGTCGGGGACACCGCCTTGCGTGAACGCCTCGAATCCCTTCTGGCCGCCCACGATCAGACAAATAGGTCGTTGCCCTCAGACGAGGCCGCCAGCAGGGGCACCATCAGGATCGATATGCCCGATGCCCTGGACGAGGCTGTGGGCCAGACGCTTGGTCGCTACAAATTGTCAGAGAAGATCGGCGAGGGCGGTTGCGGCGCGGTCTATGTCGCGGAGCAAACACAGCCGGTCCGGCGGCGTGTGGCCGTCAAAGTCATCAAGCTGGGCATGGATACCAAGGCGGTCATCGCGCGCTTTGAGGCCGAGCGCCAGGCGTTGGCGATGATGGACCATCCGAATATCGCCAAGGTTTTGGACGGAGGCGCCACCGAGACGGGTCGCCCCTACTTCGTGATGGAATTGGTGCATGGCATCAGGATCACCGATTACTGCGACCAGAACAACCTCACCACCACCGACCGGCTCGACTTGTTCATCAAGGTCTGCCAGGCCATCCAGCACGCGCACCAAAAGGGGATTATCCATCGCGACATCAAGCCGTCGAACATCCTCGTGACGGTGCATGATGGCGTGCCCGTGCCCAAGGTCATTGATTTCGGCATCGCCAAGGCGACCGAAGGGCGGTTGACGGACGCAACGGTCTATACCCAGGTGCATCAGTTCATCGGCACGCCGGCTTATATGAGCCCCGAACAGATGGAAATGAGCGGTCTGGATATTGACACCCGCAGCGACATTTACAGCCTCGGGGTGCTGCTCTACGAGTTGCTGGTTGGCGCGACGCCCTTCGACGCCTTCCTCCTCTCGGCCTCAGGAATCGACGGGATGCGCAGGACCATCCGGAACGTGGAGCCCGTTCGTCCCAGCGCGCGCTTCGCGACACTCAGGGGCGATGAGCTAACGACGGCGGCCAAATACAGATCGGCCGAGAGCGGGAGGGTCTTCCATCAGCTCAAGGGCGATCTCGATTGGATCGTCATGAAGTGCCTGGAAAAAGATCGGGCGCGCCGTTACGAGACGGCCAATGGGCTGGCGTTCGATCTTAGGCGTCACCTGAACAACGAGCCTGTCCTCGCCCGCCCGCCCAGCACGGCCTACAAACTGCAGAAGGCCTTTCGCCGGAATAAGCTGGTTTGCGTGGCAGCCCTCGTGGTTTTGGCGGCTTTGTTCATCGGCTTGGGTTCGGCCACGGTGATGTATTTCCGCGAACGCGTCGCGCTCATCGGCGAGCAGCAACAACGGCTGCGGGCGCAGTCGGCGCAAAAGCTGGCTGAGACCGAGCGGGAAAAGGCCCTCGCCAGCGAGGAGCAAGCGCAGCGATTGCTCTACGCCGAAGACATGAATCTTGCCCAGCAGGCGTTGAAGGTCAACAACCTGGGGCGGGCGCGGCGGTTGCTTGACAGACATCGCCCGCAGCCGGGGGAACTGGACCTTCGAGGCTGGGAATGGCGCTATCTCTGGAGCCAGACCCGGGCCGATGACCATGAGGTCTTCTCCGTTGGAACCAACCGCCTTCACCCCTTGTCCTTCAGCGCCGATGGCCAATGGCTCGCGCGGGAACAGGCCGGCATTACAGCGGTAACGGACCTGATTTCGCGCCGCTCAGTTTTGCGGCGGACCAATAGCTTCCTGCCGGTCTTTGCGCATCATGGCGCGCGTCTGGCATTCGTCGATCGGTCTTCCACTAACGACGCGATCGTGCTGTTGGACATGGCCGGACAGAAGGAGAGCCGATGGGAGACACCCTTAGACTCAACGAAATGGATCGACTTCACCCCCGATGATCGGCGGCTGCTGACAGTATCTGAGCAGCCCGCTAACGAGACGAACGCAGACCTGACGGCCTGGGAAACTGCCACCGGCCGGCAGCTTTGGCAGCGTAGGATTGGCAGGCCCAGCACTGGCAATGGGCGGCCTTATGCCATTTCCCCGGACGGAGCGGCGATCGCCGTCGCGCTCACGGAGGGGCGGGTGCAGGTGTTGCAGACCCAGAATGGAAGTGAACGGTTTACCATTAGCGCGACCGAAGAATATACCATGGCCGTCGCGTTTTCACCGGACAGCTCCACACTCCTGACAGGCGCAGGTTACACCGACTCGACGATCCGGCTTTGGGATGCGCGCAATGGCGCAACCAACGGCGCCCTGGAAGGGCATCGCAGTTGGGTCAGCGACCTCCTCTTTACGCCAGACCGCAACGCTCTGATTTCGTCCAGCGGAGATCAAACGATCCGGTTATGGGACTGGCCCAGTTTCAAGCCGGTTGGGGTCCTGAGGGGGCATCTGGACGAAGTCGATGGTCTCGCGTTGGCCCCGAACGGACGGACCCTGGCCAGCCGTTGCAAGGACGGGTCCGTCTATCTCTGGGACGTAACCAAGGCTTCGCGGCACGCTGGATACCAGATACTGCCCGGCCGCCAGGAGTACTCGAACCCTGTCTTCTCGCCCGACAGCCGGTCCATTCTTGCGGCAAACTTCAATGGCGGCGTGAACGTGTGGGACGCTTTCACCCTCCAGGAGTCGAGCCATTTGCCGGGTAACCTGACAAACGGAGCCGACCCCATCATTTCACCCGATGCCAGGTGGGTCATGCGGGCCGATGCGGCCGGCGGCCTCCGCGTGGCGGATGCGCGAACGGGCCTGGAGGTTACCAACTTCGTGGCGGCGCCAGGGGGGTTCAATCCGTGGATCACGGACAACAGCGAGTTCCTGGTAACTCTTTCCGCGGGAAATACTATTCTTGACGTTTGGAACGTGGACACCTGGCGGAAGCAGGGGTCCCTTGGCCTTCCCAACGGGGTCGTCTGGGGTTTTACCACCTCACAGCCGGACTCGTTCGTGATTTCAACAAGCCAGGGCTTGCGGCTCTTTGATGTGACCAAGCTTAACCAACCCCCACGGCGAATTGAAAGTCCGGGAAATGCTTTAGGGCTGGCCATATCTCCGGATGGCCGGGTGCTCGCCGGGGCTTACGAGGATGGTGCCGTCCAGATTTGGGATATGGGAACGCTTCAGCTCTTGGAATCACTCAAGGGCTTCCTTCTCGCCGCCACCTCCGCCGCGTTTTCTCACGATGGCCGGCGGCTCGCGGCCAGCAGCAATGGCCAGGAGGCCGTTAAGCTTTGGGATGCCGAGACTTGGCAGGAAGTGCTGACGTTAAGCGGCGAAGGATCGCAGTTTTTCAGTCTCAAGTTCTCGCCCGATGACCGTTGCCTGATGGCGGTCAACCCTTCCGGCCTGGGCTATGTTTGGACCGCACCCACCTGGGACCAAATCAAGGCCGTGGAAGCGGACGAAACGAAAGCGCCACCACGATGAAATGCAATTTTCTTCTGGATTCCCCGCCGAACGTGCCGTATTTTTTTTCTCGGCCAAAAAAACTGAACACTATGCATTCACAAACATTATACTGTACTGCTCCCGAGCCGCAAGCGGGCTTCAGTCCAAAACCGAAGCGCCGTGATCCCGGTTGTGGCGGTCCCGAAACCGTCAACCCGACCCACACCGCAACGACTCATCCAGAAAACCGCGGAAAGCGTCGCAAAAAGAGATAGAAACACCCGTCCGCGCGGCGCGAGCGGCGAAATTCGAGGACAACTCACGGCGGCAACACGTCCCTTGTTAAGACAGCGGCAGGATCATCCGCGTTGGGGGTTCCCATGAAGAAATTGATTCTGAAGTGCCGTTTTACGGTGGGGGACGTTGTCATGCTTACAGCCGCCGTGCGCGATTTGCACCTTTGTTATCCCGGCCAATTTCTCACGGACGTTCGGACCCACTGCCCTGAACTCTGGCAAAATAATCCCCATGTCACGGTCTTGCCCGATGGGGACCCGGAGTCCACGGAAATCGAATGCACTTACCCCCTGATTGACCAGAGTAATGAAGTCCCTTACCACTGCCTGCACGGCTTTGTCGAATTCTTCAATCAACGCCTGGGACTGAACATCAAGCCGGCGGCATTTAAGGGTGACATTCACCTCTCCAAGCAAGAGAAGGCCTGGTACTCCCAGGTCCACGAAGTCACGGGCGCGGCCACACCGTTTTGGATCGTCGCGGCGGGAGGGAAATATGATCTGACAATCAAATGGTGGGAGTCCAAGCGCTATCAGGAGGTTATCGATCATTTTCGAGGGAGAATTCAATTTGTGCAAGTGGGGGAGCGCGGGCACTATCACCCTAAGTTGGAAGGGGTGATTGACCTCCGCGGCCAAACGACCTTGCGGGAGTTGGTCCGCCTGGTCTATCATTCTCAAGGCGTTCTCTGTTCGATCACCGCGTTGATGCATTTGGCGGCGGCGGTGGAAACAAAGCGCGGCCAACCCCCTTGCCGCCCGTGTGTTGTGATTGCCGGCGGGCGCGAGCCAACCCATTGGGAAGCCTATCCGCACCATCAGTTTATCCACACGATTGGCGCCCTGCCTTGCTGCGCTTACGGCGGTTGTTGGAAGGACCGGACGTTCCGATTACGAGACGGCGATAAGAAGGACCTCCCGCAAAACTTATGCACGGACGTTGTCCAGGGGCTGCCGCGCTGCATGGAGATGATTACTCCGCGTGAGGTGATCCAGCGCATCGAAGGGTATTTCAATGGCGGCGTTGTCAAATATCTGTCGCCCCGCCAAAGGCGGGCCGGGGAACGCGGTGTCGCGGCCACGAGCGAGAACCTCTTTGACCAGCATCGCCTCAATCTGTCTAACGCGGGCATGGCCTGCGAGCGCTTCATCCCGACCATCCCGGCCTATCCTGGCGGGTACGAGGGCCGGGGGATCGTGGTCTGCGGCGGGGGCGTCAAATATTTTGCCAGCGTCTGGGTTTGCCTCAACATGCTGCGGCGCCTGGGATGTTCCTTGCCTATCCAGTTATGGCATTTAGGGAAAAAGGAAATGGACAGCCGCATGAAGGCGTTGCTGGCGCCCTTGGGAGTGGAATGCGTCGATGCGACGAGGGTGCGCAAGAAATTTCCCGCGCGGATTCTCCAAGGATGGGAGTTGAAGCCTTACGCGCTGCTTCATTCGCCCTATCGCGAGGTCCTGCTGCTGGACGCGGACAACGTGCCGGTGGTCAATCCCGAATTCTTGTTTAGCACGCCGGAATTCCGGGCCACGGGGGCGATCTTTTGGCCGGATTTCACGCAAGGCGCGCACAAAAAAGCGTATGCCATTTGGCGCAGCTTCGGGTTGCGCATCCCGAAAGAATTTGAATTTGAGTCCGGGCAGATCGTTCTCGACAAAGAGCGATGTTGGCGGGCTCTCTCTCTTTCCTGGTGGATCAACGAGAATTCTGATTTCTTTTATCGGCACCTGCATGGCGACAAGGAAACTTTTCATCTGGCTTTTCGCAAGCTGAAGACAGCTTATTCGCTGGTCCCAAAACCGATCGCCCCCCTGCCGGGAGTCATGTGCCAGCACGACTTTCGCGGGCGGCGCGTCTTTCAGCATCGAAACGAGGAGAAATGGGACCTGTTCTTCAACAAACGGATCAAAGGGTTTCGCTGGGAGAAGCAGTGTCACGCTTTCGTCAGCGACTTGCGGCGCGTTTGGGATGGGCGAATCCATAGCGATCCCGGCTGGAAGGCGCTGGCCAAGTCCAAGCGGACCAGGCGAACGATCAAAATCCAGGCCATGATGATCACCTGCCGGGAACGGGATGACCTGAGGCGGAGGACCCTGGAGAATCTTGCCCGGACCGACTGGGGCGACCTGCCGCTTCACATTCACTTTGACAGTCCCGCCGACGGAAATGGCGAGCAAAGACAGGCGCAATCATCCTACCTCGCGCTGCGGAAAAGCCTCGATTGTCAGGCCGATTATATCCTGTTTCTGGAAGATGATTTGGATTTCAACCGGCACATCCGCCATAACCTTTGCCATTGGGACCCCATCCGGCGCGGGGCGGTGACCCTGGCCGGCCTCTACAATCCGCGGCTTTGCGTGAGGGCGTGCGATCTGAAGAGCAATGCCCGCATTATCGACCCCAACTTCGCTTTCGGCAGTCAAGCGCTTCTCCTTTCCAAGGAAACGGCGGCCTACGTGGTCCGGCGCTGGAACGATATTCTGGGGTTGCAGGACACCAAGATCTATCGTCTGGCGGGCTGTTTGAGGAAACCGGTTTTTTATCATGCTCCGTCTCTGGTGCAACATATCGGGGCCAGAAGCACCTGGGGTGGAGGATTCCATCAGGCATTCGATTTTGATCCCGTGTGGAAGGCGTAGGCACATAGTACGGAAGATGCAGTCGGCGAGACGCCGACTGCAGCGACTGGGACGGTCGCGCTCCCCGGCCATGAAATTCGTCGCGTTAGGCGAGGATTTGAGGCACAGGAGAGCGCTTGACGGGACGGCTCTGGCGCACAAGATTGTCTGCGGTAGCGTCATTTTCGAGCTCGAATGCCAGCGAACTTTGGTTTTTTCAGAACGTCCATGCGGACGTTGCTGAACAACCGCCTTGCCGGAGTCGGCGCTCTGATCATCTTCACTTTCGCTTTGCTCGCTTTGGCCGCGCCGGCGTTGACCCGCTGGCAAATTTTGCGTGCCCCGGACCAGCAGGATAAACAAGGGCTGAATGAAGATGGGCTGCCTCGTCCCGCCGATGGCACTTATTTGCTCGGCACAGATAATCTGGGCCGGGACGTGCTCTCGCGGGTTATTTATGGCGCGCGCATTTCGTTGCCGGTCGGAATCGCGGCCATGCTCACGGCGACGGTCATTGGAGTGGCAGTGGGCCTGGTGGCCGGGTTTTACGGCGGCAAACTGGACCTTCTTCTGATGCGGTTCACGGAAATGAACATGACGATTCCGGCCATTCTCCTCGCCATCGCCTTTGCGGGCTTGCTGGAAGTTGGCGGGCGGACGGTCCATCTCCATCCGGCAAACTTGCCCTGGCATTTTCTGGATATTACGCTTAAACGCGGCGCGATCAGCATCTTTTTGATCATCGGCCTGGTCTCGTGGCCCGGGTTGGTGCGAGTGGTGCGGGCCCAGGTGCTGGCGCTCAAGGAACGGGAATTTGTCCGGGCCGCGCGGTCACTGGGCGCGTCGGATGCCCGCATCCTTCTGCGAACCATTCTGCCGAACCTGCTGCCCACGATCATTATTTTGGGAGTCATGAGCACGGCCAACACGATCCTGCTGGAAGCGGGACTGGGCTATTTAGGCGTCGGCGTGCCGCCACCGGCGCCGACGTGGGGATCGATGATTTCTGAAGGCCAGCCTTATTTCATCAGCTTCCCACATTTGGTCATCGTGCCGGGTCTGGCCATCGTGCTAACAGTGCTGGCCTTCAACCTTTTAGGGCAGGGATTGCAGGAAATGATCGATCCCCGGCAAAGAAGATGAACGGCCTCCTGCAAATCGTGCGCGTTGTCTTAGGCGTCTTGGCCGCTGTGATTTTGGGCTCGTCAAGGTTGCTGGCGTCCGATTCCGCGGCGGACAATTCCACGCCAAAGCGCGGCGGAACCCTGCGGATTGCTTTGCCTACGGATGTGACCTCGCTTGATCCCGCCTTGGCCTTTGACACTATTTCCGAACCATTCCCCCTTTTGATGTTCCAGGGATTGGTCGAATACGACGACGGGACGAAGGTCGTGCCTTGTCTGGCCAAAGATTGGACTATTTCGGAAGGCCAGCGCGTTTACACATTTCATCTGCGGCCGGGAGTTCGTTTTTCTAATGGGCGCGAAGTGGCGGCCTCAGATTTCGTCTTTACGCTGGAACACCTCCTCGATCCCAAAACGGCCGCGCCCTCGGAGGCCTGGTTTGAAGGAATCGATGGCGCCAAGGATTTTCGCGCGGGCAAAGCTTCGCATATTCGGGGCCTGAAAGCGCCGCAAGATGACACGCTGATCATTGAATTGGAACGTGCCGATCCATCCTTCCTCTACATACTCACCGTGCCCGGCGCTTTGGTGGTCCCGCGCGAGGAAGTCGAGCGCTATGGAAAGTCCTTTACCATGCACCCCGTTGGCACCGGGCCTTATGTCCTGAAACAATGGCGGCGGAGCGTCAAAATGCGGTTCGAGCGCAACCCGCTTTTTTCTCATCCTGAGAGGCAATACCTGGATGCGGTGGATGTGCTGGTGGGAGGGGACCCGACGACGCACTTGATGATGTTTGAACGCGGCGAATTGGATATTGCCGACGTCACCGAGGAGCCCGGAATTCCCGTGCCCGACTTTGTCCGCATTGCGCACGACCCGCGCTGGCAGGGACTGATTGAAAGGATTCCGGCCGGGATGATTTGGTATCTGAACTTGAACACCGAGATGAGACCTTTCGACAATCTCAAGGTGCGGCAGGCTGTGGCGTATGCGGTTGACAAGCAGAAACTCGTCCAACTCTTGCACGGCATGGTCACGGTGGCCAATGGGGTCCTTCCTCCCACGATGCCGGGATTCAATCCCAATTTGACGAGCTACCCCTACGATCCCGCCAAAGCGCGCCAGTTGCTGGCCGAGGCCGGCTATGCGGAGGGTTTTACCTGCAGGATTTGGTACCAGTTGGGCAATCCGCTTCTGATCCCGCCCGCCTACGCCATTCAATTTGACCTGGCCCAAGTGGGGATCAAGGCGCAACTTAACCCCCTGGCCATGGCCCCTCTTGTTGACAGCCAGGAACGGCGCCATACCGTGGAATGCTGCCTGACGGGCTGGTCGCAGGACTATCCGGATCCAAGCGATTTTTTGGATGGCTGCCTCAACGGCAACCGCATTTCGGAGGAAGGCTGTCAAAATTACGCGTTTTATAACAATCCGAAGGTCAACCATCTGTTGGATGAAGCCGCGACCTGCCAGGATGCGCCAAAGCGCTTCGGCCTCTACCAGGACGCCGAGAAAATCGTGGTGCATGACGCGCCGTGGGTGCCTCTCTTTTACCCATACGTTTACGCGCTGCATCAGCCGTGGCTGCACGGGGTGCGGCTTCATCCCGTTGTCTATTTTCGTTTCGAGCGGATGTGGCTCGATCCAAGCCGGGAGAAACGATGACCCGATTCCTCACCCGTTTCCTCTGGTCCATTCTCACTCTGCTGGGCACGGCCGCGCTGACCTTTTTCCTTCTCAACGCCGTGCCGGGCGACGTGGCAAGGGTCATTGCCGGCTCGAAGGCATCGCCGGACGTGATCAAGGAAATCCATATTCGCTACCATCTTGACGAGCCGTTGTGGAAGCGCTTTGGCTTTTATCTTGGGCAAATCGCTCGGGGCGATCTGGGCCATTCTTATGTGACCGAGCAACCGGTGGCCCAGGCCATACTCAGCCGCCTGCCGACCACGACGGCGCTTTCGGCGCTCGCGGTCGTGATGTGGATGGCGCTGGCCGTGCCGCTGGGAGTGCTGACGGCGAGGTTTCGCGGATCCTGGTTCGACCGCGGCATGTTGGTTGTGGCAACCCTCAGCCTTTCCCTCCCATCCTTTTGGCTGGCGCGGATGTTGCAATACTGGCTGGCCTATAAGCTGGGATGGTTTCCTGTCGGTTTCTTCAGCAGTTTTCGCGACTTGCTGCTGCCTGCCGCAACCTTGGCCATGCTCTTTGTTGGATACTATGCGCGCTTGATTCACACCAACATGGTGGAAGTGCTGGACAGTCCTTATGTGCGGGCGGCGCGAGCAAAAGGAGCGTCGGAAACAGCAGTCCTGTTCAAGCACGCCTTGCGCAATGCGCTCATTCCGGTGGTGACGATTCTCGGCATGGATGTTGCCGCGATGCTGGGAGGAGTTTTGTTCATCGAAAATGTCTTTGCGCTGCCGGGCATCGGCACCCTCGCCGTGCAAAGCGTCTTTAACCTCGATCCGCCCATGATCATGGGCACAGTTCTTTTTACGGGCGCGCTGGTCATCGGCGCGAATTGGGTGGTGGACCTGTTGTATGGCTGGATTGATCCGCGCATCAAAACCGGGCACTGAATCGTGACCATGCCGCTACTGGAAATTCGTGATTTGCAGATTGAGTTTGGCCGTGGCGCGAACGCCTTGCGCGCCGTGGACGGCGTCTCGCTCAAACTCGAAGCTGGAAAAACACTCTGCCTCGCGGGTGAAAGCGGCTCGGGCAAAAGCGTTACCGCCCTTTCCATCGCCCGGCTTTTGGCCAGCCCACCGGCGGTCTATGCGGGAGGCGAAGTCCTTCTGGAGGGCCGCCATGTCCTCAAAATGCAGGCCGCCGAATTGCGCGACATCCGCGGCGGCTTTGTCAGTTATATCTTTCAGGAACCGGCCGCCTCCCTCAATCCGGTCTTTCGCATCGGCGACCAAATCAAGGAAGCGCTGCGATTGCACCGCCCCGAGGCCGCGACTGACGCGGAAGTGGTTCGCCTCCTCAAACTGGTCGGCATCCCGGCACCCGAAGCGCGCCGCAAATGTTATCCGCACGAAATGTCCGGTGGCATGCAACAGCGCGCCATGATCGCGATGGCGCTGGCGCCGCATCCCAAGCTGTTGGTTGCCGACGAACCCACCACCGCGCTCGATGTCACCATTCAAGCTCAGATCATAGAATTGCTGGCCGGCTTGCAGCGGCAACTGGGCATGGCCATTCTTCTCATTACGCACAACCTGGGCATCGTCGGCGACATAGCCGATGAAGTGGCCGTGATGTACGCCGGGCAGATTGTGGAAATCGCGCCGGCGCGGGAGATCTTGCAGCGGCCATTGCATCCCTATACGCAAGCGTTAATCAACTCCGTGCCGAGCCTGAACGGAGAGGCGGAACGCCTCAAGGCCATTCCCGGCGCGCCGCCGCGATTGGGCGCGTTTCCCAGCGGGTGCCGGTTTCACCCTCGCTGCCCGCGCCGGCAGCCTGAGTGCTCGGAAAAGGTCCCGCCATTGCTCGGCGTCGCGGCGGGACGCTCGGTGCGGTGCCCGTTTTGGAATTTGTCCCCATGAGCGAAGCTCTTTTGGAAGTTCAATCGCTCAAAGTTCATTTCCCGGTGAACCCGGGGCTTTTTGGCCGCGCCAAGGAATTTGTGCGTGCGGTGGATGGCGTCAGCATGACCATTGCCGCCGGGGAAACTGTAGGATTGGTGGGTGAGAGCGGCTGCGGGAAAACAACCCTCGGACGGGCTGTTGTCCGGCTGATCGAGGCGACCGATGGACGCATTATTTTCCAAAGCGAAGACATCACCCATTGGAAAGGCGCCGCCCTGCGGGCGGAGCGGCGCAAATTCCAGATGATCTTCCAGGACCCTTACGGATCGCTCAATCCGCGGCAGAGGATCGGGAACATCATCGGCGAAGCGCTCGACATCCACCGGCTTGCGTCTAGCTCGGCGGCGCGCCGGCAGCGCGTGGAAAGTCTGCTGCTGGACGTGGGCCTGGACCCGTCGCATGCGCAACGGTATCCGCACGAATTCAGTGGCGGGCAGCGCCAGCGCGTCGGCATTGCCCGCGCCTTGGCCGTTGAACCGAAGCTGATTGTCTGCGACGAACCCGTCAGCGCGCTCGACGTTTCGGTGCAGGCCCAGATTGTCAATTTGTTGCGCGATTTGCAGGCAGAGCATCGCATCGCTTATTTGTTTGTGGCCCATGACTTGGCGGTGGTCCGGCATCTGAGCCACCGCATCTTGGTGATGTATCTGGGAAAAATTGTCGAATCCGGCGAAGCCAAGACAATGTGCCGGACGCCAAAACATCCCTATACTCAGGCGCTCATTTCCGCCGTGCCGGTCGTCGATCCCGACTCCAAACGGCGCCGCATCATTCTTTCAGGAGACGTGCCGTCGCCCATCCATCCGCCCCCCGGATGCCCCTTCCACCCGCGATGTCCGCTGGCGGAGGCGCGTTGCAAGATTGAGACGCCGGCTTTGAGAGAGGTGGAGAAAGAGCACTGGGTGTCCTGCCATTTGGCGAAATGACCGCCACCGCCAAGGCTGCATTGGAAGTCGTCAAACCTGAAACCGGGGACCTCAAAATGCGGATAGTCCGGACGATTGTTTTAGGCGTTTGATAATCTACCAACTGGAGAAGAGATGATGTCTGTGTTAATCCGTGCCAATCTGTGGCTCGTCTTCCGGATAATTTGACTTTCTGCCGGATGTCAGGCCACGCTAGCCGCCAGATTATGAAAGCCATTTTTTGTTTCGCTGTCGGACTTTGTCTGACTGTGGCCGGCGCGCTGGCGCAGGATTCCGCTCCGGCCTTTAATGCCACGGCGGTGGTTGAGGCCGGCGAGCCGGGAGCGGTCATCAATCGCAATATTTACGGACAGTTTTCCGAACACCTGGGGCACTGCATTTATGAAGGCGTCTGGGTGGGGGAAGACAGTTCCATCCCGAATACCCGCGGCATCCGCAATGACGTGGTGGCGGCCCTCAAGAGGCTGAAAGTGCCGGTGTTGCGCTGGCCGGGCGGCTGCTTTGCCGATGAGTACCATTGGAAGGATGGCATCGGGCCGCGCGACAAACGCCCGTCGATGATCAACACGCACTGGGGTGGCGTGGTGGAAAACAACGCTTTTGGCACTCATGAATTCATGGACTTTTGCGAGCAAATCGGCGCGCAACCTTACTTCTGCGGCAACGTCGGCAGCGGTTCGGTCCAGGAAATGATGGAATGGGTGGAGTATGTGACTTCGGACGCCAAGTCTCCCATGGCCAATTTGCGCCGGCAAAATGGACGTGAGGAGCCGTGGAAACTTCCCTTTTTCGGCGTCGGCAACGAAAGCTGGGGCTGCGGCGGCAATATGACGCCGGAATTCTACGCCGATAACTACCGGCGCTACAATACGTTTGTCAAGAATTACCCCGGCAATAACATTTATCGCATCGCCTGCGGCGCCAACGGGGCGGATTATCATTGGACGGAGGTGCTCATGAGCAACGCGGTCCGCCAAATGAATGGGCTTTCCTTGCATTACTATTGCGGGACCGGCCGGGACAGCCGTTCCGCCACGCAGTTTTCCGAGGATGATTGGATTTATCTCCTCGCCCGGGCCGCGCGCATGGACGAGATGATTACCCGGCATTCGCAAATTATGGATCGATACGATTCCCAGAAGCGGGTCGGCCTGATGGTCGATGAATGGGGGACCTGGCACAACGTCGAACCCGGCACCAACCCTGGTTTCCTCTATCAGCAGAACACGTTGCGCGACGCTTTGGTGGCGGGCCTGACCTTGAACATTTTTAATCGCCACTGCGACCGCGTGAAAATGGCCAACATCGCCCAGTTGATTAACGTTCTCCAGGCCATGATCCTGACCGACAAGGAGAAGATATTATTGACTCCAACGTATCATGTTTTTGAAATGTATAACGTCCACCAGGACGCTGTCCTGCTGCCCAGCGAAGTAGCTTCGCCCGATTACCGCCTGGGCTCGGAGTCCATTCCAGCGCTGACCGTCTCCGCTTCACGCGACAGCGCGGGCAAAGTCCACATTTCCCTGACCAACGCCGATCCGCACCGCGCGGCCCGTCTTTCTTGCCTGCTGGACGGGATGATCGCGAAATCCGTCACCGGGCGGGTGCTGACCGCCCCGGCGATCAATTCCTGCAATACGTTCGATGCGCCCAGTACGGTGCAACCGCAGGCCCTGGAAGGCGCAAAAGTCGAGGATGGCAAACTCTCCGCCACTCTTCCTCCCAAATCGGTGGTCGTGCTCGAAGTGCTGTGAAGGCATAGTAAGGTCTAAGAATGTCGTTTTCGCTCATTTTTCTCGGTTCAGGAACTTCCCAAGGAGTTCCGATCATCGGCCAGGATTATCCGAAGGAGTTCCTGGCGAATCCAAAAAATCACCGCACCCGGCCTTCCATTTATATCGCGACCGAGCAGATCAAGCTGGTGGTCGATACCACCCCGGAATTTCGACTGCAAATTCTGCGGGAGAATATTCGCTGGCTCGATGCCGTGATTTTTACCCACTCCCACGCCGATCACATTATGGGACTGGATGATTGCCGCCGCTTTTGCGACTTGCGCGGCGGGGCGGCGCTTCCCATTTATGCCAACGCCGCTACGATGACCGATTTGCGGCGGGTCTTTCGATATGCTTTCGACGCCGTGACGACTCCGAAAGGCTACTTCAGGCCCGAACCGCACATCATCGAGGGACCGTTCACGCTTGGCGACCTGGAAATTCACCCCTATCCGCTGCCGCATGGGACCGCCGGAACGACGGGGTATCTGTTCATCCAAAATGGGAAAAAGCGCCTGGCCTACCTCAACGACTGCAAAGAAGTGCCCGTGCCGGTGGTTGAGCAAGTCTGCGGAGTGGAGATCGCCGTGTTGGATGCCTTGCGCCGTGCGCCGCATCCCACCCACATGTGCCTGGATGAAGCGCTGACGGCGGCGCGGAGGATTGCCGCCGAACGCACCTACTTCACTCATTTGTCCCACGATTACGACCATGACGCGGCCCAAGCCGAGCTGCCCGCAAAAGTTGAATTTGCTTTTGACGGTTTCCGCGCCGACTTGGTCTAATGACTAATGTTTGCAAGGGTTATTAAGGCGGTCGTTTTTTGCCTGGCGGCCATTGTGCCGGGGCTGCGCGCGGCTGAATCGGGCCAGTCGGTAGTGCTGGTTTACAATGCGCTTTTGCCGGAATCGAAAGATGTGGCCAAGCATTACGCTGCCGTCCGAGGCGTTCCATCGGATCAAATCATCGGCCTGAATTTGCCGGAAGGCGAAACCATGACGCGGGCCGAGTACCGCGACACATTGGAAAGCCCGCTCCTGGCCTTCCTGCAACAGAAGGGGCTGCTGGTCTATGCGGCGCCTCTCTCCGACGCCCTCACGCACGCCCTCAAACCCGCGCAATGCAAAGTGCGCTATGCCGTCCTCTGCTTCGGCGTGCCCCTGCGCATCGCGGAGGACGTGTCCTTGCATAAACCGGGCGACGAACATCTCTGGGAGGCGATGCGCCGCAACGGGGCGGCGGTCGATTCTGAATTATGTCTGCTCCCGTGGCGTGATCCAAACCAAGAGTTGGGGGGCCCCTCGGTGAACCCCTGGTTCGGAACGGCCAATTCGACCCAACTCAATCCTTGCAACGGCCTTTTGATGGTGACACGCCTCGACGGGCCTAGCGCCTCGATCGCCCGTCAATTAGTGGATAAAGCTGTCGAAGCGGAAACGAATGGTCTTTGGGGCCGCGCTTATTTCGACCTGCGCGCCATCACCAATGGCCCTTACAAGAAGGGCGACGATTGGATCGCCGCCGCCGCCGATGTGGCGCATCGCTACGGTTTTGAAACCGTCGTTGACCAGCAGCCGGAGACTTTTCCCGCCGCCTTTCCCATGAGCCAGATTGCTCTCTACGCGGGATGGTACGACCCAACTGTTTCCGGTCCCTTCACAAGGCTGAAGGTGGAATTCATGCTGGGAGCGTTTGCCTACCATTTGCATTCCTTCAGCGCCCATACGCTTCGCTCGACGACCGCCAGTTGGTGTGGCCCCCTGCTGGCAAAGGGAGTCACGGCAACCATGGGCTGCATCGACGAACCGTATTTGGAAGCCACTCCGAACATCGGCGTCTTCTTTGACCGATGGCTCCTGGCGGGATTCACTTTCGGCGAAGCCGCTTACTCCTGCCAGCCGGCCGTATCCTGGCAAACCACCGTCATCGGCGACCCGCTCTACCAGCCCTTCGGCAAAGATCCGCGAATCCTCAACGACACTTTGGTCGCGCGGCACAGTCCGCTCGTCGAATGGTCTCAATTGCGACTGGTGGATTTGAATTTGCTGGCGGGCTCCAAACGATCGGACCAGGCGCGTTACTTGACTGAGCAGGGCGTTACCGCCGGGAGCGCCGTTTTGCAGGAGAAACTGGCCGACCTCTACCAATCGATGGGGCAATACGAGTTAGCCATGGAAGCGTGCCGCCGCGCCCTCCAGCTTAATCCCTCGCCGCAGCAGAAAGTGCGTCTGACGCTCAGCCTGGCCGACAAACTGTCCGATGCCGCCAAGACAGAGGAGCTTTTGACCCTCTACGACCGTTTCATAAAAGAAACCCCGGACTACCCAGACGCCCTGCGCCTCTATCAGAAACTCGCGGCGCTCGCCATCCAACTCCACAAGCGTTCCCAAGCCGCCGCCTATGATCGGGAAATCAAAAAACTCACGCCGCAGAAGTAGGATCGAATTAGCGGACACTCTGAGGCCTCCATTTTTCTGACTTGAACTACGCCTTTCACAAGCGCCTTATCGTCGAATCTGATCGGTCAATTGGCATCGCTGACCGCGTAAACGAAGTCAGAAAAGCAGGGCCAGAAAAATGCTCTTTGTTTCCTTTGTTTGCTTGGTGTCAAGTATCCTTTTTGAAGAACGTTGATCAGAAGTGTTTTTCTGCATGGTCCACCAAAGCAGAGCCAACAACGCAGTCTTTTGTCAGTCCCCCGACTTTTTCCCCTTGGAGTTTTTGCCGCCGCCTCGGTTGAGCATGGCCTTTATGACCGCGTAAATCTTCTCCTGCTCCTCTGGCGACGCCTGCCGCAACATCTCAATCAGGCCGCGTTCCTTGGCGTTCAGCCGGCTTTGGTTGTTTTTCGATGGCGGCGCCTCTCTCAACTCGAACGCCGTTTCAAAAAGCTCCGGTCGCTCGGTGGCGATGATCAGCTTCAACAATTGCAGGGTCGTCTGCGTGGGCTTATTGGGATGATCGGGGTTAACCAAATGATTGACAGCAGCGGGCGTCTTGTATAGCTTCCGCGCCGCTTCACTTTGCGACCATCCCATGAGATCGATAAGCCGTTTAAACTCAGCCTTTTCCGGGTCCATTTTAATAAGAATGTTATCGAATAACAAATAATCGCTTGACGTTATCGCGTAACATGTGTTACTGAATAACAGTATGACGCTGAGGCGGCGGAATGCAAATAAAAAAGACGGGGGAAAACCCCGGCCAGACGGCGGGACCATGTGGGACATGAAAAGGGTGGAGGCGACGGACATTCTGGCCTGGCACGCCCTCTCCACTCTCCCGGACTCGGTGGCGGGCCGGCGCAAAGTCCTCTGCGCGGTGCTGACCCTTTGCCCTGCATCCCGCTATGCCGACCGCATTTCGGTGATGCTCGTCCATCTCGAGCAACAAGCCAGCATCGGTTCAAAGATCCAACTGCAAAGCGCCCCACGCTTGCCTGAAACAAATGAAGAATGAATCAATCGCCCACGAAAAGATTTTGGAGGATGTGTCCCATAACCTGCCGAACAAGGCCCCTACTTCGGCCCCGCGCTTCGACCGCGAGGCCGAATCCCACCCCGGTGAATTGGAGACGCCGGACACCGTCGCCAATTCACCGGATACTTTCCACCATGTCCTGTCCGCTGTCCAGGAATGCCAGGCCAAGCCGCCCGCCAACTTCCAGCGCATCGTCCTCATCCTCGCGCCGCCGGACCGCGCCCGGTCGCAACTGGCCGCCGCCGTCGCCAAACGAAGTCGGGCGAAACTCATGGCCGCGCCGTCCCTCCCGGTCTCGGTGGGGCGGCGGTGCTCCGCCGCCCAAATAAAGGGCAAAGCAGCAGCTTTGCCCTACCGACAAGGGTGGACCAAACCTGTTTCAATGCAACGTCCGGTCCTGGTCATTGATCAGGGTGAGTCTTTAAGCCGTCAACATTTGGACTTCCTGAAATTGCTCATCAATTTGACACCCGTCGTGCTGGTGGTGCTGGCCACGGTTTCGGCCTATTACCGATGGCGTCAGTCCTGGTCGGTGGAAGCCCGGCAAATCCACCGGCGCACCCACCTGGTCCTGGAACGCCGTGAAGAAAGGAAGTGGCAATGAGCAAAAAGAAAAACAGCTTGATCTGCCTCGTTCCTTCGCGCGAAGTCCTGGACGCAACGGTCTCCGAAATTGCCACGTTGAAAATCCAATTCGCCGCCGCAAAGGCGGCCTTGGAATTGGAAATTGCCGCCGCGCAGGAACGGCGCCAGGGACAACTCCTCGCCCTCGCCCAGCAGATCGAATCGCGCGAAGCCGGCGTCTTCCTTTATTGTCAAAAACATCGCGCCGAACTTTTTCCAGACAAGAAATCGCTCGAACTTCCGGTCGCCACCATCGGCTATCGGACCGACCCTCCCAGCGTCGAAAAATGCTCAAAGAAGGACACATGGCGGACCATCGCCCGCCGCCTGGAAGACTTGGACTGGGCTTGCTGCTACCTCACCACGCCCGAGCCGGAGGTTGACAAAAAAGCCCTCCTCGCCGACCGCGCCCGTTTCACCGCCGCGCAACTCTCCGCGGCAGGCATCTGCTTCCAGCAAGACGAAGTCTTCTACATCACCCCCAAATTCCCCGTCGCCGAAAAATCCGTGCGGGAAGCGGCTTGACAAGTAAATGAGCCATAAAATCTCTAGCCCAAGAGATTTGAAATTTGGGCGTTGCGGCAGCAACGCCCCACCCAAGGATGGTGGGGCGGCGCTGCTGCGCCGCCCAAATGTAAGAGACAAAGCGACGGGCTTTTTGAAATTAGGGACCTATATATCTGCGCATAGATGATTCGACATCACAACGGGAGTTTTCGGGAGGGGCGAACGCCGCGAGCCCCATTATAACAGGGCGTCGCGGCGCTTCACCCTCCCGTCGCAAGGGAATATTACATGTCGAATTGCTTATGCGCGGGGATATAAACACGCATTGCTGTCGATCAATGCGAAGTTTCAGGGATGGCCGTGGGTTTTGCCAGGAAGTCGAAGGTGCGGGTTTCGGAGAGGGTGACCGAAACTTTGAGCCACTTTGCGCCAAATGGAATCTCCCATTGAGCGTCGAATCCAAAGTCCGAGAAGCCTCCGCTTTTGTATTTCGCCGGGCGGCCCTGGTCGTCAAGAATCCGGGTAGCGCCCAACTTGGCATTTGCCGGCAAACCAGCCGCCTTCAAGACGATCGTGTTGGGGAATCGGCTTTGTTCGCAGGAGAGAGTGAGCGGAAGGGATTGCACATTTGTGCTTAGACTCATCGGGAGCAGTGAGTCCTCGCGCATGGGAAGCTCTGGACTGGTCCATAACGGCGTTCCAGTGCGAGCGAACCGGGCCCGCACGCGCCAGACTTCGCTGGGGCTGAGGCCCACACCGTCCATCTCATAGTATGGAAGGCCGTTGGTTGCGCTGTGGCTGCCGGCCGGCCACCACGGTTCGTTGCCAGTGGCATCGGCGGGTTCGATGTGGTCTGGCTCCCATGCGTCTGTCGGTTGGCCGTTGACCTTCACATCAAAGGTGGCGCGGGTAAACGGCCTGATACCGAAGTGGTAGGCGAGAGGTTTGGCGCCGGTGGTTAGCGAGATGAGGGAGACCAGCAGATTTCCATTCGTCTGGAGAGCGGGCAGGCTTGCCGGTTTCCAGATGGGGTAAGGGCCAGGAACTGGATTGGGAAAAGTAAAATCAGCGAGGGTGTCCCACGCATCCGAGTCATTGCGAACGTAAAATCTGAACCGGAGGGTTTTTCCGCGGCGTGGAAAAGAAGAGAAGTCCAGTGGAAAAACCCAGTTCCTTTCGCGCAGGTTTTCATGCTGAAATGGGTCAGAAAGCGTCATACGCGTATCCCACTCCTCGCTTTTCTCATCGGCCAGGGTGGCTCGAAGATCGGAGAACCATTGGCCGCCAGCTGGGACCGGCAGAGGCGGCACGCCGGAGGGGCCTCTCTGGCCAATCCATAAAACGAGTTTGTTCGAGAAGCTCAGGGTGCCGTCCAGTTTGCGCCAGTCATCGGTCATCGGTTCACCTTCCGGGCCGTCTGGAAAGAAGAGGTTGGATGGGCCGTGAGTCACTGCAAGAAGGGAGAGTTCGGTTCCATTAGGAAGACGGGAAATGGGATGTGACGCAACAACTCGGAGGATTGGATTCTCTGGAATGCGGGTCAGCCGCCAGCCATATTTATCCAACAACTCCTGGATGGCATGGCGTGTCGAGACTTTCTTCAGGGGCTCGTTCACATGGGGCGCGTTTTGTTTGAGAAGCGCCGGATCAAATTGAATGTTCAAGCTTATCTGATCGGCCAACGTGCGGATCGCGTCCGGCAATGGAACATCGTGAATCTCAAGATCAATCACCTCGTCATTATTGTTGAGGTTGGTCCCCAGCGACCCGTTTGGCGGAGGACCACCCAATAAACTGACCTCGGCCACCGGAGCACCCAGCGCATCCGGTTTCTTGGCGTGAATTCGGACAGCCGGATTGCCCGGGCTTCGTTCCATCTCCAAGCAGTAGTTGATCAAAAGTGCTTGCAAAGCCTGGTCCGCTGTGACCATCTTCCATTTCTCGTTCACATGAGGGATTTCGTGATTAAGAAGAAGCCAGGGAGGATCGAATTGGACTTTCAGCCCCTCTTGGCTGGCCAATTGACAAATCGCCTCCTGCAAAGCCAAGTCACTAAAGACAACGTCATTCCCTTCATTATCTTGAGAACCCTGCGGCTTTTGGGCGGCGACGTTCTCAGCGGAGGCGGTCGTTTGCTGTCCTTTGAGAAACGCGCCCTGGCTGGGCCTCAGTTCGCGCGCTATGTCCCCGGTCTGGCCCTTCGCGTTTTCAGACGGATAGTGAAGAAGAAAAATGAAAATGAGCGCCACTAACGCAGCTACAATCGCCCCGCCCGCCCGCCGCCGATTTGGAAAGGCCTCGCCGGACGGCGCGCCGGAAAGGCGGCGGATGCGCTCCAGCAAGGAACCGCCGCTTGCCCCCAAAGCCAGCGAGGTTGGGGCGCCGCGCAATTCCTCCAGCGTGGTTAAGGCTTGGGCATAGACCAAACGATCACCGCAGAGCCGGACCGCGATTTCGTCACAGCAAATCTCCCGCTCCGCTCGCACGCAGTTCGAAATCCACCTGACTGCCGGATGATAGAACAGGAGCGTTTCCAAAACGTTTTGCAGCAGATTCACCAGGTAATCGTGGCGGCGGATATGCGCCAGTTCGTGGGCGAGAATGGATTCCAACTGTCCGGTCGTCAGCCCCATTAAACTGGCCGCGGGCAAGAGAATCACTGGACGCAGCCAGCCCACCACCGTCGGCACTTCCACCAGGACGGACTTGACCAGGCGAACGGGGCGGCTGATTTGCAGCGCGGCCTTGAGACGATGGACTTGCGTCATCCACGGCTCACCGAGGGGCTCGTTGTCCCGGCGCTTCAAGCGCGCGATTTGGAGCGAGCTGAACAACAAGCGAAGTGAAAGAACCGAAACTCCCACAAACCAGACCAACACAAAGATGCGGATGAATTCTTCGGAATGAAGGGCGGTGGAAGGAGTAAGATTAAGATCAGGATTAGGACTTGGAACCGCAGCACGATGGGGACTGTCGTTCCCGTCCGGTACGAAAGGGGTGGGGACTGTGGTCCGCGCTGACGTTGCGAACGGACGGTCTTCCAATTGTGGCCGGCTCGTCGAAAGGGGCTTTTCCGCCATCCGATCCGCCCCCAAGACGAGGTATGTGACGGTGGGTGCGGCCAGCATCAGCAGGAGGCACACGCAACCTGTCCAATAACGCGCGTTGTTCGAGCGCTTGGCCTGACCCATTTGGACGAGCGAGAACAAGGCGGCAATGACCGCGCCTTGCCAAAGGAAATGAACCAAGGTCCAACCGAGCCGTTGCACGACCGGGTGCCCGCCCCAGTGGAATAATTCGTTCATTTGCCGCCCTTCTCTTTCTCGATGTCATCGAGCATTTTGCGGATCTCGGCCAATTCCGCCGCCGATGCCTTTTTAGTCGAAAGCGCTTGCAAAACGAGGCGGTGGGCCGAGCCGTTAAACACGCGATCGAGCAGGTCGCCCAGGAACCACCGTTGCGCCTCACTCTGTTTCAGCGCCGCCTCATAAACGTGGGTCTTCTGGGTTTCATCCCGTGTCACCAGCCCTTTTTCGGCCATGATTTGCAGCATCTTCAAGACGGTAGTGTAACCGGTCTCCCGCGTGCGGTTGAATTCGGAGTGGATTTCCCGCACGGTGCGCGGGCCGTGCCGCCAGAGGACGCTGAGAATCGCCAGTTCACCGTCGGTGGGCTTGGGAAGTTTGTGTTTAGCCATAGGATCGCGTCTGTTTATCGTTTCAACACCCATTTTGTACGAAGTTTTTCGTAACGTCAACGAATTTCTTCGTAGAGGGTGCCGGCGCCCGAATACACCCGAGGGAGGCCTTTCGTCGGCGGGACCCGACGAGGGCGCTCGAGACGACCGCGTTCCCCGGAAAAAGTCGTCTCTACCCCACCAAGCGAAACAGCCCGAAGATTAAAGCGCCCGCTACAGCGACGGCGGCCAGCCACCAAAACCACTTTATGCCGTGCGGGATGGGCGACTTTTTTGATTGCAGCTCGCGTTTGACGAAGTCGTCGTATTCGAAAGGTTCGTCGGGAAGGCTCAGGCTGCTGGCGTAGGCTTGCTCGGACCAACCGGTCTGTTCGTCCGCGCCGCATCCGGGACACGCTTTGGCCCCGGCGGGAACGTCCGCCCCGCAGTTAGGGCAGTTTTCAGGGCTCATGAACTAAGTGCTGATGAGTATGCTCATTAGGACTAACCATCGCAAGAAAGGCTCGTCTCGTCAATGCGGTTTGGAATGCGAGAATTGACCGACGATGCCCTGTCCCCGCCACATCGTCGGGGCAATGGCAGCAGGGTCCATGCTCCAACGGGCGGCAAGCTGGTTGACTCTTTCGGAATTGATCGCCAGCGCTTCGCGCACGGCAAAATCCTGCTCGCCACAGTAAGGCAGGCACAGCATTTGCAAATCCTTTTCCGCGGCGGTCAACGGCCCTTGGTTCCACAAAGTCTCGCCGGCCCAGGCGTAAGCGCGGAAAACGTGGCCCTTCTCCAAGAGCGCCCAGCAATGGTAGTTCAACGCCCGGTTGACGCTGTAGTATTGGAGATGGCCCAGCTTGCGGCTCAGGTTCGCCAGAAAATGGTAGCAGCCGTCGATGTCCTCCGCCGGTTCAGGCAGCCCCGGCCCGACGACCAGGACCCAGCCGGACACGGGCGGCGATATAAACACTTTGTCCTCCCGCACTTCGGCCAGGCCTTCTTCCCAGGAGCAGGGGGTTGGGCCGTGCAAATTGAGCGCCGCCTGCACGATGGATGATTGGGCGGCTTTGACCGCCAGCCAGCGGTTCGGTTGCTCAAAAGGAAAGGAGCGGGAAGCAGAGGGAAACTCCCCCGCGAGATGGGGCACCGCCGATTTGTCTGAGCGCAAGAGCGAGGCCTTTTTCCACGCGCAGTGGACGAAGAAGAGCCCGATTCCCAAAACGATCCCAAACGGAATCAGCATCAGGAGCCACCCGACTTCCTTGAGTTCCGCGGGGCTCACGCCAAACATAAATTGCTCTCCACGCCAGTTTTCAATTTAAAATAGTAAAGGGTCCGTAGTAGCGGGTCCGGGAAAGGCAGGGTCGCCTCGCCGAGGCGGCCGCTCTCACGAAAGGGAGCCCTTGGACGGCTCGGCGAACCGTCCCTACCACCCATGGCTGTCGCATTACTCAAAATAAAACTCCAAATTCTTTGGCGGCTTGTCCATCTTACCTTATTTCATGAATAAGACAAACGAAGTCGGCTCTTTTCTCGCGCTTTTTTCTGTTTTTTTCCTGGCGGCCGGCCCGGCCCTTTCCGCGGCGGAGAATCCAGGCGAAGATTGGCCGCGGTTTCTCGGCCCAAGCGCCAACGGCATTTCCGGCGAAACCAACTTGCTGGCTCAATGGCCCTCCAACGGACCCGCCCTGGTTTGGGAGAAACCCATTGGCACGGGTTACGGCGCGCCTTCCGTCCTGGGTCATCGGCTGGTGGTCCACCATCGCCTGCAGGACGAGGAGGTGGTCGAATGTTTGTCGGCTGAAACCGGCAAAACCTTCTGGCATTTTAATTACCCCAGCCATTTCATTGATCCTTACGGCTACAACAACGGGCCACGGTCCACCCCGCTCCTGGCCTCCAATTCCTGCTACACCTTCGGCGCCGAAGGCAAGTTGAACTGCCTGGAATTGACCACCGGCAAGCTGGTCTGGCAACGCGACACCGCCACTGAGTTCAACGTGCCGGAGGCCTTCTTCGGCGTTGGCTCCAGTCCTATTCTCGAGGAGGACCGGCTCATTGTCATGGTAGGAGGACAACCCAATTCCGGGGTGGTGGCGTTCGACCCGGGCACCGGAAAGACGCTTTGGAAAAGTGTCGGCGCGGCGAATTGGGAAGGCGTTCCGATAACGGGCGGGCGGGCTGAATCCATTGTGCATTGGAAATCCTGGGACAAACAGGCCAGCTATTCCACGCCGGTCGCGGCCACGATTCAGGGGCGGCGGCAGGTCCTGTGTTTGACCCGCCAGGGATTAGTCTCGCTTGATCCGAAAACCGGCGCGGTCAATTTTAGCTTTTGGTTTCGCTCCCCGGTCAACGAGTCGGTCAACGCCATGTCGCCTGTGGTGGTGGATGATTTGATCTTCCTCTCCGGCGCGTATTACAAAATCGGCTCGGTTTTGCTGCGGGTGAAACCGGATGGCAAGAGTGTGGAGGAAGTCTGGCGCGGCACCGCGCTGGAGCTTCATTGGACAACCCCGATTTACCTGGATGGCTATCTTTACGCCTTCAGCGGTCGCAACGAGCCGGACGCGCGCCTACGTTGCGTGGAACTAAAGACGGGCAAGCTGATGTGGGACATGGACGAGAGCTGGCCGCATCACAGCACCCAAACGCCCAGCGTCTATGGACGGGGCTCCAGCATATGGGCCGACGGAAGGTTGATTGCCATCGGCGAAGGCGGCCTTCTCGGCCTTTTCAATCCGAATCCCGCCAAGGCAGAGGAGATTTGCCGGTTTCAAGTTCCGCACTTGCATTATCCTTGCTGGGCCGCGCCCGTCCTCTCCCGAAAAAAACTCTACCTGCGAAACGAAGACCATCTGGTCTGCATCGACCTGGCGAAGTAGCTAAACCACGGCGATGCTCTGCGTGCCGATGAATTCAGCTTGCAGACGCAGCTCACCGTCCTCCAGCAGAATAGTCCATTATGCAAGCGTCCCGCGAGCTTGGGGTAAAGCCTCGATCCATTTTGTGGTCGGGCGGAGCTGCCCCTCCGCCCAAATTCTCCCTCACCAGCGAATTTCATGCACCCTGCCGCAAAGTGCCAGTCTTGCGGGCGTTCGACGAGTCCCTTTCGCGCCGGGGGCTCCGCCTCAATGAAAAGGCCAGAGAATGGGCGGTGCGGCAGCACCGCCCCACCAGAAAAAAACCCTTCTGGCGGGCTTGACATTGGCCGATGATTGGCTACTTTCCCTACCCCAGCCGTTCATCAGCGGAATGGCCGGACCCGAAAAGAATACATTATGGCATCAGCAAACGATTTACGCAAAGGCATGGCCATTAGCTACAACGGAGATATTTCCGTCGTGCTTGATACGCAGCATCGCACTCCAGGCAATCTTCGCGCCTTTGTCCAAGCCAGCCTCCGCAGCATCCGTTCCGGCAAAACTTCCGACGTGCGCTTCAGTTCGACGGAGAAGATCGAAGTTGTGCCCATGATGACACGGAAAATGGATTTCAGTTATAAGGACGGGGATGACTTCGTCTTTTCGGACCCGGAAACCTACGAAACGACGACCCTGACGCCGGAACTGGTGGGCGACGCCAAGAATTTTCTGGTGGAGAACGGCACGGTCACGGTCACTTTCGTGCAGGACAAGCCGGTGCTGATTGAGATGCCGTCGAGCGTTGTTTTGACAGTGAAGGACGCGCCGGATGGCATTCGCGGCGATTCCTCCAATAACGTGCAGAAGCCCATTACCCTTGAGACCGGGATAACAGTCCAGGCGCCGCTGTTTATCAAGACCGGCGAGAAGATCAAAATCGACACCCGCACGGGCAAATACATGGAGCGCGCCTAAGCCGCATCCAGATGGATCGGGGAGCGCGGGCGTCTCGCCGGCGTCTCGCCTGGCGTCTCGCCGAAGGCATCAGCGCATCGAGACCTTTCCCAATACAGTAAGTGAGCAATTATGAGACCCGGGGCCAGTCGGCGGGACGCCGACTGGAAGCGACCGAGACGTTACCGAGACGGTCGCGCTCCCCATTTCCACTCAATCGTTCGGTCGGCGTCTCGCCGGCCGCATCTTTTTAGTTTTATGCCGCTTGACGCAATCTCAGGGTGGCAAGAGCTTGCCAGCGAGTTTGTTAGCTTTTCGCCCCGAGACGCGCAAGCGTAACGCATTGCGGGCAAAACGCGGATGAAGAAGGTCCTGGTAGCGCAAGGCGAGGACCTCGGCCGACACTTCCTGCCAGTCTTTGGCGTTCCCAAAATAATGGATGAAACGCAGGTCGCGCTCAAAAAACTTGGGATTGAGCAGGCGCAGCAAAGGCGCGATCATTCTGGCGTGGAGATACAAGCATTTGGCGAGCGCCCGATGCTCAAACTCGGACGCGGCGCAGCCGAAGCGTTCACAGAAACGCGTTCTCAGATCGCCACCTGACAGTGAATCCGGCATCGTCATGGCGCGCTATTATCGCACTTCTCAATCAGGCACGGGGACGACGATCCATCTGGGGCCTCTTTCAAAGCCGGTGGGGCCGGGTTTGTCGCGCAACAGTCCGGTCAGCCAATAGTAGTTTTCCAGATGCTTGTTGAAGATGGCTTCGCCGGCGCCCACCTCTATCATTTTGCCATCTTGATCGGCGCCGAACCCGCCCAAGGCCGCCCCTTTAATGCTCGGCACGTAGCCAGGCCATTGGCCGTCGTTCCAAGTATATCCAAAATAGAACGGGTTTGCGACTTCCGCCCGCATCTTGGTCTTCCACTCCAAGCCCAGCTCGGCAAAGAGCTCGCCGGGATTGGCGGCAATGACAATATCGTCATTGATCAGGAGCGTCGTGAGACGAACATGGATTTGCCGGGTTTTGTCGAATCGTCCCGTGAATTCAAGGGCTGCATCCTTATATTTGATAGTGGTATCGCCCGCTTGGGAGCGCAATGCTCCGGCCACCTTAAAGGTCTGGTAGGCGAGGATTTCACCCATTCTTTCCATCGGCGTATAGTCGGTTTTGAAGGAATCGTTGGGCCCATCGCGGCGCGGCACCGTGAAGAGCGGGGCGACGTTGCCCGCGGCCCCATTGACGAAGAGGCAGTTGACCTGATTGGTAAAGAGTTCCTCCACCCGGCGGGTCGCGACGCCAGGATAATCAGCCGAGATCGCGTAACTAAGGCAAACCACGTCGGCGTGACAGGCGTAGTTCATGACAATAACCCGTGGCTGGCCATTGGTGTCGTCAATGCGAATGACGCCCACTTCATCATCGACCGGGCCAAAAGGAATGCGATCAGGATTAATCGGGGCGTAATGGTCGTCGCCCATCCAGGATTCGCGGGCATGGCCATCCTCGCGCACGATTAAGCGTTTGAATCCCAACTGCGGAAAACTCTTGCGCCCGGCGGAGATTCTGGCGGGAAACATATTGCTCAACGCCGCCCCGACGACCCGCACTGTTTGGTCTTCGAAATAAGTTCTAAGGTCGCTCTGGCCTTCGCCCTTCCCCGGCTTGGAAGGAGCCGTATGATTATGGGTGGAACAGAGAAAAACTTTGGCCAGGCCATATTTTTCTTTGCAGATTTTTTCCACTCTGTCACTGGTGAAAACAGCCAGATCAGCGGAGACAAAGGCGAGGCGTTCGCCGTAAATCTCCAGCACCAGGCTGCGAACATAAACCGGATCGTGAATGGGTTCGTCCGTTTCGGGCGTAATGCTGATTTTGGCGGTTCCCGCCAGCAGTTGTCCCGTGACCGCGGACACGCCGCCGGGCATGCCCCAAGCGCCATAGCCCAAAAAGGCCGCGACAAAAAAGATCATCGTTTTCATAATGGATTGGTGGAGCGGTTGCGCTCTCATTGTAGTTGCTCTGCTCGATTAGAGTGGGACGCTCGTCCCAAGACCGCTCCCGGTCAAGGAGAAATGGGGAAAGGCCGGGTCGCCTCGCCGAGGCGGCCGTTTTGATGAGCAGAAGCCAGTCGCGCTGACCGCGATGCCCGATGAGAAATTATTGGGATAGTCCGGCAGTAATTGAAGCCTGCAACAACCCGGCGCTACGTGTCCGCTTGCATCGTGAGCGTGGTTTGACCCGCACACACACTTAACCCTCACGCGGCGCGGCGTTCGCCGGCAAAGGCAAATACCACCGTGACAACGCTGGCCGCCGCAAACAAGCCAACGCAGGCGGGCCAGCCGCCCTGCCGCCAGAACCAGGCTGGGGCCGCCGAACCGGCTGTCCCGCCGATATAATAGAATGTCACATATATTCCAGCCGCGGCGGAGCGCGCCCGGTCCGCCACGTGGCCGGTCTGCACCGTGGCCGCCGATTGCGAAATAAAGATGCCCGAGGAAAAGAGCGCCAGGCCCGCGATGATAACGGGCAAGGAATGCGCCAGCGTCGCCAAAAGGCCGGCCAGATTCATGGCCAAAGCCAGCAGCGATGTCCTGCGAAATCCGTGCCGGTCCAGAAACCCGCCGGCCAGCGGCGTGACAACGCACCCTAACAAATAGACCGCGAACACTTCGCCCAACTGTGCCGGGCTCAGGGAGTAGGGCGGTCGCGCCAGGTGGAAGTTGACGTAAGTGAACACTCCGACCAGCGAAAAAAGAACGGCAAAGCCCATCCCGCAAACCGCCAGCAGCCGCCCATTGCCCAAATGTTCCAGCGCTTCGCGCAGTGAATGGAAAACATGCTTCCCCGGAACGAAACTCTTGGCCAGCGGCAGCCAGCGGCGCACGGCGAAGGCGCCCAGCAGATCCAGGATGCCCAGAAGGACAAAAGCAGCCCGCCAATTCCAGTGCTCGGTGATGATCCCCGTCAAGAATCGCCCCATGAAACCGCCGAACACTCCACCCGTCACGTAGGCTGCCATGACAAAGCCGCGGCGTTCCGTAAACTCCTCATTGATATAGGCGATGATGACCGCGATGACGCCCGGCACAAACAGGCCTTGCGCCAGGCGCCACCAAATGAGAGCGCGCAGGCTTGTCGCCGTGGCAGCTAAAAACATGGGAACAGCCATCGCGAAAAGGGCAGGGACGATGACCCGTTTGCGCCCGATGCTCTCGGCCAGCATGCCGACGAACGGCGCCATCAGCGCCACTGAAAGCGTCACGGCCCCGACGGTGAGACTTACTTCCACCTCCGTTGCGCCAAAAAGGTGCTGGAAGAGCGGCAGCAGCGGTTGCGTGCAATAGACATTCAAAAAAGTACAGGCCCCGGCGATCACTGTTGCCAGTATCGCCAGGGTTGGCGAAGGCCGAAGAGCGGTTGGTCTCCCGTTTGTGGAGAGTTGCATCCTCTGCCCATTGTGCCTCTGGCGAAAACGCAATGCAAACCGAGCCCTGCTGGATGGGGGCGATTAAAAGGCTCGGCAAGGCGCGGCACTCCGTAGCGCGCCGCCTCGGCGGGAAAGGAACTGTCCGCCCCGGCTTAAAAGAGGCCAAATTCCGCGAAAAGCCCGCCAAAAAATGGTGAGCAGTTTTTTCTGACGGAATTAAGCTGCGGCCATGTCACGCACTGCCGAATTGCCAATCGAAAGCCCCGATAGCTACGCGATTTCCGTGTGTCGCGATGGCCTGTCCCAAGGCGTATTAACCACCCTCCGAGCCGTCGTCGAGCGGATTGCCCCGTTGGGATACCAGAACATGACAGGGTTCCATTTCGGCGCCGAGCCAAGGGCGAATTGTGCCGATTAACAAGAATTGGTAGGGCGGTGCAGGGCGGTGCTGCCAGGTGCTGCCGCGCCGCCCACTATTTCGACGGTTTTATCGCGCCCCTCTCTATCCATTCCTTGAGGCTGATTGACAGTCGAACAGGCCCCGGTATATTCTCGAAGGAGTCATTGCCGGCTTATGATGAATTTGAAGGTGAGTACGGTCCTGGCCGTCGCGCTGGCGAGCGTGGTGCTGCTCCTCGTCACTGTCCGCCGCTACGAATCTGAGCTTAAAACGAGCGATGCAAAACTGCGCCAATACGCCAGCGAAGTGGACAACCTCAAGACCCAGAACAACCGCCTTTCCAAGCAAGTCGGCTCGGCCGCGAACTGGAAGCTTCGCTCGGAAAGGGATCTGGTCGAATTAATGAAGTTGCGCGCGGAAGTGGGCCAATTTCGGGAGGAAAAGAAAAAGCTTCTTTCCCGCCAGGCGCAGGCGAAGACCAATGAAATTCAGTCCCCTGCCATGTCCAATGCGTCCGTCCAGCCCGTGATGGTTGGAACCAATCTGCTGCCGCGGGATGCCTGGGCGTTTTCCGGCTATCAGACCCCGACCGATGCTCTGGAGTCCGTCGCCTGGGCGATGAAAACCGGTGACGTCGATGCTTACCTCTCCAGCCTCACCCCGGATGCCGAGGAAGCGACGGAGAAGGCCTTCGATGGGCTGTCCGACGCCGAAGTCTCCACCATGCTGGAGAACCAGATCGGAGGGTTGGATAGTTTGCCGCTCGATCAAGTCAGGACTGTCTCGGACAATGAGATGTCGTTCGTTCTTTACACGGAGGACTCCACCGATGGCACGGTCAGCACGCATGACGAAGCGGTGGCCACATTTGTCAACATCGGCGGCGAGTGGCGCTTCACGGGCTTGCATTAGGCGCCTGCGGAAAATCAAGGTCCGAGGCTGAGGCACAATTCTTCGTCTGGCAAGGGCTTCCGCCGGGACGCCTCGGCGAGCTTGGCGAGGCATCCCCATCACAAAAAATTGCGCTTGGTGGCGCCTGGCCCGCAATGACTAATGGCTGATCCTCAACGGCCAATTCTCAATTGTCTGAGAATCCGGGCGTCTCGGGCGTTCGAAAACTGCTTTCGCAGGGATCCTAAGAGCGCCGTCCCCCCAATTCCGCATGGCGGAAGCAGTCAATCAAATGATCGTTGACCATGCCGGTGGCTTGCATGTGGGCGTAACAAATCGTCGAACCGACGAAGGTGAATCCCCGCTGCTTCAGGTCTTTGCTCATGGCGTCGGATTCTTTGGTGCGGGCCGGGACTTCCTTCATAGAGCGCCGGGTATTAACAATTGGCCGGCCCTCGACAAAGCGCCAGATATACGCGTCAAAACTGCCGAACTCCTCCTGGACAGCCAGGAAAGCGCGGGCATTTTGCACGGCGGCGGCCACTTTGAGCCGGTTGCGGACGATGCCGGGATTGGCCAGCAGTTTTTTAATCTTCGCCGCGTTGTAGCGCGCCACTTTTTGCGGGTCGAACTGGTCGAAAGCGGCGCGGTAATTTTCGCGCTTTTTCAAAATGATATGCCAGCTTAAGCCAGCCTGAGCGCCCTCCAGGACCAGGAATTCGAACAACTGGCGGTCGTCATGCAGCGGCACGCCCCATTCGGTGTCGTGGTAGTTCCGGTAGAGGTCATCGACGGGCCATGGGCAGCGGGAAGCGGAGGGGTTCATGGAAATCAGGCGCCACGCACGGCAGCGATAAAATCTTGCATCTTTTTGACGTCTTTCTTTCCGGGCGATTCTTCCACGCCGCTGGAGACATCCACGGCGAACGGCTGGACTTTTCGCACCGCCTCGGCGGCATTTTGCGCCGTCAACCCGCCGGCAAGAAAGATCGGTTTGCCGAATTGCTTGGCCTGCACGGCAAGTTCCCAGTTGAAAGTTTGACCCGTGCCGCCCGTTACCCCCGGCACGTAACTGTCCAGGAGAAAGGCGTCCGCTCGGAATCCTTCCATCGGGCGCAACGAATTGGCGTCCGCCAAACGGAACGCTTTCAGAGTCATCACCCCAAACTGCGCGCAGAAATCCGGCGTTTCCGCGCCGTGAAACTGGAGCACGTTCAGTCCGCAAAACTGGATCGCGGCGAAAACATCCGAGGGATCTGGGTCCACAAAAACGCCCACGCGGATGACGTAAGGAGGCAAGGTCGCGGCAATGGCCCGGCCATCCTCGATCGAGATATGCCGCGGGCTCCCGGCATAAAACATCAATCCGAGCGCGTCCGCTCCCGCCTCCACCGCGGCTGCGGCATCTGCCGCATTGGTCAGGCCGCAAATCTTGACTTTGACATCCACCGGGTCATTTAACCCCAAAGCCGCTACTTTTGGCAACTCGGACACCAGCAGGTGGTCCGTCCGCCAACTTGCGCGTGGCGCAACGCGGCGCCGTCTCGCGGGCAATGGCCGCCGCGCCGCCAGCGCCGGTGAACGAGCCAGCCGCCGGGCGGATCGCGATAATCGAGTCCAGTCGTGCGCAAAGCGCCGCGGCAAACGAAGCGCAAGGCGCGGAACAATCGCCTGCCCTGGACGGCGTTCAGCTTGCCTGCGGGGTGAACGGGCGCAATTCCCGCCTGCCACAAGACTTCGTCCGCCATCCAATTGCCAATGCCGGGAAAGCCGCGTTGCAAGAGGAGGGCGGCCTTGAGCGGGGCGCGGGCATGGCGTGAGAGAAACTGGCTCATCCGCGTCAAGGTGAATTCCGCGGACAAAATCCGCGGCGGCAGGGAAGACCACCATTTGGGCGGCGCAACGCCCTGATGGAAAAGAACCCGTCCGAATTGGCGCGGATCGTTAAAGAGCAGCGCTTGCCGCTGCTGGCGCAAGACAAGGTGGTCATGCCGGCCTGCCTCCTCGCCAGGCACGCCGGTCCGCAAGCGTCCGCTCATTCCCAGGTGCAAGCCCAACCAGCCATTTTTCGAAAAGCGGAAAAGCAGTTGCTTGCCGTGCGTCGCTGAAAAAAGCAAAACGGACCCGGTCAAGGCCTGCTCCAGCGCGGCAGTGTCTGTGCCTCGGAAAATCCGTTTGCCGGCGTGCAACTCCACGGCGCGCACCTTCTGTTTGATTCCGCAATCCCACGTCTTGCGATAAAACTCCACTTCGGCCAATTCCGGCATGGGGCGACTGTATCGTCCGTGCCGAGCCCTGGCAACGAGCATCCTAAGACGAACTGTGATTGTGCCTGGGACGGCTCGCGCCTACACTCTGCCACATGGCATTCGACCAGGCCCAGCGCCATTATCGCGGCGACGCCGGACGCCGTTACCACCTGGAAAAACGCGGCATTCCAGAGGCCGCGCGTCCGTGGGTGGCGCGGCTGCGGGGGCGCAAATTTGCCCCATACGTTCGCGCCAGCGATGTCGTGCTGGAATACGGCGTCGGCTCCGGCTGGAATTTGGCGGAGCTGGCCTGTCTGCGAAAAATCGGTTTCGACGTGGCCGATTTCCTGGAACCCTCCTTGCGCGAACTGGGTATCGAATTTATTGGCGACATCCAGGCGCTGCCTGAAGCCGTGGCCGACGTGGTGCTCTGCCATCATACGCTCGAACACCTCCTGCAACCGGCCGACGCGTTGCTGGAGATGCGGCGCGCGCTCAAACCAGAAGGCCGCCTGCTGCTTTATGTCCCTTTCGAGCGTCAGCGGGGCGGGGAAGCATTTCGCCGCGACGAGCCCAATCATCACCTTTTCTCCTGGAACGTCCAAACTCTGGGAAGTTTGGTCGAGGAGACGGGCTTCCGGGTGACGGAAAGCGGGCTGGGAGAATTTGGTTACTCCCGCTTCGCCGCGGCGTGGGCTGTAAAACTTGGCCTCGGCGAAGACGGCTTTCGCGGTTTCCGACGGATTCTGCATCTTCTTCGCCCCTTGTCCGAAGTGCGCATTGTCGCAGTCAAAGAAACTTCAACGAAAGAGGATCATTGATGAATTACTGGATCGTTAAGCAGGAACCGGAATCGTATGGATGGTCGGACCTTTTGCGGGAAGGCGGCACTGCCTGGACGGGCGTCCGCAATTTCCAGGCGCGCAACAATCTGCGGGCGATGCAAATCAATGACGCGGTTCTTTTCTATCATAGCGGCGAGGAAAAACAGATTGTCGGCCTGGCGCGGGTGGCCAAAGCGGGCTATCCCGATCCCACGGCTGACGAAGGAGATTGGGTGTGCGTCGATTTGAAACCGGTCAAGCCGTTGGCCAAAGCGGTCACGTTGGCCGCGATTAAGCGGGATGCGGCTTTCAAAGACCTGCCCTTGGTCAGGAATTCCCGCCTTTCCGTCTCGCCCGTGACCAAGCCGCAGTTTGACCGGCTCCTGGCTTTGTCGGAAACCGCGCCGTGATCACTTGAGCCCGAAGGTTTTTTGTTCGCCGTTGCCGGAGAGGACGACTTTGGATCGCTCGATGGAGATCACTTCCAGACCGTTGATGTGATCGCCGACATTGAGGGACTTGCCGTTGATCAGGACCACAGGGTGAGTGGGGTTGTAAATAATCGCCTGAATTTTAATCTCGTCAAATGTTGAAGCGCCTTGTGCCGGCGGGGGCTTTTCGCGGTTGGCAGGTGCGGCTGGCGAGGGGGATGTCGCGACCGGGGCCGGGACCGAATTTGCGCCAGGAGCGGCCTTTTTTGGCAAGAGCGCTGAAAAGTCGAAGCTCTTCCATAACACCACGGCCGCCACGACGACCACCGCCAGTCCCAACCATAACAAGAGTTTGCCAAGGGAAGGCGGTTTCACGTCCCGCTCAACCGGCAAGGGAGCCGGTTGCTCTTCGACAGTTTCCCGCGGGACGGGGACGGGCGCGGGCGGGGGAGAGTCAAGTAGTTTGCGCCAGGCGTCGGTTTTCTTCGGCAATTCCAGCGTGGCCAGGTATGACGCATCCAGGCGCGGCAGCGGAATTCCGTCACTCCGCCCGCCGGACTCATGGGCCAAAACATTGGCCACATGGACGACCGTGAGCAGGGAGAAATCGGCCATGGTCACCGAAGCCGGCGCGAGATGCAGCGCCACGGCCTCGACCAGCGGCAACGGCATTCCCCACAGCCCGAGCAAATACGCCCCGACCTGGCTGCTGGTCACACCCATTTGTTCCATCTCAACCTCTTGCAAGGGCCGTTTTCGTTGGCGCGAAGTCTCGACGACCGCCGCGTATTCGCCCGCCAAATTGGTGGCGAGCACGATCTGCCCGATGTTGTGCAGGAGGCCGGCGGTGTAGGCTTCGCTGGCCATGCGCTCGCTATTGATGCAGCGCAAAACAATCCGGGCGGACAGTTTGGCGACGCGGAAGCTGTGGTCCCAGAGCTCGTCCAAGGAAAAGCTCGCTCCCTGGACCTGGCTGGTCTCCCCATACAATTGCAGGCAAAGCACAAGCGATTTGACCGTTTCCAATCCAAGAATCGAGACCGCCTCAGCCGGGCTGGTCACTATCTGGCTCAGGCCGCAAGCGGGGGAATTGACCATTTGCAGCAACCGCGCCGTCAGGGCGGGATCGCGCGCAATAACTTCGGCGATGCTCTCAATCGTCGAGTTGGGAGACTCCGCTCTTTTGATGACTTCAAAATAGCTGGATGGCAGGCCGGGCAGTTTTCCCAGACGGGGAACAAAGGAGTGCAGTTGGTCGGTCGCCAGCCAGGCGTCCAGGGCCAGGCTCCGTTCCACGATGGAGACCAGTTCCGAAGGCTTCCAGGGTCTGGAAATGAACTGATGGACGGCCCCGATACAATGGACGACCATTTCGCGATCGGCGACGTCGCCCAGGGCAAATCGCGCGGTCCGTGGATAGTGGATGGCCGCCTGCCGCAAAAGCTCGGCATCGTTGATTCCGCCTGGACCTAGATTGGCCACGACCGCGTCGAAAGGAGCCAGCGCCAGCGCCTCCATCGTCGCGCTGGCATCCGGGGTCACGACGCAGTCCCACGCCGCGCCCAAAGCGGCGAGCGAGGGCTGCAACATCGCCAGCTCCGATTCCACAAACCCGGCGAAACAGATTTGTTTCTTCATGACCTTACGGCTGCGTCTTGTCTCAAGAAGGCGGCGGCACATAACGCCGTCTCGTCTTGCCATCGGCATCCGACGGCGAAACATTAGAAGTGATTCCGCCGCCGCCTGTCGATGCAAATACGCAGGGACTGGATCAGAGCGTGACAAACCGATAATCCCCTCAATGACTGCGGGCCTGGGCAAGGTAGGGCGGTAGGGTCGCCTCGCCGAGGCGAACGCTCTGGCAAGAGAAACCCGAGGACGGCTCGAGCCGGCCCTACCATCTATGAGTGAAGCATCACAAAGCCGCTAACTTTACTTTGAAGTTTGCGGGGCGCGCATTAAATTGAGCGCATGTTCGATGCTTTGAGCCAACGGCTCCAGAATACCTTCCGCAACCTTCGCGGATTGGGAAAAATCTCGGAGTCCAATACCGCCGAGGCCTTGCGCGAAGTGCGCATGGCTTTGCTGGAAGCGGATGTCAATTTCAAGGTCGCCAAGGATTTCATCGAGACGGTGCGCGTCAAATCGCTGGGCGAAGAGGTGGTACAAAGCATTCAGCCTGGCCAGCAAATCATCAAGATCATGCATGATGAGCTGGTCAAATTGCTCGGCGCCTCCAATGCCGGCCTGACTCTGAGCGGCAATCCCAGTTGCGTCATCATGGTCGGTTTGCATGGTTCGGGCAAAACCACCTCCAGCGCCAAATTGGGCCGTCTTTTGCATAAGCAAGGCCGGACGCCGTTGCTCGTGGCGGCGGACGTTTATCGCCCGGCGGCCATGGAACAGTTGGCAACGCTCGGCCAACAAGTGGGATTGCCCGTGTTTGTCCGTCAGGGTGAAACGGACGTTTTAAAAATCGCCCGCGAAGCCCTCGAAGCTGCGCGGCAGGACAATCGCAACACCCTTATCTTCGACACCGCCGGACGATTGCAAATCGATGAGCCGCTGGTGCGGGAGTTGGAGCGGTTGCGCGATTTGGTCAAGCCCCAGGAAATCCTTCTTGTGCTGGACGCCGCTACGGGGCAGGAGGCAGTCAACGTGGCGGCCCATTTTGACCAGGCCCTGCACATTACCGGGGCGATCCTGACAAAACTGGACGGCGACGCTCGCGGCGGGGCCGCGCTCAGCTTGCGCGCTGTGACGGGCAAACCCATCAAGTTCGCCGGCGTGGGAGAAAAGCTGGAAGATTTCGAGCCGTTTCACCCGGAGCGCATGGCGTCGCGCATTTTAGGGATGGGCGATGTGGTCAGTTTGGTGGAAAGAGCGGCCGAAGCGGTCGATTTGGACGAAGCGCGGCGGATGGAGGAAAAGCTGCGCAAAGGCCAGTTTACCTTGGAAGATTTTCTGGAGCAATTGCGCCAGATGAAAAAGCTCGGCTCGCTCGAAAGTCTGGTCGGCATGTTGCCCGGCGGCGCCGAGATGCTCAAAGGGAACGACCTTTCCAAGCAGGAAAAGGAATTTCGCCGGATGGAGGGGATTATCTGCGCGATGACACCGCAGGAAAGACGAACTCCCACCATTCTCAATGCCCGCCGCCGCATTCGCATCGCCAAGGGAAGCGGTGTGCCGGTCTCGGAAGTCAACAATGTCCTCAATCGCTTCACCCAGATGCAGCAAATGATGAAAAAGATGGGCAAGTTCCAGAAGATGATGAGCCGGATGGGCGGAATGCCAGGAATGACGCGCCGGTAAGGAGCGAAGCTCGCGTAGCGGCGGTTAGTTGAAAAGGAGCCGGCTACGGCGCAGTTAGTCGATCCTTAATCTCAAAATCCCGTCGCATTGGCTCTCACGTTTTCTTTTGCCTTTCTCTGCGCGCTCCGCGACTCTGCGCGAGAATTCTTCATGGCCTGGCCTTAACCAGGCTCGGTGGTTCAGGAAGCCCAGTGACGGTTCGCGTGGTACCGTTCTTCGCCCGCTCCAGCCCAAAGTTCAATACCAAGCCAATTTGCAGCTTGGCTATGGTTTGGGCTCCATGAGCCGGATAGCCTCGCGCAGAGTCGCGGAGCGCGCAGAGAAATCGATATTCTCACAGAGCAGATTTCAAATATCCTTGGCTAGTCATTACTTGTTTCTTTGGCCGCAAGGACAGTGGATTGACACGTTTAACAATCACGTGGACCCTATTTTCGCAGGGAGAATTTATAATGACTGGACGGGGCGGACAGGTATTCCAGCGTCCAATTGTATATGAAGACGAATATTGTCAGACGAGGGAGACAATTCGTTGGCGGCTTTACGCTGGTAGAATTGCTCTTCGTGATCGCCATTATCGCCGTCCTGGCTTCCCTCCTTTTGCCTGCTCTGGCCGGCGGCAGGGCGCAAGCCCAGGCCATCGGTTGTCGAAACCGTTTGCGGCAAATCGGACAGGCCATGACGATGTACCTCTCGGACTCCCGCCACTACCCGCCGTTATGGGACGGTGACGCTCGCCAAGGCCAATTGTGCTTTGAGAAGTTGTATCCGTACTATCCGCTCCGCTGGACGAATGCGGCCTGGCACTGCCCCACCTACCTGGCAGAAGGCGGCTCGGTTATCGCCAACTCTGGAAGCAGTTATTCATATAACTGGCGCGGGACCGATCTGGGTTGGCGTGGCCGTCCCTTCGGCCCCCTGACCAACAACCTTGGCTTGGGTCATTTGTTGAAGGACCAGGTATTAGAACCGGAGGTGTTGGCGCCAAGCCAGATGTACGCCGTTCCCGATTCACGCCCAGTCGCTTTCACGAACTTAACATACGGGGAAGTAAACGTAACATACGGCGAAATAAAAATGGTGATTGGCAGTTATAACGAATTGAAGGAACTGCCTCCTCCACACGCACAGGGCTACAATATTTTGTTCTGCGACGGGCACGTGGCTCTGGTGAAACGAAGCGATTACCCGTATCCACCGCGCAGTGCGCGCCACTGGAATCGGGATAATCAACCGCATCCGGAGACATGGGCTCCAGTCAATCAATGGGCGGTGCGGCAATAACTTGCATGCTTCTCAATAATCGGCTGGAGCTCCTGTAAAGAAGCGCAACCATCCCCGCAAGATGAGCAGCGTCTTCTCGCCGCGGCTCAGGCGGACGCGTTCGGGACCAAAGACATTGAAACGCTGCCGCTCCAGTTGCCGCAATAGCCGCCAATAAACCGATCCCATCAACTGCGCGGCAATCATCGCCCGCCGGTCTTCGGGCGCCAGGATCTGGCGGGCCTGGGCAAAATGTTTTTTTGCCAGCGCGGCGCCGTCTTCCGCCAGACGGGCGTATCTTTCAGAATACTCCAGGCGCAGAATTTCTTCCGGCGTGACCTGGTGCCGCTCCAATTCAGAGAGTGGCAGGTAAATCCGTCCGCGTTCGGCGTCCACCCGCACGTCGCGCAGGATATTCGTTAATTGCAGCGCTTTTCCCAAATGGACGGCGTATTCGCGGCATGAGGCGTTCTTGTAACCGAATATCTCAATGCTGAGAAGGCCGACCACTGAGGCGACGCGATAGCAGTATTGTTCAAGGTCGGCGTAAGTCTGGTAACGTTTTATATCCAGGTCCATCTCCACGCCGCGAATCAATTCCTCGAAATGCGCCAGGGAAAGTCTGTATTGGGCAATGACAGGTTGCAGTTCACGATTGACCGCCATGACAGGCGCGCCCCCGGAAGCCGCGCGCTGAATGTCCTCCCGCCACTCCGCCAGCCGGGCGCGCCGCTGCTCCACAGGAGCCGTTTCCTCATCCGCCACGTCATCGACCTCGCGGCAGAAGGCGTAGAGGGCCGACATGGCCTCGCGCTTTGCCTTGGGCAAAAGGATAAAGGCCAGCGCGAGATTGGAAGCGCTCTTGCGCGTAATGGTCCGGCTCTGCGAACTCATGGGATGCGGTCTGTCACAATTGGGCGGCGCCGCGGCGCCGTCCCACCATCCTAAGGCGGGACGCTGCTGCCGCAACGCCCAAGTTTCGATTGTCTTCGGGTCACGGAGTCGGGCCGTGAGACAAGAAAACTTTCAGTGGCCAAAAGCCGCCAAGGCGGCTTCTTTGAACACACCGCCGCTTTTGCCGCCGTTGCCGGGGAAGCCGGCGTGTTGCACCATGAAAACCGTTATCAACTGCTGCTTCGTATAAACCCGCATGTCCGTGCTGTAGGCACCGCCATGACCGTAATCCGTTCCTGGTGGATTGGCCACGCTCAGGCCGAAGCCGTAGGAAGTATCGACCAGGCTGCCGGTCTGCTTGCTCGTCATCTGCTTAACCGCGGCTTCGGAGAGGATGCGTTTGCCGCCGCGTGTGCCATTGTTGAGCAGCATTTGGCAGAAACGGGCCACGTCCTCGGCGGTCGAAAACAAGCCGCCCGCCGGCATGGGGTAACGGTCGCGGCGATCGGAAAGAGGGTAGGTCAATTGTTCAATCGTTGTTTCCTGGACATCGTTTTTTGCCGCGTTGGGTTTGTAAGATTTGGCCAGCCGCGCCAGTTGCCGGGGCGTCGGCCAGAAGGTGGTGTTTTTCATCCCGAGCGGCTGAAAGAGCCGTTCATTCATAAAATCTTCATAAGACTTGCCGCTCACGACTTCGATAATGCGCCCGGCCGTATTGATGCCGGCGTTGGAATAGGAGTATTTGGAGTCCGGCTCGAATTGCAATGGCGTGAGCGCGTAGCTCATGACGGCCTGGCGCAGCGGCAACGTATCGAGCCTCTCCCCTTCCACGCGCGATTTGAAAGGCAAGCCGCTGGTATGGGTAAGAATATTCTTGACTGTGATCGGGTGCCGCGGCTTCTTCAGCACGACATGGTCCTGGTCCTGCTCCACGGCGAGCATTTGACCGGAGAATTCAGGAAGGTATTTCTCCACCGGGTCATCGACGTTGACCTTGCCCTCATCGACCAGCGTCATGAGAGCGGCGGCTGTCATGGCTTTGGACATGGAAGCGATCCAAAAAAGGTCGCCCGTTTCCATGGGCTTCCTCGCGGCGACATCCGCGTATCCGACCGCGCTCAAGTCGAGCACTTTGTCCTTGGAGGCGACCAGGGTCACGGCTCCGGCCAGAGAATTGCTCTCCACGAACGGGACCAGGACGGCGGCGACGGCGGAAGGTTCCGCCGCCGGCAAATGTAGGGCAGTCAACAAGAAGGCAAGGCTTGCCAAACTGGCCGACACTGGATGTTTTCTGATTCTATGCAGACTCGGATGCTTCATGAGACGGATGATGTTTGCGGCCCTATTTGCTTTCAGCCGCCAGCGGAATTAGCACCGGAACCCGGTCCTTGAATGCCGGGATGCGTGGGCCGTCTCCTTCGGGATTGTCCAAATAGAAGAAGCCGACGGTGGTGTAATGGTTGTTGAAAGGTTTTCTTTCCTCGTCCCAACCGCTTCGGCCGTGTTCCAAGGTGAAAAGCAGGCTTTCCTTGAACGGCACGGGGTCCTGGATATGCCAGCGGTAACAGGTATTTAAGATGCCGCGTTTCTCGCCGCCCTTGCTCGGGTTGTCGTAGTAAGGCACGCCAAAATAAGGATACCAAAAGGCGCGGCCAAAATCCCACGCGCCGCAAAAATAATCCTCACTGCCCGTTCCGCTGATGACCGGCTTTTCGGACCCGTCCACGTACCAGTTATCATTGCCTTCGCCCCACCAGCCGTCGCTGTTGGCCATGACCGAGATGAACGTGCCGACAAAATGCCCGGCGCCTTTTGTCTCGCAAATCGTCAGCGGCTTGCCCGTGGGAGCGGGGAAATAAGTGCGATACTGCGTGTGAAAATAGCGAGCGTTGGCCTGCGCCTCCTCGACCAACTCGTAGTCAATATTAAAATAAAAATTGTCCACCGCCCGCTCCCCTTCATTGGCCACCGTCACCACCGCATGGGTTTTGAACGGCATGGTCCAGTAACAATTGAGCGCGTTGCGCGGGCTGACCACGACCGGCGCGCTCTGAAACTCCACGTATTTCCCGTGGCCCTGGGCAAAAAAGTCGCCCACGGGGCATTCCACCGCCGGACGCGAAGCGTCGTCCCAGGTCATGCGCAAAACCAGCTCCCGCAAATGTTCGGGCGAAGGCGAATTAATGGTGAACCAAACGTGGACAATCCTTCCAGCGCCTTTGACATCCATCAGGGTGAGGGTCTGGCCCGGGGCGATGTGCCGCGAGTCGCCGTTGCGCCCGTTGGGATCGGTGCTCGAAGCTCGTCCAGCGGAGAAATTCTTCCTCGAAGCAAGATTGGCCGGCACCTGGGCCGTGGAGTTGAAAGGCAGCAGCGCCACGAGCGTGGCACTGAGCAAGAAAGCGGTGAGGCGGGTTGTCATAATCGCGCACCTTATCGAATTCCGACGCGGTGTCAAGCGTGGGCGCCGCGGCCAGCAAACCGCCACAGGCGTAACTGCTTTTCCTTGAATAATGAATTCTTGAATCCGCAGCCGACGCACCCTACAATGAGGGTGTGAAGGCGATTGCATTAAAGGAAGCCCAGTCACGACTAGACAAGCTCTTCGAGGAAGCCCAAGCCGGCTCGCCCGTCCTGCTCGTGCGAGGAGGAGAAGTGGCCAAATTGGAGCGGGTGGAACCTGCGATATTCGGCGGTGATTTGGCGGCATTGGGAAAAAACCTTCCAAGTGCGGCGGAAGTACCGCAGGAAGGCCCTATCGTAAAGTCACGCCGAGTTGAGGGGCGTTTGCGCGGAGCAGATGTCAGTTTGTCTCGCGAAGCTGTTGCAAGCGCAGTGCGCGCCGACCGTGACGCACGATGAGACGCTATTGGGATGCATCAGCGCTTATCGACGCCCTGCATGATTCGCGCGTCGAACAAATGGCGCTGGAAGCGGATCAATGGACCAGAGCACACGCGCTTACGGAGGCTTTTTCCACTTTGACAGGTGGCAGACTTGGTGTTCGATATCTTCCTGATGATGCAGCTGCGCTAATTCGCGAGATTACCCAGACGATGCACTTCGTTGAATTGGATGCCGCTGAAACTCTCGCAGCCCTTGATCTAGCCCAGCAGCATGGTGTGCGTGGAGGACGCGTCCATGACTGGTTGCATGCGCGTGCCGCTCGAAAAGCTGGAGCTGCGGAATTGGTCACCGATAATCTGAACGATTTCGCTGGGCTGGAGGATGGATTCCGCTGTTTAGCGCCGTAACTCATGAAAATTGAATCCCGCTCCGAATACACCCGCGGCGAACTGGACCGTGCCGGTCTCAAGGAAAACCCCTTCGAGCAGTTTGCCCTTTGGTTTCAGCAAGCCATGGAGGCGAAGGTTATCGAGCCAAATGCCATGAGTCTGGCCACCGCTGGCGCCGATCAGCGGCCTCTGCTGCGGACGGTTTTGCTGAAAAGTTACGACGAGCGGGGTTTCGTTTTTTTCACCAATTTCGAAAGCCGCAAAGCCCGCCAGATCGCGGAAAACGCCAACGTCTCGCTGCTCTTTCCCTGGCTGGCGCTGGAACGCCAGGTCATTATCTGCGGGGCGGCGGAAAGAATCTCCACCGCCGAATCCGTGGCTTATTTCGTGACGCGTCCGCGCGGCAGCCAACTGGGCGCTTGGGTGTCCGCGCAAAGCTCCGTCATCACCACCCGCTCGCTCCTGGAGCAAAAGTGGGAGGAAATGAAGCGCAAGTTTTCCGAAGGCCAGGTGCCATTGCCCTCGTTTTGGGGCGGTTACCGGGTGGTTCCGCGGGAAATTGAATTTTGGCAAGGCCGGCCCAGCCGCCTGCACGATCGTTTTCTTTACACCCGCCAGCCCGATTCTTCCTGGCGGATTGACCGGCTGGCCCCGTGACCTGGATCGGATAGGCCAGACCCGCTTGGGTTGGGGGGTGTATTGCCCTTTTCTCAGCATCTCCTGCGCTTGTTCCAGCCGGCGGGGGCTTTCCCCAGATACTGCTCTGCCTTCTGGCCCTCCACTCCGGTCGGGCCGTTTCGACCCGTCTGCTCTACGGACTAAGGGTCCGTGCATAAATAAACGCTTCAACTAATGGATGGAATGGTGTAGGCTTCCTTCATGGAAGCATCTGCGCAGGCGATTGAGCAGCGCTATGAGGCCCTTTCTCCTGTTCTGCATGAGCG
>JBKQWF010000138.1:0-37521 GCA_052139695.1 Limisphaerales bacterium
GCGCGGCAGCGCCGCCCCACCGTCATTGGGTGGGGCGTTGCTGCCGCGACGCCCTAATTTCAGGCCTCTTCGGCTAACTTTTTTTGCGATTGCCTGCCAGCTTTTCCGTTGCCGCCGGTCCGCAAAAAAGCTACCCTTGGGCATGACCAAGCTCCCGCAACATCTCCCGGAAGCCGGGCCCGAGTCGGCGGTTCGGAAATCCACTCCTTCGCGCCCTGGCCTCATTCATCCCGTCATCATCTATCCTATCCAACAGCCGGACGATTACGGGGACTTGCGGCAACTTTATGAGTTGGTCGCGCGGCTCGACAGCGACAAGAAGAGTTACGCCCGTCCCATCACCGTAATGGACCGCAAAACTCACCTGGCCCGGGCGCGCGACCCGGAGTTCCTCGCCTTTAAGAAGAAGATGGTGAGCCGCAGCTCGGAAATTCTCGACGCCTGGTGCGTCGATACCTGCCAAATGTGGTATTCCGGCCTCGGTATGGCCTACGAGATGGGCGGCCCGCTGGACATCTATTGGCTGATCCCCGGCGATTTCAACTACGGCTCCTGCATCGGGCAGGAAGTCCTGGGCCGTTTGCATGATCTGCCGGAAATCATTTTGGACCTGGATCAGGACTTATGCATCGGCGAAATAGCCGCCGACCACAATCATTCCAAGCAATTGCTCGATGCCTACGCCACGTTCGCCTTGCTCTACAATTGGTTTCCGCGGGAGGCCAAGGAAATCCGCCAGTTGACCGAGCGTCCGCGTTCCGAGTTCTTTGCCATTCGGCACAGTTTTCTGGCGGAAATTTTGGCCCAGCGATGGTATCCTTATGAGCAGACGATGGTGATTTTATTGCTGGCAGTATTGGGCCGGAAGAGCATCAGCCGGTTTTCCGTGGGCAACATTTCTGATTTGCCGGGAGGGCGCGACTCGTTTACGGCTATATGCCAGCAGGTGGAGCGCACGGAACGGGTTTTGAAATCCTTTTGGCGCGAGCGGCATGCCGACCAGCGCGGGTGGAGCGAAGAATACCGCGCGCTCGACGGCCGCTCCGAGCAAATCCGCCGCACCGCCCTGACCATTTTAGAAAATTTGCTGACTTAACGAATGTATCCAGCCCGTCAAAAGACCCTCCGCACAGTCAATTTCATCTGCCACGCTCCGGGAGCGAAATCCGTCAGCGTCGTCGGCGACTTTAATCGCTGGCAACCGTCAGCCCATCCCATGAAACAAATGCCCGACCACTCCTGGCTTCTCAGCGTCGATTTGAAGCACGGCCATCATCGCTATGCCTTTCTGGTCGATGGCGTGCTGACCCTCGATCCGCACGCCCAGGGCGTGACTCGCAACGATAAGGGAGAACGGGTCTCGTTGTTGCCGGTGAGTTGAAAGATGCGGTTGGTGAGGCGCCCCGCCGCCTCGGTTGTGGCCAAAATCGCTCACTGCGGAACGCCTCGCATTTGTAAAGCACGCGCTAAAAACAGCCGCGGGCGCGGAATTTCCATTTACAAATTTCTGGAGAGGCTTTAGTCAATATCGCGCGATTTGAGGTTCGGATCATTAGCGCGAAGATATTCTAAATTGAGTCATGCCAGCCGCGGACAAACCAGCCCCAGCCCCAGCTCCAGCCCCAGCGCCGCCGTCATCAAAGCGCAAAGCTCCCAATGGGCGCGTGCCTTCAAGGCTGACTGAGGTCGGACGAGCCGAAGCCGCCGAAGCGTTGCGCCTGCTGGAGACGGCCGCCGAAGGTTTGTCGGAGGCGGTGGCGGCGGAGCGCCTGGAGCAAATCGGGCCCAATGAAGTTTCGCAGGAAAAACGCCACGCCTGGCCGGGCCGTCTCTGGCACGCGGTGCGCAATCCGCTGGTCATTCTCCTTACCGTCCTGGCCGTCATCAGCTTTGCCACCGCGGAGGAGATGAGCGATTATCTCGGGGCCTGGCTGATGGTGGCGATGGTTATCCTGGGGGTTGGCCTGCGCTTTATCCAGGAATCCAAAGCCGATTCCGCCGCCGCCAAATTGAAAGCCATGATCAAGGTCACGGCCACAGTGGTGCGCGAGGGCAAAGCGGCGGAAGTGCCTTTGCAGTGCCTGGTGCCGGGAGATGTGGTGAAATTGTGCGCGGGTGACATGATTCCGGCCGATGTCCGCGTTCTCGCGGCCAAGGATTTATTCATCATCCAGGCGACGCTGACGGGCGAATCGTTGCCGGTGGAAAAATTTGACGCAAAGGAAACGCGTGAAAACATTTCGCCCCTTGAGTTTGCCGACCTCTGCTTTCTTGGCACCAGCGTGGAAAGCGGCACGGCCCAGGCGCTGGTCGTGGAGACGGGCCCTCGCACTTACCTGGGCAGCATGGCAAGCACCATGGCCACACAGGGCGTGGAAACCAATTTCGACAAGGGCATCAAACGGTTCACTTACCTGATGCTGACATTCATGCTGGTCATGGTGCCGGCGGTTTTCTTCATCAATGCTCTCAGCAAAGCGCCTTCACAAATTGCCGACGACGATATTGATCTTCATCTCGCTGGCAAATTGGCCGCGAAATCCGACTCGGTTTCCACCTATTTGGATGAGCAATTTGATCCGGCCACCCAGGCGGCTTTGACGGCTTATCGAACGGATCCCGCCAATAATGACGGGCTGGTCAGTTTGCTGGTTTCCAATCTGAACGTTGTCGTGTCCGGGCCTTCGATTTACGAGGCGGCGCGGTTCCAAAATGTCCATTTGGGACCGGAAACCGTCTCCCGCCTGAAAGATCCCGGCCGCCATGATTTCCGGCTCAACCGTTTGCTCCTGCAAGACGCTTACCCCGGCGAAATCAAAAAGAGCGGCAAGCACGATTGGGGCGGGGCCTTTCTGTTCGCGCTGGCGGTGGCGGTCGGTTTGACACCGGAGATGCTGCCCATGATTGTCTCCGTCTGCCTCTCCAAAGGGGCCATGGCCATGGCCCGCAAAAAGGTCATCGTGAAACGGCTGAACTCCATCCAAAACTTCGGCGCCATGAATGTGCTTTGCACGGACAAGACCGGCACATTGACCCGTGATCACGTCATTCTGGAAATTCATTGCGACGTGTTTAAGAACGAAAGCGACACCGTTTTGCTGGAGGCTTATCTGATCAGCTATTTTCAGACGGGGCTGAAGAACGTGCTCGATCGCGCGGTTTTGAGCCATCCGGCAGTGCCGCAAAAGGCCACGATTGACTGTTACAAAAAGGTGGACGAAATCCCGTTCGACTTTTCGCGCAAGATGATGTCCGTCATCGTCGAAACGCCGGAGCATGAGTACCAAATCCTGACCAAAGGCGCGCCGGAAGCCGTCTTTGCCCGCTGCACTCACTTTGAGAGCGAAGGCGAAGTTTTGCCGATGGAGCCCATTTTGATCGGCGATCTTATCCAGGAATACAACGATTTGAGCTCGGATGGTTTTCGCGTTTTGGCTGTCGCCTCCCGCCGGCTGGAGAAACGGCCCGCTTATTCCAAAGCCGATGAATCAGAGTTGATTCTCAAAGGTTACATCGCTTTTCTCGATCCGCCGAAAGAGACCGTCAACGAGGCCATCGCCGCTTTGCGGAACAATGGAGTCACCGTCAAAGTCCTGACCGGCGACAACGATTTGGTGACGCGCAAAGTCTGCAAGGACGTGGGCCTGGACACGGGCGAAGTCCTGCTGGGCAACGCCGTCGAAACGATGACGGACGAGCAATTGGGCAAGGCGGTGGAGAAAACCCAGGTTTTCGCGCGGCTTTCCCCGACCCACAAGCAGCGGATCGTCGAAGCGCTCCGCCGCAACGGCCACGTCGTTGGTTTTATGGGCGATGGAATCAATGACGCTCCCGCCTTGCGGGCGGCGGATGTGGGCCTCTCGGTGGAGAACGCGGTCGATATTGCCAAGGAATCGGCGGACATGATCCTGCTGGAAAAGAACCTCATGGTGCTGGATGAGGGCGTGCTGGAAGGGCGCAAAGTCTTTGTCAATATTCTCAAGTACATCCGGATGGGGGCCAGTTCCAACTTTGGCAACATGTTCAGCGTGCTGGGAGCCAGCGCCTTTTTGCCCTACCAGCCGATGCTGCCGATTCAAATCCTGACCAATAACCTGCTCTACGATTTTTCCCAGGTGGCCATTCCCACCGACAACGTCAATGTGAATCTTATCTCCAAGCCGCAGCCCTGGGACATGGGGGAGATTTCGCGGTTCATTTTATTCATCGGCCCGGTCAGCTCGATTTTCGATTACACGACGTTCTTTGTCATGTTGTACCTCTTCCATTGCTGGGCGCCGTCGGGCGCGGCCCTTTTTCACACCGGCTGGTTTGTGGAATCGCTCATGACGCAGACCCTGATCATCCATGTCATTCGCACGCGCCAGATACCCTTCCTCCAGGCCCGGGCCAGCACGGCCCTGACGCTGACAACGATTGTTATCATGGCCGCGGGGGCATGGCTGCCGTATTCGCCGCTGGCGGGCATGCTGCAATTCGTGCCGCTGCCGCCGCTGTTTTGGCCAATATTATTTTTGACTCTTCTGTGCTACGTGGTTCTGACCCAGCTCGTCAAAATGTGGCTCATCCGCCGCCAATGGCTTTGAACGCAAATTCGTAACTGTTGGCAGGGACGCCTCGCCGAGGCGTCCGCGAGGCAGCTTCCCGACGCCAGGCGAATTTGCCTTGGACGCCTCGGCGCGGCGTCCCTAGCTGAACAGTTGCGCCAGTTCAATGGCGCGGCGACCCAGCCGCCAAGGCCGGCTTTAACAGGGCCCAGTGCAGCTTGATCTCCGGCGCCACCCCGCCCAGGCTCCGAATATCCACCGGCTTGACGATGTAGGCCGCGGCGCCCAGCCTGCGGCTGATTTGTATGTCCCGGTCTCGGGCTGAAGCTGTCAAAACGACAACGGGAATCGAAGCGGTGCGGGAGTCTGCTTTGACCCGGCGGAGGACCTCCAATCCGTCCAACCCCGGCAACCTCAAGTCAAGCAAAATAAGCTGCGGGCGGCTGCTCGCCGGGCGCAGCGCGGCGGGGCCGGCGCGGAAAAGGTAATCCACCGCGTCCAGGCCATTGGGGATGACGTGGACGCGGTTGGTCATCCATTTGAGCGCTTCCAGGGCCAGAGCGGTGTCGTTCGGATTGTCTTCCACGAGAAGAATGTCCACCAATTCCTCGCCCATCCGCGTCGCGGCAGGGTGGTGTTCCGCGGAAAAGAGGCTGGCCAACGGGACTTCAAGAGCATGGGCCAGCTTGGCGATGTTCTGGAGAGAGACGTTGCGCGCTCCGCGTTCGATATCACAAACATAGGTGCGGTGAATTCCCGCCCTCCACGCCAGTTCTTCCTGTGAAATGCCCAAGCGGCTTCTCGACGCCCTGATCGACGCCCCAAACGCTTTCTTTACGTCATCCCTTTCCATGTTTTCCTTCCCAAAATGATACCAGCACTCACAACAGACTATGAGTGACGGCCATTTTAACCCGACGTTAAGCCCCTGAAGATTTTAACCCATTCCCGGGGACCCTTTTAACCCATTCCCGGGGACCCTTTTAACCACCGCTAAGTTAGATAAAAAAACGACGAACTGTCCAGAGGAATTTGGACGAAAAAGTTTGGGCGGCGCGGCAGCGCCGCCCCACCACCTTGGGTAGGGCGTTGTTGCCGCAACGCCCCAATTTCGAATCCTTTAGCGGGATTTTGAGGAACGGCTGCCGGCTTTGGCGTCCACTTTCTTTTGCAAGGCGTCAAGGTCCTTGCGGAGCTGGCGGTTTTCCTTTTGCAGGTCCAGCACCGTGTCGCGCAGCTCTTTCAGATTGTCAGCCGGCTGGCGCGCGGCGCGGATAGCTTGCAAGGCGGCGGCGGCGGCGGCTTGTTCGGGATTCTTTTTGCCGGCTGTGGCAAAGGTTTCCAAAAGCGGAATGGCGCGAGGGTCTTGCAGCTCGCCCAAGGCCCGGATGGCGCCCCGCCGAATCTGCCTGTTATTAGAATTGACGTAATTGACCAGAAACTGGCGCACGTCGTCCTTCTGGTCTTCGTGCCGGGCAAGGAAGCCGATCGCGCCCAAAGCCGTGTTGATCCCGCCGGTGGTAAAATCGTCGCGGCGTTGGTCCAAGGCTTGCCGGATGGCGGGCAAATAAGAAACATCGTCCTGGACGCGCATGGCCGCGATGGCGGAATCGGCCCGGCTGTTGCGATAGGAATGGGAATTGAGCAGAGGCAGAAGGAGGGCGCGCACTTCCGGCTTGTCATAATTGGCCAAACCGCGAATGTCTTCCTCCTCGATGTCTGGGTTCTTCTCGGCAGCCAGGGCCTTCGTTTCAGCGTCATAAGCGGCGGGATTGTAGAATCCGGCGAGGGCGCCCGCGACGGCGCGGCGCGCGCGGGCATCGCTTTGGCCGGTTGAGGCGAGGAGAGCCTCCAGGCTTTCATCCGAATGAATGGAGGCGAGGGCGGCGGCCGCTTCGACGCGCACGCCAAAGAAGGGATCGTGGTTCAGCGCGGTTTTCAGTTGGGCCACAGCGGCGAGGCCCGTTTTGTTTCTGAGCGCGGCCACCGCCAGCAGGCGGCCAGCGAGGTCGTCTTTGTTTGCAGTTGAGCGTCCAGCATGGGAGCGGGAACGTCAAAATCAATTTTGGCCAGGACTTCCAGGCGCGGGTCCAGGCGGACGATGGCTGGCGCCTCGGTCAGCGGAAAATAAAAGTCCTCGGACTGTTGCTTGACGGTGATCGTTTTCTCCACGCGTCCTGATTTGCCGTTGAAGGCGATAGTGAGCGGGAAGTCGAAGAGCAAAAGGCCCTCGCTCAAGGCCTGCTTTTGCTGAATGGAAATTTTGGCCAGCCTGGCTTTTTCGTCCCAGGAATAGGAGGCGGCCAGTTCGGGATAATGGGCGTGATAAACCCATTGGTCAAAGAATTGGTCGTAGGACCGTCCGGACAGTTCCTCGATGACCGCGGAAAGGTCTTCGGTCACCACGTTGCCGTATTGATGGCGCTGCAAGTAGGTCTTGATGCAGCGGCGATAGAGGTCCTCGCCCAACTGGGCGCGCAACATGCGGAGGACGTAGCTGCCCTTCTGGTAGGCCAGGTAGCCGAAAGTCTCATCCGGATTTTCATATTGACGCCGAACCATGGCCAGCGAGTCATTGCTCACGCCGAAAATACCGCGGGCGGTTAGGTAGGCGCCGTAGAGCATGGAATCGGGGCCGTTTTTGTGCCCGTCGTAGAGCAGCGCGTAATAAGTGGCGAAACCTTCGTTGAGCCAAATATCGCTCCAATCTTTGCAGGTGACGAGGTCGCCGAACCATTGATGGGCCATTTCATGAGCGACCAATCCCTGGCTGGTGCGCAGGTTTTCCGTCGCGGAGGTAAACAGCGATCTTGCCGTCAACGTGGTCAGGCTGGTGTTTTCCATCCCGCCTTCCATGAAGTCCTGCACCATGACCTGATAATACTTGGCCCAGGGATAATCGACGCCAATTTCGCGCTCAAAAAAGTCCATGATGTCGCGAGTATCGCGAAAGGAGTTCTCCGCTTCCGCAATGTCCGAAGGCGGAACGTAAAGGGCCAAAGGAATGTCGCGGTGTTTGTCCTGTACGCTCTTGAAATAGCCGGCGACCAGCGACACAAGGTAATTGGCATGGGGCTTTTCCTGGGACCAATGGAAAGCGGTCAGCCCGGCGGGGTCTTTTTCTTGTGAAACCAGGCGGCCATTGGAGAGAACGATCATTCCGTCCGGGACGTGGCAGGTAATCTCGGTGGTAAATTTTTCATTCGGCGAATCCGGGCTGGGATACCAATAGCGAGTGTCAATCGCCTCCCCCTGGATGAATAGATGGGTGTCACCGGCTTTGTAGCCCATTTCCGCAGTGCGGAAATAAAGGCCCTTCTCCGGCTGTGCTGTATAATGAATGGTGACGCGCGCCTCTTTGTCCGCGGGGATCGGACCGTCAAAGGTGATGACGAGTTTGTCCGTCGTCACCTGCCATGCTTGAATTTTCTCGAGGCCATCCACGGAAACAATCGTCATGTCCGCCGCGTCCAATTTCAGTTCCGCCAGCGGCTGGGCGATCGGCTTGAACACGTACGAGACTGTGGCGGCGATGGCGCGTTGCTTAAAGTCCGGAGTGATGTCCAGGCTCATGTGGACAAAGCCCGCGCTGCGGTCCGGGGCGTATTGTCGAACGGCAGGCCGCGACTCCGCGAATTCGCCCTCAACCGTGGCAAAATCATCCGCGACGGCAGTGAAAGCGACGGTGAACAAGGTGCAGAGCAAGGAGGGTTTTAGGATAGAGTTCATTGAGGAAGTTTTTATCGGCTATTCATGCCAAGATTCTGCATGAGAAAGGCATAGGCATCGGCCCTTTCGGCCACGAGCTGGCTGGTGGTGGGGCCGGCGCCGTGTCCGGTGGAAAGTCGCACCCGGAGCAGGACCGGAGCGGGGCCGGTTTGCGCGAATTGCAACGCGGCGGCGAATTTGAAGGAGTGCGCGGGCATGACACGAGTATCGTGGTCCCCGGTAATGACCAGCGTCGCCGGATAGCGCGTCCCCGGCCGGACATTATGATAAGGGGAATAAGCGCGCAGCGCTGTGAAATCCGCCGGGTCATGCGGCGAGCCGAAATCGCCCTCCCATCCCGCTCCTTGCCCGAATTGGTCAAAGCGCAGCATGTCCATCACCCCGACATAAGCGAGGACAGCGCCAAAAAGCTCGGGCCGTTGGGTCAGACAGGCGCCCATCAACAGCCCGCCATTGGAAGCGCCTTCGATGGCCAGCTTCGGCGGCGAAGTGTAGCCTTGCGCGATGAGCCATTCCGCCGCGCTGATGAAATCATCAAAGACTACTTGCTTGCGCGCGCGGATGGCCTGGCGATGCCATTCTTCGCCATACTCGCCCCCGCCTCGGATATTGGCGACGGCAAAGATTCCACCCCGTTCCAGCCAAACAAGGCGGGTGGCATTGAAACTTGGTGTCAAAGAGATTCCGAACCCGCCATAGCCGTAGAGCAAGGCAGGGTTGCGGCCGTCGAGCCTGGTCCCTCTCTTATAAACGAGCGACATCGGAATTTTTGTGCCGTCCTTGGCCGGGTAAAAAACTTGTTTGGACTCCAGCACGGTAGTGTCAAAAGGAATTCTTGGCGCGCGGTAAACGGTGCTCTCGCCGGTTTGCAAATCGAGGCGATAAATCGTCGGCGGCGTGATCGGGGCCGTGTAGGAATAGAATGTCTCACGGTCCTCTGGTTCGCCGCCAAAGCCCGTTGCTGTGCCGTGCCCTGGCAACGCCAGCTCACGGCGGCGCCGGCCATCCAATCCATAGACAACCACGCTGCTGGCCGCGTCGCGCAGCGCGCACACAATCAACTGATGGTCCACGAGCGTGACGCTCCCGCGCGCCACGTCCATGACATCGGAGCTTTGGGGAACCACTTCCTTCCAGAAGTCCCGGCCCGGCATGGCCGGGTCGATGGCGACGACTCTGCCACGCGGGGCCCCTAACGTTGTCTGAAAGTAAAGCAACCCGTGATCGGCCCCGGCGTAGATGTAATCGGCGTCAAATCCCTCCGCCAGCGGCGTGGCAACGGGAGGGGATGCGGCAAGATCAAACGCATAGACATTTTCCACGCCTTTGTCCCCCACTTCGCCTTCGCCGGCGCGAAGAACCAGCCATCGTCCGTCTCGCGTGAGGTGCGGTTCAAATTGCCAATCGGGATGGTCCGGCCGCCCGTAAATCTTGCGATCCGGCGCCTGCGGCGCGCGCAGCGCGTGATAAAAAATGGCGTCGCCGAGATCACGGGCCCGCAATTCCTCCCCCTCCGCGGGGGTGGGAAACGCGCTGTAATAAATGCCTTTGCCATCGGCGGTGAAAACGGGACGGTAATATTTCGTCCATCTCAAAACGTCCGGCAGGTCCTTGCCCGACTCGAGGTCGCGGAAATGCCAATCCGTCCAATCGGAGCCTCCGTGGGAGACGCCGTAGGCCAGGAGGGCGCCGTCCGGACTGGCCACGTAACCGACCATGGCAAGCGACCCGTTGGTGGAAAGCGCATTGGGGTCGAAGACAATTGAAGGCACGCCTTCGGTTCCCTGGCTGGAATAAAGAACGCTCTGCGGTTGCAGGCCGCTGTTGTGAGTATAGAAGCAGCGATTTCCCTCGTGAAACGGGATTCCGAATTTCTCGTAGTCGAGCAGCTCAGTCAGCCGCTTTTCGAGCGATTGGCGAACGGGAATCTTTTCCAGATAGGAATCGGCCAGCCGCGCTTCCGCCCGCACCCAATCCTTGGTTTCGGCGGAATCCAATTGCTCCAGCCAGCGATAGGGATCGGCCACCTTCACCCCGGCGTAGTCGTCCAGCGCGGGGTCGCGTCGGGCCGACGGATAAGCGAGCGGCGGATCGGGCGATGCCAGGCACGCGCCGATGACAAGGAATGCAATAAAAGGAAAAGCCGGTCGAACTCGTAAAAAAAGACTGCCAGCCATGCCAGGCCTATAACTTGATGTGGGTGGCCGCCTGGGCAACGTCTTTATCGCCGCGGCCTGACAAGTTGACAATAATCAGGCTATCGCGGGGCATTTTCGGCGCCCGCTCCATCACGGCGGCGACGGCGTGCGCCGATTCCAACGCAGGGATGATTCCCTCCAGGCGCGCCAGTTTCAGGAAAGCGGCCAGCGCCTGGTCATCGGTGGCGTAACCATATTCGACCCGCCGCTGGTCGCGCAACCAGGCGTGCTCCGGCCCCACCGCCGCGTAATCCAGGCCGGCAGAGACGCTGTGGGTCGATTGGATTTGGCCATTTTCATCCTGTAAAATATACGAACGCGTGCCTTGCAGCACTCCCAGGGAGCCGCCTTGAAAACGGGCCGCATGTTGCTCCGGAAAAATGCCTTTGCCGCCGGCCTCAACGCCGAGCATTCGCACGGCATCATCCTCCAGGAAAGGATAAAAGAGCCCGATGGCATTGGAACCGCCTCCCACGCAAGCGATCAACAGGTCCGGCAGCCGTTCTTCCTGCTCCAGCATCTGCCGCCGCGCTTCGTCGCCGATGATGCGCTGAAAATTGCGCACCATGACCGGATAAGGGTGCGCGCCGTAAGCGGTGCCGAGGATATAATGAGTGTTGCGGACATTCGTCACCCAATCGCGCATCGCTTCGTTGACCGCCTCCTTGAGCGTCTGCTGGCCGGCAGTGACGGATACTACTTCCGCCCCCAGCATTTTCATGCGATAAACGTTCAGCTCCTGCCGCCGGCAATCCACCGCCCCCATGTAAACGACGCATTTCAAACCGAACATCGCGGCGACGGTCGCGGTGGCCACGCCGTGCTGGCCGGCCCCCGTCTCGGCAATGACGCGCGTCTTGCCCATGCGGCGGGCCAGCAGAATCTGGCCCATGGCGTTGTTGATCTTGTGCGCGCCGGTGTGGAGAAGGTCCTCGCGCTTCAGGTAAATCTTTGCCCCGCCCAACTCGCGGGTGAGACGCTCCGCTAGGTAGAGCGGCGTCGGGCGCCCGCAAAATTGCCGGAGATAATAAGTCAATTCCCGCTGGAATTCCACGTCGTGCTGCGCGCGAAAATATTCCTCCTCCAACTGCTGGAGCGGGTACATAAGCGTTTCCGGCACGTAACGTCCGCCGTAAGGCCCAAAACGCCCGTGCGCATCCGGCAAGCTGGCAATGGTGGGTGCGCTCACAGGATCAGTGTCGGGCAGAAGCCGCGCCTTGGCAAGAAAATGGGGCTGGCTGTGTAGGGGTTTGTATTACAAATATATCAGCATTTCACCCATTGCGCTGCCAAAGAGCGGGCGTGAGGGTTGGTAGATGAAATGGAAACTATTCGTGTGTGGGATGGTTCTCATTGCGGCGGGCTGTGCATCCGATAATGGTCGGTATGCCGGCTTGCGAGAGTGTGGCTATACCTTTGATTATCCGGTTGGACCGCCGTCGGGATTGACTCCAGGAGAAATTGGAGATGCGATTCCCTTCAAAGTCGATACAGGGGCGCAGATAACGGGGGATCCGTCGCCCTATTTGGTTAGCCTGACGGACTATCCGTAAAGCTCATCTTCACCCTGCCGATTGACAGGCGCGCAAGGGGTTCGTACGTTGAGCGGTCATGTTTGAATTGTCCGCCCCGTACGAACCGGCTGGCGATCAGCCGCAGGCGATCACCAAGCTGACGGAAGGGGTGCTTTCGGGCGCTCCCAAGCAAACGCTGGTCGGGGTGACCGGCTCCGGCAAAACCTTCACCATCGCGAACGTCATCCAGCGCGTCAACCGGCCCACCCTCGTCATTTCCCATAACAAAACGCTCGCCGCCCAGCTTTACGCCGAGTTCAAAAGTTTTTTTCCGCGCAACGCCGTCGAATATTTCGTCAGTTATTTCGATTATTACCAGCCGGAAGCCTACATCCCACGGACAGACACGTTCATTGAAAAGGATTCCAGCATCAATGAGGAGATCGAACGCCTGCGTCTTTCCACCATGAGTTCGCTCCTGACGCGCCGGGACGTGATCGTCGTGGCCAGCGTCTCGTGCATTTACGGCATCGGAAGCAAGGAGAACTACGAGGCGCTCATCGAGCATGTGCGTGTCGGCATGAACCTGTCGCGCGAGCAATTGCTCAGCCGCCTGGTGGATTTGCAATACAACCGCAATGACGTGGCCTTTGAACGCGGCCAATTCCGCGTCCGCGGCGACGTGGTGGAACTGCGGCCCTCCTGGTCGGAGGACGGCTTGCGGCTGGAGTTTTTCGGCGATCAACTGGAGCGATTGACGCGCTTCGATCCATTGACCGGGACAAAGAGCGAGAGCCCGGACTCGGTCATTATTTTCCCGGCCAAGCAATTCGTCACGCCGGAGTCGAAGATCAAAAGCGCTATTCTGGCGATTCGTGAGGAGCTGGGGGAACGCATCGCCTGGTTTGAAGGGCGCGGCAAATTGCTCGAAGCGCAGCGCCTCAAAATGCGCACGGAATACGATTTGGAAATGATGGAGGAAATGGGATTCTGTTCCGGGATCGAGAACTACTCGCGCCACTTGGCGGGCCGTCCGCCCGGTTCCCGTCCGGGCACGCTCTTGGATTTTTTCCCCTCAGACTTCTTACTGGTAGTGGACGAGTCGCACGCCACGATTCCGCAGGTCGGCGGCATGTTCGCGGGAGACCGTTCGCGCAAAACCGTGCTGGTCGAGCATGGTTTCCGCCTGCCCTGCGCGCTGGATAACCGGCCGCTGAACTTCGATGAATTTCAGTCGTTGCAGAAACAAACCATTTACGTCAGCGCGACGCCGGCGGCGCAGGAGCTGACATGGTCGCAGGGCCGGGTGGTCGAACAAATCGTCCGCCCCACGGGATTGATCGATCCAAAGGTGACGGTCAAGCCGCTGGCGGGGCAGATCGACGACCTGCTGGAGGAAGTGCGGCGGCGCACGGAGCGGAAGGAGCGGTCGTTGGTCACAACCTTGACCAAGCGCTCGGCAGAAGAGTTGACGGATTATTTGCGGGGGCTGGGCATCAACGTCCGCTATCTGCACAGCGAAATCGACGCCATTGAACGCGTGGAAGTGCTGCGCGCCTTGCGCAAAGGGGAGTTTGACGTGCTGGTGGGAATCAATTTATTGCGCGAGGGGCTCGATTTGCCGGAAGTTTCGCTGGTGGCGATCCTGGATGCCGACAAGGAGGGATACCTGCGCAGCGCGACGAGCCTGATTCAGACGGCGGGCCGGGCGGCGCGCCACATCAATGGCGAAGTGATTCTCTACGCCAGCGTCATGACGGGCAGCATCCAAAAGTTCTTGGCCGTGTCCGAATACCGCCGGCAAAAGCAGCTTGCCTACAACCTGGAGCACCACATCACGCCGCGCAGCGTCAGCCGCGCGGTGGAAGAAAGCCTGGCGGTTTACCAGAACACCCGGCAGCGAGCCTCAATGTTGCTGCGCGAGGTGGAGGGCAACTTCGACGTGACGGAGACGTTGCGAGGGTTGCAGGAAGAAATGGTGGAAGCTTCCAATAATCTCGAATTTGAAAAGGCGGCGTTGCTGCGCGACCAAATCCGCGAATTAAAACGCACCTTCGGCGACGACAAAGGGGCGGCGGCGGAAGGAGCGGGAGCCGCCAAGCCGGCCCGTTATCAACCGGCAAAAAAGGCGAAAAGGCGGCGGTCCGGGACTTTGCGGGGCTAACCCGACTTACGCAACTGGACGGGATGAAAGTCCATAAGTCGCTGCAAGTCAGGTTTCAAACCACGGATCTCTCGGATTTACACGGATAAAGTTTTTTTCTTGGGCGAGAGTTCTGGGGAAAACAGCATCCCTTGCAGTGACATGATGAGCGCATGATGTCGCGCGCGGATTTGAGGAGTGAACCGAGAGATTGGGCGGCGGTTTGCATGTAAAATTATGAGCTGCTCACTGAAACACAACGACGACACAAGATACCCAAATACTCTGCCGCGTTTATTCGGGAAACAAAATCGGGCGAACTTGCCGCCGCAGGCGTTCAAGCTCGCCAGCAATTCGACATCCCCGCGAATTAACGCACTTACGAGATCGCCGTTCACTTTGATTCCGCTCAAAGGCCGAACGTTCGTCGGTTCCAAGTGGCTTTTCCTGTAAAGCGCCAAAGTATTTTCTTCAGAGAAGCGTCGGATAGCTTCGGGATTGTGCGACGTTGTAATAAATTGGCCCCCAGACTGAAATGCCTTCCGCAAAGCCATCACAAAATGCCCGACCTCCGACAACGCAAGGTAATTGTCTGGTTCATCCCAAAAGCACACCAGTGGTCCATAAGCGTCGTTCGCTGCCAGCACCATAGCACAAATCATGAAGCACTTTTCACCATCCGAAAGATCAGCGAAAGGAATCGTAACATTGCCGAGATCATTCGAGAATTGCACCTCTAAGCTGCGAGCGTCTTTGCCAATCATCGGATTTCTGATGTCTTTTAGATCAGGCATGACCTGCTTGAGATAGCGGTCGATTTTTTCGTATGCCGCGGGCGCGAAGGCTACCACACCAGAAAACCATGCACCGAAATCCGTGCCTTGAATATTTGGCTGCAAAGTCTCTTGTTCGGAAGTTCCTTTAATCAAACTTGGTATCGGACGAAGCACCACAACCCGTGCCAGCCACTGCTTGAAAATGAACAAGGGATCTTTCCGCGTGCGCTCCTGAACAATTGGCAAAGCAGCCAGATGCCAATCGATCAGGAATTTTGCTTCCTTCTCCACCTCCGTTTTCGCGAGATGCACTTGCGCGGCCTCTCGCGTGAAGACGGGGTTGCCGTCCGCTGCCAGACTTTCCTCAAACACTCGTAATTCCTTAAGTGACAGTGCCCAATTTGACTTCAATTTCAAACCTCATGGGAGCATCAGTGTGCCCGCGGGCGAGATCTTTGGGCGTTACAACGTCCTTCACCCGATTGGTTCCACGAGCTATTCGCTGAAGAATTTCGAGCGCAAACCCAACGGTAGTCTTGCCCGCGCCGTTTTTCCCGATCAGTAGAACGGACGAGCGATCCGCGATCGGCAGTTCGAAGTTTTCCAAGCACCGAAAGTTATGAACGTAAAGTCGTCGTATCACAGGACGAGGATACATCGCTGGCCCGGGTGCGTCCAACGCGAATGTTTAAGCTCAGTTGCGAATTAAGCCGCATAGAGCAGCGATTGGAGTTGGTTGACGGCAGTGCGGAGTTGGTCTGCGCCGCCGAATTTACCGATAATTTCGTTGACATTCCCGTGATCGGAAATGGGCCGGACTTTCAGCACATCAGGAAGCGTGAATTGGAGTTCGCCGTCCGTGGCGTATTTCTCGATCAAAGTCCTCTTTCCGACTTCGTGTCCTTCGTGAGCTTCGGGTTTAACTCAGCTGTTTTCGGCGGTTATGCTTGGATTTACGGCGGGGTTTGGTTAAATAGTGGCATGTCTTCACGAAAGGGAAGTCCTTACGAAGCCGGCTCCAAGCCGGGCCGACGGCAATTTGCCAGCGATAACTACGCCGGAATCTGCCCTGAAGCCTGGGCGGCGATGGAACAAGCCAATTGCGGCCACGCCCCGTCTTACGGCAATGACCGCTGGACCCAAGAGGCCGCGGACATGATCCGCGATGTTTTCGAAACCCGTTGCGAAGTGTTTTTCGCTTTCAACGGGACGGCGGCCAATTCGATGGCGCTCGCCTCGCTCTGTCAATCCTATCACAGCATTGTCTGCCATGAACTGGCGCACGTGGAAACGGATGAGTGCGGCGCGCCCGAGTTCTTTTCCAACGGCACCAAAGTGCTGACGGTCGGCGGGGCGGAAGGAAAAGTGGCGCCGGAAGCGATTGAACGAATCGTGCTGCGCCGGACCGATATTCATTATCCCAAACCGCGCGTCGTCAGCATCACTCAGGCCACGGAGGTGGGAACCGTTTATTCGCCGGACGAATTGAAAGCCATTTGGGCGGTGGCCAAATCGCTCGGCTTGCGCATTCACATGGACGGGGCGCGCCTGGCCAACGCGGTGGCCGCGCTCGGTGTCAAACCAAAGGAAATCACCTGGCAGGCCGGCGTCGATGTGTTGTGTTTTGGCGGGACCAAGAACGGCGCGGGCGTGGGCGACGCGGTGGTGTTTTTCGATGCCAAGCTGGCGGAGGAATTTGCCTACCGCTGCAAACAGGCGGGACAACTTGCCTCGAAAATGCGCTATCTCTCCGCGCCGTGGCTGGGATTGTTGCGGGAGGGCGCCTGGCTGCGTCACGCGGCCCACGCCAACAGCATGGCGGAGCGGCTGGAGGCCGGGCTGCGCGCGTGCCCGGGCGTTAAAATATTATTTACGCGGCAGGCCAATTCGGTTTTTGCCGAACTTCCGCCGGGCGTCGCGGAGGCGATGTGGAAAAACGGCTGGCTCTTTTACACGTTCATCGGGAGCGGCGGCTGCCGCCTCATGTGCGCCTGGGACACGACCGAAGCCGACGTCGATGCGTTTCTTGCCGATTTGAAATCGGTCCTGTGATTACGGCGAGCCGTCGGGGGCCGCGAAAACTCCAATTTCAGAAACAGCCGGACAAGCCGCCGCGCCCGTGATCCGCAGGCGGATTTTATCCGTTTGCTCCGTGGGAAAATGGACCAACCGACAGTGGCCGATGGCGGCGCCTTTGGCAAATTCCACCCATTTTCCCCCGTCCCACGCATCGAGCGCAAAGGTGTCAATGCGCTGGCCCAAGGGAATGAACTCGCGCAGGCGAACGACGTTGAAGGCCACCGGTTTCTCAAAGGCCAGAGTGATTTCCGCGGCGGTTACATTGTCATCGGTCGCCCAATAGGTGTCGCGCCGTCCGTCACTCACGTTACTGGGCGCAAAGCGCGGATCGTTGCCGCGCCAATTTGAAGCGGTGACAGTGGCCTGGCGCGCCAGATCGTTTTGAAACGTGGCTTCGAGCAACTGGTGAAACTCGCGCAACGATTGCGCGTCCTTTTCTGGAATCTGCCCGCGCTTGTCCGGCGGAAGATTGAGGAGCAATGAGGCGCCGCGGCCCACGGAATCGTAGTATAACTGCAGCAGCTTTTGCGGAGTTTTGACGCGGTCATCTTCGGCCGCGTGATAGAACCAGCCGGGGCGAATGGAAACATCGCATTCCGCGGGAATCCAGGCCGTCCCCGGACGGTCGCCTTTGTTCAGCCGGGAGGCATCCGCCTCGCCGGGGAAAAAATCGGCGGCCTTCAGCGTGGCCCAGCAAGGATCACCCGCCACTCCGTCTTCGTTGCCCACCCAGCGAATGTCCGGTCCGCCGTCGCTAAACATGCAGGCTTCGGGCTGCAAGGCGCGCACGATTTTCCAGGTTTCATTCCAATCATAGAAGGTGCGGCGGTCAATCTGGCGGGTTTCTCGCGCGCCTCCATAAAAACCGTCTCCGCCGTTGGCGCCGTCAAACCACAGCTCAGAGATCGGCCCATACTGCGTGAGCAGCTCGCGAAGCTGGTTGCGGTAATAGGTGATATATTCCGGTTTGCCGTAGGTCTTCTGATTGCGGTCCCAGGGTGAGAGATAGACGCCAAATTTCAAACCGTGACGGTGGCAGGCGTCCGAAAGCGCGCGCACCACGTCGCCTTTCCCATCGCGCCACTTGCTATTCTTGACAGAATGGGTGGTGAAGGCTGAGGGCCAGAGGCAAAACCCGTCATGATGTTTGCAAGTCAAGATGAGTTCCATCATCCCTCCCTCGGCGGCGACGCGCGCGATTTGATCGGCGTCGAAATCCGATGGATTAAAAACATCTTCACTCTCATCGCCGTAGCCCCATTCCTTGCCGGTAAAGGTGTTGACCGTGAAATGAACGAAGCCGCAGAACTCCAAGTCCTCCCACTGCGACTGCCGCGCGCTGGGCACAGGCCCGTACGGGGCCGGCGGCTCAACTGCCGCGGCCGAGAAACCGAGGACCGCCGTGGCGGCGGCCAAAATGAATAATCGCATTTGAGTCTTACTAAGTATGTTTCGGAACGGTTTGCTCCCTCTGGCTCAACAAAAAGTCCCGCCAAACTTCCATCCCTTCGCCGGTTTTAGCCGAGACTTCGAAAATCCGGGCGTGATGACTGATTCGCCGCAGATTGCTCAACGCCTTGTTGCGATCAAATCCCGCCGGCGAGGCCAGGTCCATTTTGGTGACGATCGCAACGTGCGCCGAGTGAAAGAGAGGCGGATATTTGAGCGGTTTGTCTTCGCCTTCGGTGGTGGAAAGCAGCACCACCCGCAGATCCTCTCCCAGATCATAGTCGGACGGACAAACCAGATTGCCTACGTTCTCAATGAAGAGCACATCCAATTGGTTGAGATCCAACTGCAAAGCCGCCTTGGAAACCATTTCCGCGTCCAGATGGCAGACCGTGCCGGTGGTGATTTGCACCACAGGAATTCCGGCGCCGCGCAAAGCGGCGGCGTCGTTATCCGTGGCCAGGTCGCCGACGATGACGCCAACGCGTAATTTTCCAGCGAGCTGCAACGCTGTCTCGCGGAGGAAGGTCGTCTTGCCCGAGCCAGGAGAAGAGACGACGTTCAGGACGAGCAATTGTTTAGCGTGGAAAAACCCGCGATTCCGCTCGGCCAGCCGATCGTTTTTTTCCAAGAGCGAGCGGCCCAGGGCCAAAGCGGAAACGCCATGCTCATGGTGGTCCTCATGGCTGGGGTGCTCGTGCGAGTGATCATGCCCTTGGGGGCTGCTCGCCTCACCGGCCAAACCGCATCCGCATTCTTTGCACATTATTCGACCTCGATGTTGACGATTTCGAGTTCACGCCCCCGGCGCAATTCCCCGCCCCCGTGGCGGCATTTCGGACATTCGTTAAAAAAGTCAGGACTCTCAAACTCGCTTTGGCAATGGGCGCACCAGCAAACCGCGGGAACGGATTCAATTTCCAACACGGCGTTTTCCGCCATCGTCCCGCGGCGCACCGCGTCCCAGGCAAACTCCATCGCCTCCGGCACGACCCCGCTTAATCGTCCAACGCGCAATTTCACGGCAACGATGCGTTGCGCCTTGGCGGCCTGCGCCGCTTCCTCCGCCAGGCGGAGCGCTTCCACCATGATGGAAAGTTCGTGCATGTTAATTAACGCTTTAAAGTTATATTGCCAAGCCTAATTGGGGTGCGATTTGCTGCTGTATTGCGCATTGGTTCCCCAGCCCCCTCCCAGGGCCTTGATCAAACGCACGCTGGCGGCGTAACGCTCGCCGCGCAATTGCGCCTGCTCCACTTGTTTCTGGCGAAAAGTTCGCGCGGCATCCGCCACCGGCAAATAAGTGCTGGCGCCCGCGCTGTAACGCGCCTTGGCCAGTTCCATTTGGCGACGCGCGGAATCGACCGCGCGATCCACCGCGGCCGCCTGTTCTTTGCGGCTCTGAATCTGCGTCAGTGAATCTTCGACCTCTTTGACGGCAGTGAGGATGGTCTGCCGGTAGTCTGCCACCGCTTCAGCGTAGGAGGCGCGCGCTTGTCCGACTTGCGCCTTGGTTCGTCCGCCGGTGAAAAGAGGCAAACTGACGCTGGGGCCAATCGACCAGACCCGGCTGTCGCCCGTGAAAAGCTCGTCCGCCGAAGCGCTCAGATAACCGCCCTGGCCGGTTAAACTAATCGCCGGGAAGTAAGCGGCTTGGGCGACGCCGATTTGCGCGTTGCGGGAAACCAGGGTGCGCTCCGCCGAAGCCACGTCCGGACGCCGTTCCAGCACGCTGGCGGGCAAGCCGGCGGGAACCTCTGGCGGAGGACCCGGCAGCGGGCGCTCCGGCAAGGAAAATGCGGTGGCCCGACAGCCGCACAGCAAGGCGAGGGCGTGCAGGGTCTCAGCCCGCCGACGAATGGCGTCGGCCAAATCGGCTTGCGCGGAGGCCAACTCCGTCTCGGCCTGAACCGCGTCCAATTCCGCGATGGCCCCGGTCTTGAATTGGGCGCGCAATAAGCGGGCCGAGTCGCCGCGCGCGGCCACGGTGTCGCGCAAGGCCGCGATTTCGCCATCGAGGGAACAGACGAGGAAATAGTCGATGGCCACGTCAGAGGTCATCGTCAAGAGAACGGATTGATAGTCCGCGGCGCTGGCTTGGGCGCCGGCCCGCGCGCTCTCGAATCCCCGCCGCACCCGGCCCCACAAATCCACCTCGTAGCTCAAATCCAGGAGCACGCTGAAGGAATCGAACTGGGCCTGCGGAATGTGAAACGGAATGGGCGTGGGAAGATGGCCGGAGGTTTGCTGATGCTCGTAGGAGGGGTCCAGCGAAAGCCGCGGGAAAAACTGGCCGCGTGCCGAGCGGGCGGTGGCGCGGGCTTGATCGACCCGAGCGACGGCGGCGCGCAAGGTCTGGCTGCCGGCCAGCGCGCCGGTTTCAAGTTCGCTCAAGGTTGAATCGTGGAAAAGGTCCCACCACGGGCCTTTCGGCGCGGCGTCGCGCGGCGCGGCGGGCGTCCAGCTCCATTGCGCCGGAGTCAGTGCAGAAGTGTCCGGTTTCTGGTAATCCGGTCCAACCGCGCATGAGCAGAAGAGCAGCGCTGACGGAGCGCTGCAGAGAAGGTGTCGAATGAGTTGCACAAGTATTAGTCCAACGTTTGGCGGTACCGTTTGACGCCGATGGCCAGAACCACCGCCGCGAAAAGAGCAATGGGCCAAAGTTCCGGCAGCGTTTCTTTCACCCCGTTGCCTTTGAGAAGAATGCCGCGGACAATCCGCAGGAAGTGGGTCAAAGGCAGGATTTCCGAAATGTCCTGGGCCCAGACCGGCATGCCGCGAAAAGGAAAGGCAAAACCCGAAAGCAGGATGTTGGGAAGGAAGAAAAAGATTCCCATCTGCACGGCTTCGCGCTGGTTGGAAGCGATGGTGGAGAAGGTCACGCCCATGGCGAGATTGGCGGCGATAAAAACCAGCGCCACCGCCAGCAATAGCGGCACGCTGCCAATCATCGGCACACGAAATAAAAACCGCGCGGTCAAGAGCAAAATGCCGATTTGCATGTAGCCCACCAGAATGTAAGGCACGATTTTGCCCGTCAGCACCTCCAGCGGACGCGCCGGCATCGAGAGGAGGTTTTCCATGGTGCCGGTTTCGCGCTCGCGCGTGATGGCCAGCCCCGTGATCAGCACCATGGTCAAGGTGAGGATCACGCCGGTCAAGCCGGGCACGATATTGTACTGCGTGATCGCTTCCGGGTTGTAGAGCGCATGGATGCGCAGGTCAATGGGAGGGTCTGTCGCTGCCAGAAAAGCCAGCGGGCCTTTGAGATCGTTTTGCAAGGCACTGTTGAGAATCGTGGGCAGCGACGCCAGGGCGTTGCCCGTCGTGCCGGGATCCGTGGCATCCGCCTCCACCAGAATGGCCGGGCGTTTTCCACGGAGCAAATCCCGGCTGAAATTCGCAGGAATATTAATGACAAACTGGACGTCCCCGGCGGCGAGTGCCTGGCGGCCTTCCTCTTCCGTTTGGTATTTCCGCGTGAAATCGAAGTAGCTGCTGTTTTTCAGGCCGTAGAGGAGGGAGCGGCCTTGTGGCCCGTCATCGGCCAGGATAACGGCGGCCGGCAGGTGCTTGGGGTCGGCGTTGATGGCGTAGCCAAAGAGCACCACTTGCAGCAGCGGAATGCCGATCATCATGGCGAACGTCACACGGTCCCGGCGCATTTGAATGAATTCCTTCGCCACAATCGCCCAAAATCGGGCCAGAGAAAACTCGCGCCATTTTCTCATGAGCCGGAATCCTCCGTATGTGTTTTTTCCATGAGGTGAATGAAAATGTCCTCAAGTCCCGACTCGGCGGCGTGCCATTGGTAGGGCGAAACGCGGAACGGCGCGATCGCGGCTTCGAGCGCTCCGGCGTCAGAGCCGCTGACGTGCAGGGTGTCCCCGAAAGGCACTGCTTGCTCCACCCCGGGGCGTCCGGTCAGCTTGTTTGTCAAGTCAAATAAATTGGGTCCTTTCACCGCCCAGGTGGTGAGATGGCCTTCCTGAATGACTTCCGCCGCCGTGCCGCGCGCCAGGAGGCGGCCCTTCATGATGAAGGCCAGGCGATGGCATCGTTCCGCTTCGTCCATGTAATGGGTGGCGATGAGAAAGGTCAGGCCGCGCGAAGCCAGGCGATGGATTTCCTCCCAGAAATCGCGCCGCGCCTTGGGATCAACGCCCGCCGTCGGTTCATCCAGGAGCAACAGTTTGGGTTCGTGAATCAAACAGGCGGCCAGCGCCAGGCGCTGTTTCCAGCCGCCGGAAAGCTGGCCCGCCAATTGGTCGCGGGCGTCTTGCAGGCCGAGGCGTTCGAGGCTTTGCCGCACCGCCTCTCGGCGATTGGGCAGCGAATATAACCGCGCCACAAAGTCGAGGTTCTCCTGAATGGTCAAGTCTTCCCAGAAGCTGAAGCGCTGCGTCATGTACCCGACCTGGCGTTTGATGGATTCGCTCTCCGCGACGACATCCAGCCCGAGGCAGCGGCCGCTGCCTTCGTCGGCCCGCAATAAACCGCACAACATGCGAATGAAAGTCGTCTTGCCGCTGCCGTTCGGGCCGAGAAAGCCGCAGATTTCGCCCGTTTTCACGCGCAAATCAACATGGTCAACCGCGGTCCGGGCGCCAAACCGTTTGGTCATGCCCTCGACATCGATGGAGTATTCTTCCGGCACGATTACAAGCGCAGTTGAACGTCCGCCGGCTGGCCGGGATGCAATTGAGCGGCTGCTTTCGGATCGAAAACCGCCTCGATCATAAAGGCCAGTTTTTCGCGGCTCTCATTGCTGTAAATCACCGGCGGGGTGTATTCGGCCTGGGGCGAAATGAAACTAATTTTGCCGTTGAACGTGCCGGCCACGCCATCGATGGTGACGCTGACCGGGTCGCCCTGGTGCAGCGCGCCAACGACCCCTTCCGGGACGAAGGCCCGGAGTTTGATGTTTTCCGGCGGAAGGAGCGCCACTACCGGACGTCCCGGCTCCACCCATTCGCCGGGACGGTAGAGAGTGTCAAATATTGTTCCCGCCCGCGGGGCGGCCTGGCTCTTCTGCTCAAGTCCCCACTGCGAGCGGGCTTCGGCCGCTTCCAAGGCGCTGACATTCGCCTCCATCGCCGCGACAAGATCCTCGCGCGCCCCCAAACGCGCCGTCTCCAAATCGGACTCCATTTGGGTCAAACGCGCGGCGTCCTGATCGCGAGCCGAGCGGGCCTTTTCCAGGTCCTGCGCGGCGCCGGCTCCCTGGACTTTGTTGAGCTTCTCCTGGCGCTCTAATTCGGCGGTGCTGTAGGCCAGCGCGGCGCGCGCTTGGGCAATTTGCGCTTCCAACGAACGGATTTCCGGCTCTCGCTTGCCTTTGCGTGCGTCGGCCAGGCTGGCGCGGGCTTCGCTCAGGCGGCGCCGCGCCTGGTCGAGGTCGTCCTTTTCCGGCGAACTGTCCAAGGCAAACAAGAGGTCGCCGGCTTTGACCACGTCGCCGCGGCTGACCAGGAGCTGGCGCAGGGCGCCGGCCTGCGCGGAAGCCACATAGACAAACTCGCCTTCGATGTAGCCTTGGACGCGGCCGGGCGGAGCGGGCGCGCAGGAAGTCAAACCTAACAATGGAAGCAGGACAGTTGTCAAAAAGAAATGTTTCATGGGGAAGAAGAAGGTTTTAAATGGGACCGGCCGGCGGGGGCGATGGCCCCTTCCAGGACGACTTTGGTAATGAGCCCGCACGCGCTTCTCGGGGTAAGCCCCAGTTCTTCGAGGCGCGCCGGGTGGACGATGCCCCGCACCGCCGCCAGCAGGATTTCGATAATGATGTGGGCGGGAATATCGTTGCGGATGAACCCGGCTTCGCGGCCGATGCGCATGAGTTGGCCGAAGTATTGCTCGATGCTCGCGCGCCGCAGGCGCTCGATTTTTTGGAATACTTCCGGCCCTTCCTGCCGCATGTCGCGCAGAAACGGCGGCTGGATGGCCGAGGTGTGGCGCTGGACGCAATCCAAAAACTCGCGCAACATTTCCGGAAACTCCCGCCGCCCCTTCAGGATGCGGTCAAAATCTTCGCGCACGCGCCGGAATTTGTTTTCAATGACGGCGTCCAGCAGTTGCAGTTTGGTGTCGAAGTGGGCGTAAAGCGTCTTTTTGCTCATCCCCAATTCCTGCGCCAAATCATCCATCGTCACGCCGCGAAAACCATGGGTGAAAAAATGGCGGCTCGCGTCCTCGACAATGCGCCAACGGACCGCGTCTTTGACCTCGAAGTTTCCTGCAGCCGGCCTTTTCGATTTCCTCTCCATCATAACCTAGAGAAACTAGAATAGTATTTTTAGTTTCCTATGTCAAGGTCTTCCTTTTTTTTTGGAGGTGTCCTAATGCCTTTCCCTGTACGCGTGCGTGGAAAAGATAGATTGACGACGGGAGGCTGGAAGGAAACAATCCAACCTCAAGCTCTCTCTTGACTGAATGTGAAGCGCTACCGGGTCATCTTGGACACCAACGTGCTTTTGGCGGCGATGCGCTCCCAAACCGGGGCATCGCACCGGCTGCTGCTCTCTATTGGCCATCCTCGATGGCAGAGCGTAATTACGCCCGCGTTGATGTACGAATATGAGGACGTGGCTCGGAGACCGGGCAATGCGCCCGAATTGTCGCCGCAGGAGATCACGGACATCCTGGACCTCGTTTATCAGCGGTCACACCGGCAGGTGGTCTGGTTTTCGTGGCGTCCAGTGTCCTCCGATCCAGGTGATGACGCGATTTTGGAAGCGGCTGTTGCCGGAGGGTGTGACTTTGTGGTATCTTTTAATGAACGGCACCTCCGGACGGCGAGGGATTTCGGCATCGAAGTACTAAAGCCTGCGGACCTGCTCAAATTGATAGGCGAAAGCGAATGAAAGCAATTGAACTGAACATGCCGGACGACGTTTACGAGAAACTGGAAAACTTGGCGTCAAACGACCATCAATCGATCAACGTGTTCGCGTTGCAGAAGCTGGAAGAATTTACACGTTCCTTCGAGGATTTTCGCGAGCTCGAGCGGCGCGCAAAGCGCGGCAGCCGCGAGAAATTCGAGGCGGCGATGACAAAAGTGCCAAACGGTCCGCCGATGCCTGGTGACGAACTCTAATGCCACGATGCTAGCTTGATGAGCAAAGCCACTGATGACAGGCTTTCATTTAGACCGTAACGACTGGCAGTCGAGCGGGTTCGCATTCAATTCGACTTGATTCGTTTTTCACTTCAAGTCTTAAAAGTGAGGGATCAAAAGAATTTCTTTTCAAAGCTTTTTCAAGAAATACTGACCGGGTCTCCCGCGACGCTGGGGGCTTTCAAGGCCAGACCGCGCGGTAAAACCCGGATGATGATCCAATCGCGACTGGGACGCTGTTACTGGAAGAGTTCCCAGCCAGGGCGATGGACGAAACGGCGATCCACGTCATCAGGTCAGTTGACCGTTGCAGGACGTAAGTGGCGCCTTGCCCTTGAAGGGAAAGTCGCAACTGTCCGGGCTGAACGCTCAAAACAGAGAGCGTCGCCGCGCCGGGCGCGAAGGTGAAGAGTGTCAAGGACAGCGGCGGAAACGCGTAAGTAAAACTGGCGCCGGCCACCGCATAGGCGTTTGTGGCGATGTCTTGCAGGGAAGCGCTGCCGTTGGTTTGCGCCGCCTGGTCCTGCGGGATGCCGTAAGATCGAACCGTGGCGGGGGCCCACGGCACAAAACTGGCCAGCGCGATCGCGCCCGTCAGGCTGGCCGTCATGTCTTTATTAATGACAAGCATGGTGAGCGCGCCGTTGGTCCGGAGCGCGGCGTAGGCGGAAAGGAGCAGGTTATCGCTCGTGGCGGTGAGCACGGCATCGCCCGGACGGGCAAAGGATTGCAGCAGTTTTTCGGCGTAAAACGTGGGATAAGGAACGTTGCTGCCATTCAAAATCCCGTAATCGCCATTCGTTCGCCAGCCATAGAGGGTCGGGTCGAAATCGCCGCCCGTATCGGCGCCATTATGCAAGTCCCACCAGATGTAAGAGCGGAACTGGGTTTTCATGAGCTGGCAGGTGCTGTCGGCCAGATAAAGAGCGTTGACCAGGCCGGTCGATTGCCGGCCCATCGCGCCGGCGTCGCTGTTGTTCTCTGTCACACATAATTCGATGTTGGAACCCGCCGCGCCCGCGTAATCGCTGAGCTGCTGCCGCAAACTCGCGGCCGCGCTTGCCCAATCGGTCCAGCTCGAAGGGCAGGGGTTGCCCGCGACCTGGAGCAGACCTTGATCGTCGTCCGTCGAACCCGCGTAGAAGCCCAGTCCCGCGGTCGTGTATTGCCAGTAAAGATGATAGATGACAAAATCCGGCAGGACCCCCAGCTTGCTCATCTCCGAGAGGAGAACCGGCGTCCAGCCATAATTGGTCGTTCCCGTGCGCGGATTGACCGCAAAATGGGTGGCGTTGTTCGAATAGCTTCCCTCACCCGGAACGACCACCACGCCTACCTTGATCGGCACCGCGGGATATGCCGCCTTCATTTGCTGAAGGTAAGCTACGGCATTGGTCGCGTAAGTGTAAGGGTCGTGGGGAACGGTGTGGCTGTCCGTTTCCCAATTGCCATAGCATTCATTGCCAATTTCCCAGTTTTGAAAACCGCAATGGTTCGTTTTGTTGGCCGAGAGCACCCAGGCGGCGGCTTCGCTGGCCGTGCCCGTGCCGTAGTTGACAGTGGTAAACACCTGGGCGTGGAGGTTCGTGGCAAGGTGCCTGAAGGTGGCATTTCCGGCTGCGTCGCTCGCCCAATGATAGTCGTCCGAAGTGGAGCCGCCCGGCCAGCGCAGAGTCATGCAGCCGCTTTCTTCGAGCAATGGCAGCGTCGTTGGATTGCCCAGGCTGCCGTCCCATGTCGCCGTATTCAGGCCAAATTGGCGCGCATCCACCGTGCCCAGAACTTGTCCCGCGCTCACCCCCAAATGCACAATGGCCGGCGGCGGCGCGGCCACCAATTCAATGTCATTCACGTAAAAGGCTGCTTGCGCCTTGCCTGTGTTGCCCTGAATCCAAATGCCGGAAAAGTTCGGCTTGCCAGCCACGCCGAGCGCGCTGAGTGGAACAGTAATTTGCTTCCATGCATTGGCCGGCAACGCGGCCAACGGATAAGCCGTTTGATGGGCGCCGTCCAGCAAACCGAAAACTTGCGCTTTTTGCCCGCCAGCACCTCCGTTGATCCAAAAACTCAGACTCGCGTACGGGCTGGTATTGAGATCGGGGCAGTGGAGGGCCAGCGCTTGACTTCCGGCGTCTTTGACGCTGACCGAATAGACGCCCAAAGGAGGCGGCGGGGCGAGGGTTTCCAGATTGACCGTTGCCCAACTCCAGTTTTGAAAGCCGTTGACGAGATGGTCCGTGTAAAGCGGGCAATTGGATTGCGCCAGGCCCGGGCTTAACGGCGCGGTGATAAACTGGTTTACCGTATTGGTGCCGGCAGGATAATTGCCGCCCAGGTAGGCCGCCGTGATCACGTTCGTGCCCACCGGCAGATTGGTCATCAGGCCGCTCGTCGCGGTGCCGTTGTCGAGCGTGTTGGTGCTAAAGGGGCCGCCGGCGTAGGAAAAAACTACTTGACCAGTAGCATTGCCGGCGGCGGCCCCATTGCTCAACACCGTGGCGGTGAAGCTGACCCCGGCGCCATAGGCCGAAGGATTGACAGGGGACGCGACCGCGAGGTTGTTGAGAAGTTGCGTCAGGATAATATTGTCAATCTTCAGCGTGTCGGTCTGCCCCGCCCCGCCCCATTGCGAAGCGTTGATTTGAAAGGACAACTGCCAGGTGCCGCCGGTGGGGTTGGCGGGAGTGACGCTGCCCAGATTCAGCTTGAAGGTTTGCCACGCATTGGCCGCGCTGAGTTGGTCGTTGACCGTCGCATTGACCACCGGCCCCGTGCCGCCAAAGTAGTACTTCGGCCACGTCTGGATAAGAAGTTGGATGTTCCCCGCCTGGCTCCCGTAAGCATCGAAGGACAAGACATAATCAGACGGATTGGGGTCCGTCGCCCCGGAAACTGTCTGCAACTGCGCCTGACCCGCGAAGACGTCGCTCCCGGTGGTGGTCGTCATGGTTACTTCAAAGCAGCCGTTGGGATTCCCGCCGCTGTTGAGCACGGTTTTCGCGGTGGCGGCGGGGCTGCCTCCAGAAAAGGAGGACGTGCTGAAAGTACCCGTATAGCCGCCGTCAAAATTTTCGTCGAAGACGGTCTTTTGCGCCGCGGCGGCAAGGCAAGCGAGCATGAGGGACGCCGCTGCCAGCACTGCTATGTAAGAATGAGCTCTCAAAGCGGAGTTGAGATTATGCAAAGGAATTGGACCTCTCCCGTGGCTCATGCCGTTATCGTAACGGATTTTATGAAACTCACAAAGAGATTCTGAAAAAGGCCAACGCCTGCGCGCGATTGCAGAGCGGCCACGAACGGTTACGCCGAAAGTATTGATCGCTCAGAGGTTCGGCCGCGGGGTAGCCCTCGTTCTGTTATTATCCTGCGAGGCTTCATACTGATATACGTAGTTGAGCCGCGGGATCCACGCGGCGTGGCCGTCGGCGAAGGCGGTATTGGCTCCGGCAGCCCCATGGTTATTATTTGGTTCCGGCCAAAACTTATTGTCATGGCCCCAGTCGTCATTATCCGTCAGCAGCCAGGTGCGAGACGCTCCAAACTGCTTTCCCCTCATGCCGAAAGCCTCATTAGCATGGGCAAAGTTTACGATATTCGCCAGTGTCTTTGTCACAAATCTTGAGTTCTTATTGCTGTCGCGGTTTCCATTCCAGAAATCTTCCATGTCGGCGAACCAAAGTATTGGATCATAGCTGTAGCCCATGGTAGCATTCGCCCCCTCCGCAGGGACAAGAAGGTTATAATAGAATATCTGGTTATCTTCTTTTCCGACACGGTTTGCGGCGAATTCGCCATTTTTTGTTGCTGGGCAGAAGAAAATCTTTACTGAGAGGTTCTCACTGTTGCGCAGCCAATTCTCGTTCACCATGGGATAGGACTGCCTTCTGACGTCCGTTCCGCCGAAGGATTGTTTGCTGTCATTATCGGCGTACATCATCAAGGCCTTAACCATTTGTCCTTGATTGCTCAGGCAAACTGCCTGCTTTGCGTCGGCTTTCCCGCGCGAGATCGCAGGCACGAGCAGTCCGGCCAGGATTGCTATAATCGTTATCACGACGAGCAACTCGATGAGGCTAAACGCCCCGGCGGTTACCGACCGCTCAAAGACGCGGGCGCTGCGTGGCCCTTGTTCTGTTGTTATCCTGTGAGGCTTCATACTGATACACGTAATCGCGGCGCGGGATCCACTCGACGTGACCGTCGGCAAAAGCGGTGTTGTCGCCAGCCGGGCCATGGTTTTTATTTGTCTCCGGCCAAAACTTGTCCGCATGAGTTACGGCATCATTGTCCGTGAGTAGCCAGATGCGAGCGGGGCCAAACCGCATGCCCTTCATGCTGAAGGCGTCATTGGAATGGGCATAGCTTTGGATGCTCGAGAGGGTTTTTTCCACAAACCTCGAATTCTGCGAGCTGTGAGAGTTTCCATTCCAGGCGTCTTCCATGTCGGCGAACCAGAGGAGTGAATCATAGCTGTAGCCACTGATGTCTGGCGCCCAGCCCGCGGGGAAAAGAAGGTCGAAGTAGTTGCCATCCTGCTTCCGGGGTGTGGCCTGGCTGCCGTTCCTCGTCGCTGGACAGAAAAATATATTTACTGGGAGCTTCCCATAATTCCGCAGCCAATTCTCATCGACGAAAGGGTAATATTTCCTTCGTTCTTCCGTCCCGCCAAAAGACTGCTTGCTGTCGCTATCGGCATACATCATTAGGGTCGTGAAAAGCTGCCTCTGATTGCTAATACAAACCGTCCGCCGCGCATCGGCTTTGCCGCCCGAAACCACAGGCACGAGCAGTGCCGCCAGGATTCCGATAATCGTTATTACGACGAGCAACTCGGTGAGGCTAAACGCCCCGGCCCCCGGTTTCCTTCTAATGGACATACTGATCCTTTCGTTGCCACGGGTTATCTGTCTGAGATTGTGACTCTTTCGATGAATCTCCCTTGTCGTCGCCAAAATGCCAGAAGGACACTGGATTCTTGCGTCTTGGGTCAGCCTGATGCTTCTGAAATTCCTCTGGGGTGAAAACCTCCAGATTTTTGGGAACGGCAAACACATCATCCGGGAGCGTTTCGTTCCAACGCTGGTCGGAGAGGCTGACATCGGTCAATAGATCGCCGTTGCCGTCGTATTCCTTGTAACGATAAAGCACCTGGTCGGCGGCTCCGATCCAAAATAAGCGGCGCTTGGCGACAAACTGAAGCATATCCATCTTCGGATCCTGGCTTAAAGCCCAAGAGCCCTTGTGCTCCGCGCGAAAAGCATCGGCAAGCTGTCGTGTCAGGCGGTCTGACGAAACGGCTTCAATAACCCGGCAATCGACACCGTCCTCCATTTGTCTTTCGATTTTGACAGTGACCTCCGCGGGATAATTGCTTGCCAGATCGAGAACGGCCCTGATGGGCTGGTGCGATTCCCGGGAGTTTATCTTTATGGCCTCGTCTTTGGATACGATCCAACACCCTTGCCTGTTCTCAATGGCCACTCGCAGTGGGTTCGTTGAAATCACACTGGCCAGTTCCTGTGTGCCATCCGCCAGGGTGCGGTGGAAATAGGGTGTGGCTTGCCGTTTGATATTGTCCGTTACATCACAGACGAACGAGGAGGCAGCATGCAGTTGGTCATACGACTGTTGCAGCAGATCGATCCCCCGCGTTCCACCCGTTTGCGCGCCCGTGAGCGTCGCCAAACCCAGCACCACCGCGACCGCCAAGCCGGCGAACGACCAGCGCGGCGTTTTCTTAAATGCGGCAATCATGGCCACGCGCCGGAAGATCTGGCCTTTGTCCTCCAGAATTCCGACCAAACCGGACAGAGCGGGCGTTCCAGAAGAAGCTTCCAGAAGTTTGATGATCGTTTGCCCGTAAGACGTGCCGTCGTTTTCGCCCACGGCCACAAGAGCCAGCTCGTCGCAGGCCACTTCCCGGTCAGCCGCCATTCGTCGAAAGCCAAACCAAAGGACAGGATTGAACCAATGCACGATCTGCAAGCAGGTCATCAGCCACTGAACTTCCATGTCATGCCTGCGCACGTGGCCCAGTTCGTGCAGGAAAATGTGCCGCAGTTCGGAGGGAGTGAAGCGTTCCGACAACTTGGGCGGAAGCAACAGCCGCAGCCGAAACAAGCCATAGAGCGCCGGGCTTTCAATCAGCCTGGTTTCGCGCAACTCGACTCGCGATGAAAAGGATATGGCGGTCTGGCACTCCTCGAAAAGTCTCAGTGTTGGTTGTTCAGTCGTGGCGGAGGCGGAACGTAATTGGCGCCGGAACAGGATATTCTGCAAAATAACACGCGCCGCCAAAACCGCTGCGCCTGTTCCCCACACCCAAGCGAGAACAACCGGCCAGTCTGGCAGCAGCCAACGTGGCTTGTGAGGCGCCGGCACCCGCGGCTGAGCCTCCGGCCGGGCAGTGATTGGTCGGGAAACAGATGTCGCTGGCGGGGCTTCGGCGACTGCTGGAGCGGATGGAGGATGGCCAGCCTGCCGGACGACTAGGGCCGGCTCAAAACGGACATAGTTGTATAAACTGGCGGGAGAAGGCGGAGTCCAGGGCAGGACCAGACGCGCCAGCACCATGAACCAAAGCAGATGCCGCCAGCGTCCATCGAGCCGTTTGCCCAGGCAGAATTGCGCCAGAAGAACTAAAATGGTGAGCACGGCTGCCTGCCAGGACGAGCGCAGGAGCCAGCTAAAAAAAGAATGGAATGAGGCGTTCATTTCTGCTTCTCCGACAGGATTTTCTTGAGCTGGTTGATTTCCTCACGGGTCAGCTTGGCGTCTTTGATCACGTGCAAAAGCATCGACGCTGGCCGTCCGCCAAAAACCCGTTCGATGAAGGAGCGGCTCTCGCTCCGGACGCAAACCTCCTGGCTGACCGCCGGGGCAAAACGCCGTTTGCCCTCAGCCAGCACGGTGAGGGCGCCCTTGGCGGCAAGCCGGTCCATGAGCGTGCGGACGGTGCGGGGCTTCCAGATGTTCCTGGCGCCAAGGACGGCAACGATTTCGCCCCCGGTGAGCGGCGAGCGTTCCCAGAGAAGGTTCATGACTTGCCATTCGGCGTCGGAGATGCGGATGGGTCTCATAAGATTACAACTGTAGCAAAACGTTGCGACGACTGTCGCAATTTGTCAAGGGTTCTTTTTCGCCCCGATTTGGGCTATGAGCACGGCGCCGCTTAAGGCCAGCGTCGCGCTGTAAGCGAAAGCCGCGCTCGGACCAAAGGCCGTCCACAGCGCGCCGACGATGATGCTGGAAAAGAAATCCCCCAGGCCATTGACGGCGGCCATCGCGCCAAAGGCCATGCCGTGATGGTCAGCCGCGGCCAATTCAGCGCAGAGGGAATCCTCCAAAGTTTCGTCGAGCGCGACGTGGGTACCTCCGAGAATAAAGATCAGCGCCAGCGAGCCGGCGCCCGGTGGCAGCAGAATAATGCAAAGCGACATCGCGGCAGCCAGGAGATAGCCCATAGCCAAAAGACCGTGCTTGGGAAAACGGTCCGCCAGCCATCCGCCGATCCCCGCAAAAGCGGCGTAAAATATATTGTGCAGGACGTATAACCCCACCGCGATCGCGGCCGCTTTGGTCGCGCCCAGGCTGGGGGTGAGTCTTTGCGTGGCCAGGAGAATCAGCATCGTATGGGCAAAGTCTCCCAGGCCAAATAAGCCAACCGCCAGGAGCATTTTGCGATAAGCCGGCGGCAATAAACGCAAACGCTCTCCGAAAGAAATGTGCGCGACTGGCTTGCGCTCATTTTCCCGGACCAAAAATGCGATCAGCGCCGCCGCCGTCAAACCGGGAACGAGTGTCAGGGCAAAAAGGGCGGAGTAACGCTGGTGCAACGCCTGCAACAGCCAGAACCCCGTGGCCGGTCCGGCGATGGCCCCCAACGTGTCCATCATCCGTTCGAAGCCGAAAGCGCGGCCATAAGTCTCCCGCGTGACGGATCCGGCGAGCAACGCCTTGCGGATGGGAGTGCGCACGCCGCGTCCGAACCAGGCGCAAGCGCGGCCCAGCAGCACGTGCCAGGCGGTCGCAGCCAATCCAAACGACGCCGTCCCCAGGGCGGTGATCAAGTATCCAACAACCGCGATTGGTTTCCGCCGGGGCAGCTTGTCCGTGTAAAAGCCGGACCCTAATTTGGCGAGACTGGCGAGCCCGTCGGAAACCCCTTCGATCAACCCCAGCCAGGCCGCCGCCGTGCCCATGGTCGCCAAAAAGGCGGGAAGGACGGCTGTGGCTGCTTCATGCGACCAATCACTGCACAGGGAAGCCAGCCCGATCCCGAGGACCGTGCGGTTTAGCCAGCGTGCGGCCGGGCGCCCCGGAGGCGCGTTCGCGGAAGAATTGCAGTTCGGTCCTGCCAATTCGCGTGCGCCTCCGGGAATGAGGAATATGGGTTAAGGAAGAAAATGAACGGTCTCGTTCATTTTTTCTTCGCATGAGAGATCGGGCCGGCATAGCGGGCTTTTTTGCCCAACTCGCGTTCGATGGCCAGCAACCGATTATACTTGGCGACGCGTTCGGACCGGCAGAAAGAGCCCGTCTTGATCTGCCCGGCGCCCGTTCCCACCGCGAAGTCGGCAATGAAGGCGTCCTCGGTTTCGCCGGAGCGATGCGAAATGACCGCGCCGTAGCCGGCTTTTTGCGCCATCGCCACCGTTTCCAGAGTTTCCGACACCGTGCCGATTTGGTTGAGTTTGACGAGAATGGAATTGGCAATGCCGTCGCGGATGCCTTCGGCAAAAATCTTGGGGTTGGTGACGAAAACATCGTCTCCGACCAATTGGATTTTGCTTCCCAGCACTTGGGTCAAAGCCTTCCATCCGCCCGCGTCCTCTTCGCCCATGCCGTCCTCGATGGAGATGACCGGGTATTTCGAGGCCCAATCTTTGAAGAGCGAAACCATTTCCGCGGGTGTCTTGCGCGACTTGTCCGACTTCTTAAAGACGTATCCGCCGGCGTCATAGAATTCGCTGGCGGCCGGATCGAGCGCGATGGCGATTTGCTTGCCCGGCTTGTAACCGGCCTGCTCGATGGCCTCGATAATGACTTCCACCGCCTCGTCGTTCGTCTTCAGGTTCGGCGCAAAACCGCCTTCATCGCCCACTGCCGTCACCAGGCCGCGTTTCTGCAAAATCTTTTTCAAGACGTGAAAGGTTTCCGCGCCATAACGCAAAGCCTCGGAGAAACTGGGCGCGCCGACGGGAAAAAGCATGAATTCCTGGAAATCCACGTTGTTGGTCGCATGGGCGCCGCCGTTCAGGACGTTGCACATGGGCGTGGGCAGCACATAGGGGGCGTTGGCCTTGCCGCCGTGCAATTGCCGAATATAGGCATACGGGGGCAAGCCGGAAGCAATCCCCGCCGCGCGGCAAACCGCGAGCGAAACGCCCAAGAGCGCGTTGGCGCCCAATTTGGACTTGGTGGGCGTGCCATCGAGCTGGCACATGAAGTCATCAATTTCCTTTTGCGCGAAGGCTGATTTGCCCTTCAATTTCGGCGCAATCACTTTGTTGACGTTTGCCACGGCTTTGAGCACTCCCTTGCCGCCATAACGTTTGGCGTCGCCGTCGCGCAGTTCGACCGCTTCGCGAATTCCGGTGGACGCGCCGGAAGGGACCGAGGCCGAAGCGGTGATGTGGTTGCTCAAGGTGACCGTGACCATGACGGTCGGATTGCCGCGCGAGTCGAGGATTTCGAGGGCGGCGATGTTTTCAATTTTGCTTATTTTCATGATTAGTGTTGAGGTTGAACGGTTCAGGGGGAAAGTTTCGGAGTTTCGTCGGCCCGGTAATGCACCACCCGCACTTTTTCCAGCGTGACCAGGCCGCCTTTCATCATTTCATCGAGCAGGGGGAGGAAGGCATTGATTTTTTCTTCGGAATCCACGATTTCAATCACCAGCGGCAAATCCAGGGAGAGGCGGAGAATCTTGGCGGTGTGCAAAAGGCTCGATTTGCCGAAGCCCATGGTCCCGCGCAGCACCGTTGCGCCAGCCAGGTGCATCTCGCGCGCCTTGAGCACAAGGGCCTCGTAGAGCGGCTGGTGATGCCAGCGGTCGCTCTCGCCGAGGAAAATCCGCAGCAGCATCGCCTCGTGAGGAATCTGCATTCAATCGCCTTTCATCGTTTGATGCTCAGGGCCGCCACGTAACCCAGCCAGGCCGCCGTTAGGCAAAGGCCGACGGACAGGACCATGTTGGCCCCCGCGTAAAGCCATTCGCCGTCCAGGGCCAGGTTGAGGGTTTGCAGGCTGAACGAGGAAAACGTGGTGTAGCCGCCACAGATTCCCACCATAAAGAACGTGCGTGCCGTGGGCGAAACCATCAGCCGCCCTTCTGGCGACGTCAGGGCCCAAAAAAAGGCGATGGCCAGCGATCCCGTCACATTGATCACCAGCGTGCCCAGGGGAAAAGTTTCTCCGAACCGGCGGGAAATGACGCCGTTCAGCCAGAAACGCCCGATGGTCCCAATGGCACCGCCCAGACCAACAGCCAGATAATTGAGCATAAACTTCCTGCGGACAGCCGTTGTTTGGCAGGAGTTATCAGCCTGGAGAATCTCGCGGCGGTTCTCCCGCCACAAGGCGGGACGGCAAACCCCATTGCCGTGACTTTTCTCTCACAATTTGGTTAAAATTGAAAGCGATTTTTTGCCGGAGCATCGAGGTGCGATTAAAATTGTCGGTCAATTCCAAGGTAGGGCGGGCAGTCCCCTGCCCGCCGAGGGGCGTTGCCAGTGCGCCGCCCATTCTTTTTTTACACAGGTCGCGCGAAATCCGCCGGCCAGGTGCTGCCGTGGGATTGGAACCCTCGTTTTTATAGCGAGCCTAAGCCAGGCGCGAGGAATTAGCGCAACCGTAAATAGCACTGTAAATCGGGCGCTGCTCGTTGCCGCGAGCGGACCCGTGAAGCCAGGCTTCTCGGCTGGTAAATGCGCAGGAGTCTCATCATGCGCCACAGGCGGGGGCCATTTTTGCTTTGAAGGTCAGGGCCGCTCACGGCACGATTCGGTTGATGATCACATTGATCCACCACCCGGACGATGAAAAACGCTTGGGAGACTTGTTGATCGAGAACCTGTCCAATTCCAAGTGGACCATATTCCGGGCTGCGGTCGCCTTCGTAAAGAACTCGGGGGTGAAGCATATCAAGGCTGCGTTGGGTGATTTCCTTGCAAGCGGAGACGCCAAGATTTCGGCGGGAATTGACCATGCTGGGACCAGCAAGGAAGGTTTAACCGAACTGTTGCTTGCCCTCGGGTCAAAGGGAAAGGGATGGATTTTTCACAATTCGGGCGCGCGATCCACTTTCCATCCAAAGGTTTATTTGTTTGAAAATGCCACAAACGCCGAGTGCTTCATCGGGTCAGGAAATCTGACAGAAGGAGGGCTCTACACGAACTATGAGGCGTTCGTCCATGTGAAGCTTGTGAAAACTGAGGTAGAAGACCAAGCCGTTCTTGACCGGCTTGGGAGCATCCTAAATACCTGGACGGACGAGAGCGAGCGGGTGGCGCTGAAGCTTAGTCCGGAGCTAATTCAGGAGTTGAGCGAGAAGGGCTTACTTCCAACGGAGGCGCAGATTGCACAGATTACGGGCGAAACAAAGTCGGAGCTGCGTTCTAATGCTATGCAAAGCCAAGGTAAGAGCCCGTTTGGGTCGAAGGCGGTTCGTCCCGCTCCAAAGCCTGCGCCCGGCGCGAAAGGTATACCCGCTCGACCAGCAAGGAGCGTAGCAACGACGGAAACCAAGCTCGCAGGTTTTTTTATGATCTTGCAGCAGACCGATGTCGGCGTCGGCCAGACCACGAGAGGGACTTCGAGACGCTCGCCGGAGATCTTTATTCCGTTAGGAGCCGCGCAAAAATAACTGTCACAGTTAATGCGATATTGTGTAGTTCCACTCGCCATGAAATGCGTTCGGGGTCAGGCGCACAGCTTGCATAGCTTCCTTCGAGACTTTGATACCCGAG